>NZ_JAPPTO010000039.1:0-34237 GCF_027587135.1 Vibrio sp. MM46
TTCCACATCAGCGGAAACTAAACTGCGCATTTCAGTTGCATCCTTTTTATTTTCATGAAATGCAACGCCATCAAAACTTTGAGTATGGGTTAAATTTCCAATCCCTTGGATCATTCTGATCCGCAAGTACATCTCCTCCATCAACTCACGGTTAGACGGACGATCATCTTCCTTATCGTTCAGCTTAATACGCAGTGCTAACGTTAGAAGCTGCCTAACCGCTTCGGCATCCCCCAACTTTTCTCTATCTCTGAACGTCTTGAAATCTTGCTCCAGTTTACCCCGAATGTAACTCTGTACTGAAAAAGCTTTTGCCATAATCCTGTGCTCCTCTCTTCATTTTACATCCAAATACACGCTGTAAATATACATTACTTTCACCTTACATGTAAATCACTCCACAACGAAATAAACCTTTATTTTTATTCAAAAACAATAGCTTAATTACACTCAAATCAATCATACATTACATATGCTTTAAACACCTTTCCAGCCCTTTAGCAATAAGGGATTAAGTACAATCAATGCATTAATGATGTAAAGTCACATTGGATTTTGTCGGCTAATTAGTTGAGATTTTGAAAATTTTTTTGATGGTCATTTTGCCTTAGCGTGACTTTGTAACTCATTGTTTTTATTGTCTTTATATTTTTCACAGACAACCATTCGCATTGGAATCAATGCGCCGTGGGGTGTGGTCGCTTTCGGAGAAAGAGAAAAGTCAAGATGACAACATCAGCATTCAATGGATCAACTTGGAAACAACTGACCAGTGCAAAGCTAAAAAGCCGTACCCATGGCGACTGAATAGGGAACAGCAAGAAGAGTCAGACGCAGGAACGAAGAGAGAGAAGGAAGAGAAGGAAGAGAAGGAAGAGAAGATGATAACCATCATTGCACCACAATAGTGCAATGATGGTTATTTAACTTTTGCGGAATAATAAACAGATTGGACTTTTTGGATGTATATTTTTCTGGCGTTCTCGGTACGTTTGGAGAACCCTGCATTATAAGCGCCTATGCTGTTCCAGTTATAGCCGTGAGTAGCAAAGTTCGTACTTAATACCCAAGCACCTAATGACACATTAAAACACGGCTCATAGACATTCTTCTCGTTCACATTAAGATCAGCAAGTTTGCTAAACCAGATTGAATTAATTTGCATCAACCCAAAATCACGGCTAGTGATCTTACCCGCAGCGTTTTTATTTTCGTTATAAGCAGCCGGATCAAGGCTACTTTCAACTTGAGAAATCGCCCTTAATAAATCTGGTGATACATTATAATATTGTCCAGCCTCATCAAAACAAAAAGCAGACGTTTGAAAGGGAACTAGAAAAACAAAGATCATTTTAAATTTCATAACACAACCACAACAAATGACATAAATAAATAAATGCAAAAACTCAAAGCAGTTTACCATGAGGAGCGGCGTGACGAGTAGAGAATGCGCTCACGAGGTGAGTAAGAAGCACGATAGCAGTATAATAGAAATCTAAAGAAAGGTTCAGAATTCACCATACCACAAAATACCCTCCATCCTGCTAGACCTTGATGACTCGATAATAAAAACAAGCTCATTATTATTGTGATGGTTCCACAATACTGACAACACAAAATGAGGGTTATAGTCGGATGACAAAGAAAAAAACAGCGTGATCAGCGAACACTTATTCATATCACACCTATACTCGCTTTAGCCTCATCGTTTATTATGAATAAGTGCGATTCGATTTTTAAAACCTAAACGAAAAATCAGAAAATCAAACGCAAAAAATCCAGTCATTGACTGGATTTGGTTTTAGTTTATTTTGTAATTAGTATTCATGCGGTAATAATACCGTCGTCACGCTGCGATCCCACTCGGTAATAATCCAAATCTGTTTATCGCACAATCGATAGCCTGACATAATGCGCTCACCTGTTTTTGTGGCTTCATCATTTGAAATCTTATCTTCAATTGGCATATTTCCCCAATCACCATTTTGGTGACGAATTAAACAGACGCGCAGACTTGCTCCGATATTTTCACGTAATAGAGCGTCAATGCCTTGCGTGATCACCACCTTGCCTAAATCAAATGGTTCTGCCGTACAAACGTAAGTTTGTGCTTTCAATTGTTCTTTGGTTGGGATAATATTTAACTCGTTCATTTTTAGATCCTGAGTAAGTTTAATTGTGGACACTGCCTAGATATTTGTTAGTGCAAATATCTAGGCGTTTTTATATGTGCTTAATACACATCTTCGGTTTTACGGATGTGGTTAAACACCTCATAAACTTCATCGTATGAAACGTCGTAGCTTTCAAGCTTTTCAACGCAGTCAAAAATATCATTGGTGTAAAAACACTCGTGATTGAATAGCTCACGGCGGATGATGGCTTTGATGCCATTTTCGGCAATATCTTGCGCAATCCCTTCCTTTTGGATCTCGTCTAGCTTTTCGACTAAAGCACTCGCATTACTCTCTGGCACGATCATGCCAAAGCCAAGTGAAACGTATTTGATCCCCTCTTTTTTCGCTGCGTTAAATTGTTCATTTGAAAAGGCAAAAAATGCGCCTAACTGGTCAAATAAAACGGTTTGTTTTTCATTGGTGTAATCTGATAAATATCTCATTGTTATGCCTCTGTGGAATGGTTTGATTAAATACGATTAAGGTCGATACATGCAGTAGCGGTACAAACATAATTCAAAGGGTTACATCTAATATGGCGAACAGGCTTTCTCTTCAATCCATGAATTTCTCTTAATCGGTCTAAAATTTTCAGATCACGTTGACGCTTGCGCTGAATCAAAGAGAAATCATTTTTAGGAGGGCTTTCGCGATCCAACGGCGAGACGTTGGTCGCTGTTTGGCATTTAGAGAGAGTTAGGGTTGAGCTTTGTTGCGCCATATTGAGTTTCCTTTTCGTTTGAGTATCACTTTCCGGAGCCGCTTAGCTGTCCGCACTCACAACATCGTTCTGGCTTGACAAGGGGCTAGTAGCCCTTAGCAGCTTGTTGCTTTAGGGATACAGCGCGAAGCCTCCCTTGCAAGACAGGTTGTGTTGAGAGAAGGTTAAACAGCTTGCGAGCCCGTAATGTGATGCGAGTAGAAAGGAAAATCGGCGCATAAAAAACCAACCCTTACTCGAACTTAATGTCAGGCAGTGAAAGGCAACGACGAGGCGCAGCTACGCAGTAGCGGAGGCGTTCAGGGTTGTAGCGATATCCTTGCAGATAGGGGCTTTAGAGCTTCACGCCCTGGGAAGGCACTTGTGACTTTTCAGGGGGATGAAGATCTTAGCCCATAGATGGAAGATTCTAGCGAAAAGCCCTGCCCGAAGGGTAACGCCCAAGTCGAACCCAATATCGAGCATCGGTTGCAACTGGAAACGACGTCAACATAGACCGAACTTCAACAACAAGGCTGAAATCAGCACACTAATTTGAACCCACCCAAACAATAAACACCTTGGGTTCAAAAAAGTCTGCCGTGGTACATCAGTCAATTAAAACCTCGGGAAAGATTCTTTCTTGACGCACCAGAACAACAGCATCATTTAGTAAGATAAATAATTTACCTCTTATTCATATGCATACGATTAAGGCGTGAATATTTCAACATTCGCTTACTTCTTTTGATACTGCATTAATTGACCTTCTAGCTTCGCACTCAGTTTTTGAGCTTCACCAAGAGAAGCTTGGGTCTCTAAGAGGGCTTCATTCTTCTTATTAAGTTCTGTATTTAAGCTTTCTATGCAACTTTCAGCGCGAATATGTGCTGCTTTCTCTTCGTCGAACTTGCCTTGTAACTGGTCGTTAGCAACCTTTTGATTAGCCATCTGTTCAGTTAATGAACCAACCAGCCCTTGCAGCGAACCCAATTCTTTTTCGGACATTTTCAGGCTTGCGTTCAGCTTCGTCATTTCCTCTGACTTCCCTTCTAACTGCTTGTTTAGCTGTTCGACTTGGCTTTCAGACTTCGCTTGCGCTTGCTGCGACAAAGAGAGGTTATTCAGTGCTGTTTTTAGCTCTTGACCTGTTTCTGATAGTTGTTTGTTTAGTGACTCAACTTGACCTTGAGCTTTCGCTTTGTCCGATTCAGCTATATTTAGCTGCTTTTGCATTGATGCGATCTGTTTTTGCATCTCAGCTAGACGTTCATCACGTTCCGCAACGGTATCGAGCGCAGCTTTCGTTTCACTCTGAGCAACATTCAACGCAGCATTGAGACGACTGCTCTCTTTTTGCTCCAACTTTAACTGTTCTTGTAAATCAGTATTCGTTTCAAGCGCATCTTCTAGCTGCTCGAACGCTTTATCTTGTTCTTGGATCGATTCCGCTTCGCGCTTTGCTGCGTTAGCGGCACGTTCGTTTGCTTCTGCAATCGCTTGGTTAAGACGCAGCTCAACAGTGTAGTGAGCGTGGTCGTTGATCTGGTGAACAAGCTGTTCAACATCACCAATCATTACCGACAATCGCTCTGCGATTTCTGGCGGTAACTCCTGATGAGTGATGGTTTGTTACGCAGTGACGTTCCATTGATGTTTTTACCCTCAACTAAAAGCGCATTTGCTGCTTCTATGACTTGCTGATCTGAAAAAGCTCTTTCTCTAGCCATGTTACGTTCCTTTGTTACGTTTAAGGTTTGTTTGTACGTTTGTTATTATACAAACAAACAAATAGAATAAAAAATAGCCAACAATATCTAGCAAGGGATTTGGGGGGGGGGGATGAAATTCCCTGTACGCGAACATGCAACCGTCACAAACTGACAGCAACAACACAGGAGAAGAAAGAAATGAAAGCCGTGAGATTAGAGGAAGTTGAAAGCATTATGCGTTGACGTGATCGCTCTAGCGCCAAGGACGGGTATTGGCAGCGAGAAATGTTCGATAAATACTTTACGTTGGTGATGGCCTACAAGTTAATGCGCAGTGCAGAGACGAAGTAGCGTCGTCTACGAGGTTTTGCACTCCTAGCGGATGTTGTGAAAGATGTTCGCTTCATCGATGGAGTGAAAGAAATGGAGACTCTTCAACAGGCTACTGCATGATCTCCATACACCACATTTGACAATAGCTCTATTGATTTGCCTGAGCAGTCATTACGAGAATTGGAATTGGTTCTAAATTGGTGTTTATGATAACCAAGGTGCTCATCAAGTTCGACGTTTAACGCTGTTTCAACGGTCACCTTAGTTAACATTTTTCGGAAGTCATCAAGCTCAGATTCAGTCTTAATTGACTTCGCCACTTCACAAGCAAAAACTTCAAGTGCTTTCTTATCCATACTGTCCATCCTTAGCTTTTAAGGCTTAAATTTAGACAGTTACACAGAATTCAGGACACTCTAGAATTAATACAAATTAAACTTTAAAGAATGACAGCATCTCATTTTGTTTTTCCGCTAACAACGATAACTCTCTGCTTGCTGAGCTACTTTGACTCAAAGAAGCTGATTCTTGCTCGGAAATATTAGAAATATTAACAATATTATTACTAATTTCATTGGTTACTTGAGATTGTTCCTCGGAAGCTGTCGCCACCAAAGTATTAATATCAGTGATTTCAGACATATTTTGCCTAATCTGATATAGAGATTCATTAACCTCTTTGTTCAATTCTTGTGTCGACAACATAAGAGTTAAACTTGATGCCATACTGCTACTTGCAGATATAGACGAGGATTGTAGATCTTCGATAATATGTTGTATCTCAGACGTAGAATCTGATGTTCTCTTAGCGAGCATTCTCACTTCATCCGCAACGACAGCAAAACCCCGTCCGCTTTCACCCGCTCTAGCAGCTTCGATCGCAGCATTGAGAGCAAGTAAATTAGTCTGTTCTGAAATAGACAGAATAACGTCTATAACTGTGCTAATTCTATCTGAGTGCTCTTTTACAGAAGAAACAACAGCAGAAAGTTCATTTAAAGAGTTACCTACCTCATTAAATGCACTAGCGCTTTGCTCAAATAAAGTAAATCCATGGTCTGTGATTGCATCAATATCGCGAGCTTTGTTATCTGCAAATATTGCGTTATCTTTAACATTGTCCGCAGTGCTAGATAGTTCAGTTATAGCCGTAGCAACCAAAGCAATTTCGTTCACCGATTGGACCGAGTTAAGTTCAGATTGTTCTGTAATTGCAGAAAGTTCTGTTGCAGCAGCGGCTACTTCGCTACTCATGTCAATTAAGGCAGATACTGTTGTACGTACACTCTCTATTGTTTCGTTTAAATCTTTACCAAGTTGATAGATTTCATTTTTACCTGAATCATCAACAGATTGATTAAAATCACCAGAAGCAAGCTTCTGAATTACAGATTGCACATTCTTTATTGGCTTCACAATAAAGCCTGATAACTGGATAGCAAAAACAAAAACCACGAATGAGATACCTACTAACCCCATAACTGACCATTGAATCAGAGTTTGTGTACTTTTTTTAGAATTCGTAACTTGTTCATTTGAAAGTTCTTTAACCAGTTTTGTCATTTCTTGCAAATTTAAAATTAGAGCTCGACCTGATGCTGTGAAGTCACTATTATATTTACTCCATTCAATCTCATTGAGTTCTCCATCCTTGTACGCTTCTTTATTTTTCTGTATAACCCGAGCATAATCTCGGTAGACTTCAAGATTCTCATCAAGATTCTTTACTGCTTCTTTCGAGTGGGAAAGAGCTTTAAGCTCTTCAATATCCACTTGTATACTTTCAAACCATTTATCTACTTTTGTAGCGATATTTTCCTCATCCTTAAAAAGAGCTGAACGTAACTCAAGTCTTATATCGTAGGTTTTATTAACAATTGAAAATATCGCTTCCTCTTTTGATAGAACATCATCAAAAGAATCAAATATATTATGATTATTTTCAGTAATTAAAGATGTAACAATTGAAAAGGAAATCAGAACAGCAACAAACAAACCCAAAACTGGCAACATTATTTGCCATTTAAGCTTAACATACTTTAACATAGGCACCTCATTATAAATGAAATATTATATTTTACGCGCAATTTACTTAAATAAAAATGATTTAAACCATCAGTTTCATCATCTCACTCAATGAGCTTTGTTGATTAATTTAATAAAATTTGCAACATGTTATCAAACTGTGAGTTCGCAAATAAAAAGCACATCAGCAATTTCCTGAAGATTCTAATCATTACTAATTAGATGTCTCGTCCTAAAATACGTTGACAGTTTTACACTAAGCCAACTGCCCCAGCAGTTGGCTTTTGTCATGCACCTCATTTGGGGTTCTCATCCCGAGACTAAGGTGCGGTCTCATATTGTTATAGATACTAACGGACTGCTTTACTAGCTGTTTGAGATCTTCGATATTCCGACTCCTATGAAGTAAGAACTCTTGCTTTAGTATCCCGTTGACCCTCTCTGCTAACGCGTTCTGATAACAGTCATATCCATCGGTCATTGATGGTTTTATATCGCCAACTTTTAACAGCGTTTGGTAGACGCTTGAGCAATATTGGAGCCCTCGGTCTGAATGATGAATACATGGACACCGATATTGGCGAGCTTTTATCGCCATACGTAATGCCTTTACAACATCGGTTGCTTTCATCTCATTACTCAATTCATATCCCATAACTTTACGGCTAAATGCATCTGTCACAAGTGACAAGTAATGGACGCCTTCGTCTGATTGAACAAAAGTAATGTCACTGACTAATACTTCTTCGGGGCGACTAGGCCTAAACTCCTTAAGCAAGTTAGGATGCTTTTTCATCCAAAGACGACTGTTGGTTGTCTTTGTATAGCTGCGCTTTGGTCGAATAAGAAGCCTTTCATGACGTAAGTAGTCAAAAAGTGCATCTCTACCCAGTTTAATGCCAGCCCTTATCAGCTTTGGTTTGAGTAAAAAGTGTAGCTTTCTCGTTCCAATTCGAGGCATATAACGGCGCAACTCTAGGACCATTTCCTTTACTGGTTGGATTTCTATTTTCCGCGCAGTTGTTCGTTTCTCTCTTTGGTAAACACTTTGTCTCGATATTCAACATAAGCGGCAGACTCTGGCTAAACTGAGTCCTTTCTGTTTTTGAAGGCTTCTCGCTCCTTGGCAAGATACTTTTTTCTCAGGTTTGTCCCATGCTCAGAGTCAAGAATATCGACGACTTCATTCAAGAACAGGTTTCTTATCCGCTCGTCTTCGAGTTCTCTTTCAAGACGTTTTATTTTTTTGAGCGGGTGACTCATTCGGCTTTGTAGTTTTATACATGGCGTTCTCCCTTGGGTTATGCGTCCAATCCATTTTTCCATGCTTTCTTAGCCAAGTTAAAACGGTTGAGCGACCTTGGATACCATAACTTGTTTGTAGGTCATTTCGCCTTTTTCCACGGCATCAACGACCTGTAATTTAAAGCCTATTGTGTAATCACGCTGAGTGCGCTTAATGTAGGATGTATTTGAAGTTGTCATAATTAGTCCTCAATGTGTAAACACATTTCAGGACGAGACAAGATAACCAATTTATAAGTCACGAACATATTACGGCTTTTTTGATTTGAGTTCATGCTTATGTTCATTGGTCAAAGAATTCTCATGACTAATTTGGGAAAAGTAAATTATTACCTTCTAACGAAGGTGGCTTTGTGTGAGCCCCCTAAAATGGGGGGTGAGTCTAGATTTAATACCACAGTCTCACTTGGCCTATTCGTGACTAAGTTTATGACGTCGCTAAAAAGTAGAAGTAAAACAAAGCCATTGAGTTTATTGAAGAACTACAATTTCTGTACTTCAGTTAGCTTCTGATAAATACGGAGCAGACATAAACAACATTGATATTAAGGCATAACCGAAGTAAATGATAACCACCTACTGAAGTAGGTGGTTTAGAGCTAACAACAAAAATTTCCAATGCTCACGGGAAGAATCATTAAATGTAACAATCAACATATTGGTAAAGCAATTCGCTACTCAACGGACATCGTAAAGAACCAGCCTTAATTTCGCTTAATCGTAGAAAGGTTTTGGATCCACTTCTAACGATGATGGCGCTACCGCGTTCTCAACCGAATGTGGGCTGTTTTTTAAATCTACCATAGCAACATCGATGTAACGCTTGTACTTCCGCGAGTAGAAACACTTCACGATGGGTTTAAGTGGTTGAGAATCGTTGGATGTCCACACAATGCTAACTCGACCATCACTCAATTGTACTATCGAGCCCACAGGGTACACACCTATGCAGTTGATGAACTTGTACACCAAGTCGGGATCAAGATGGAATGGCGTCAAACTCAATAAGATTTTAAACGCTTCTGCCGAGCTCATGCCCTTTTTGTAGACGCGATCCGCCGTCAATGCATCATAGATATCAACGATACAGCTCATGCGCCCATGCATCGGGATTTGCTCACATGATAAGCCCAGTGGGTAACCAGTACCATCAAGTTTCTCGTGGTGCATCAAGCACACATCACGACTCACGCTACTCAACCCTTTAACGCCAACAATGATCTCACCTGCGAACACTTGGTGGAGTTTCATGTGTTCAAATTCTTCTGGCGTTAAACGAGCAGGTTTATGCAAGATCTCATCATCAACTTTGATTTTACCAACATCATGAATGATGCCGCCGATCGCAAGTTGTTTCAGCATCTCTTTTTCTAACCCTAAATGCTTACCGAAAGAAACCAATAAACAAGCGACATTCACTGAGTGCTCCAAAAGGTAACTGTCTTTTTGGCGCAGCGCTGATACACATTGGAGTGCATCAGAATCAATGAATACGCTGTCAATCATGTCATCGGCCCACGATTCAATCTCGTTGACCTCAAGTATTTTTCCTTCAAAGGTTTGGCTCAGCAGCTTTTGTGCTAAACATTTCGCTTCCGCGATCAGTATTTTAGCACGCTTGTGCTGCGCTTCGCGGGAACGGAATGCTCGTTGGATTTGAGAGGTGGCCGTAATTTCAGAAGCTGACAACGTAATGTCATGCACTTCTTCAACAGGATTAAAGACGCACTGCTGCGCTGAGAGTTTCTGATCGACCCAAACATACCTTACGCCGCTTGCATGCAGTTTTTTGATGCCCTGCTCCGTAGAGACACGACCAGCATTCGCGAGGTTGACACGTTTGTTCTGTTCAATCGCAGTAACGAACATACCGATACTGACGTCTGCAATCGCTATTTTTATTGAGTCTTCTGGCTTGTACTGCATATGCGCAACTTGTTAACACTTATTATTTAGCAAACACATTATAAGAGTTCTGGCTATTTATTGTTATAAGAATTCACTATCACTTAAAGTTAATGATCTTTTTGCCAACATATGAAATAACAATACTGTATTATTTTATTCAAAGTGACGATTCTCAAATTGGCTTTTTAATGTTGATTTGTATATCACATCAAAGTCAGATTAAATAGCTAAATTTAGGGTGATTTTTGCCATTCTCTGATTACTACAGAATGACAAAAATCATCCATATTCCACTTCAATACTTTGTATTTCTCGCCTGAAAGTTAATTACCGCTTTCTATCAAATGTTAAACGCTAGTAACATACTTTCATTTCAGCTCGCCCTCTAAACTCAAAAATGACACATTTCTAGTCCTATCCCATAACAGCTCGCTGCATCAGTCAGGTGAAGTGAATGTGAGCTTTGTTCAATGAACCGGCGGCATAGCCGCCTGAGCGAGCTACGCTCGAAAGCAAAGAGACTCACCCCTTACAACGCACTGACAATTTAGAGTTCACCTCTGAACTCATTCCACTTTAAATACCTTTAATTCATTGAAAATATAAGGTAATCACATGTATCTTACCCCTCAAGAATCAATAGAACAGCTACAGTTTGAACTCAATGATACTAAAGGCCGATTGGACGCTTTAAGTTTTATGGCTCGGATAATCCTCGATAGCGTGAAGCTTCAGGATGAAGAAGCTTACCAAGCATTAAAAATGGCTTGCCTCACATACAGCCAAGACCACCTAGCCGCTCTAGGGGAGATTGGTGAAGATGATATAGAGGAGCAAGCTCAGGCTTTTGCAGAAGAGATTGAAAATTTATTCTGCGATGAAGAGGACCTATTTGGCGAAGAGTAGCGATAACCCCCCCCCTCATGCACTTACGCTCACTCAGGCAACTGTTTGCTCGAAATGGCACTTGGGCAATATATCTCAGCAAACATATCTCTGAAATCAGAGAGGTTGTTGTCGATAACGTTACCCGTATGATGGCTTACGGCTCAACGAACATGGGGTCGCGTCTCTACAAATGCAAAAACTCCGGTTGTACCTACACCAAATATCTCAATCAAAGCTGTAAGTCTCGTGCTTGCAGCAGTTGTGGCGTCAAATCCACCGAAAGGTGGATACGCCAACAACAGCATGTGCTGCCAGACTGCGAATGGCAGCATATCACCTTCACTACGCCAAGTTCGCTCTGGCCTATCTTTCGTCATAATCGCTGGTTGCTTAATCGATTATTCAAGTGTGCAGCTACCATTTTAACGACCTGGGCTAAACAGCAAGGGGGAGAAATTGGTGTTTTCTGTGCGCTTCATACCTACGGTCGCAAGCTCAATTGGAATTGTCATGTTCACGCATCAGCGACACGCGGAGGGATTTGCCAACGAACAGGGCTGTGGAAGCCGATTTATTTCAAAGCCAAAGTGACAGAAGCGTGTTGGTGAGCTGCGATTACGCAGCTCTTAAGCTCACATTACTCAGAGCTTGACTTAAGCGCAGACGATTGCCCCTACGTTCGTCATGAAGGAGATTGGCACGCTTTTCTTCGTAGTCAATATCGCCGCCGTTGGAAACTGCATTTTGGAAAGAAGACAGACCAACAGCATAAAACAATCAATTATTTAGGCCGCTACTTGAAGCGTCCACCAATCTCAGGCTCTCGCTTGCATCACTACAGTAAAGGAGGACAACTGACGTTCGAATACCTCAATCATCGGAGTGGAGAAAAAGAGAGGCTGACTTTAACAGCTGAGGAGTTGATTTGTCGGCTCATAGAACATATCCCGGATAAACATTTCAAGATGATCCGCTACTTCGGTTTTCGTCTCGGTTTTTTTCTTAACATTTTGGCTTTCCCGATCCCTTGAGCTTAGTGTTTTTTCTTGTTTCGTAATCATCCATTACCATTGTAACTGCCAAATAAATCATGAACTCAGTAAGTACTTTCGAAATCATGCAGCTTGTTACTCGATATGGTTAAGAACTATGTAATGTACATTTTTTTAAACATATTTGGAACTTATACAAATAATCGAATGTCTATGAAAATATCCCATAAACGAGTGATACTTTATGAAAACTAAACTATTGGCATTAACGCTCCCTTTAACTCTATGTTCTTTCGCTTATGCTAACAATTCTGAGTTAGATTTAACTGAAGTAACTATAGCTAACGATGCGATTTACTATAAGGGAGTATTATCACCCGAAGGCAACGAATTAGCTTTTAAACTTTATGAAAGAGCCAAGGAGAAACCGAATACTTTAATAATAACTAGTGACGGTGGTGATATCATGTTAGGTATTGAGCTGGGTAGATGGGTTTATGATAATAAGATGAGTGTAGAAGTCAATGATTATTGCCTTTCATCTTGCGCAAACTATGTCTTTACTGCAGGTAAGATTAAGTACATTTCTAATAGAGCTATCATTGGTTTTCATGGTGGTGCAACTAGTGAAGTGTTCGATATGTCCGAGATTGATGATATGTTGTTTGGCCTACCTAAGAAAGAAAGAGATAAAGAAAAAAGACGCTTATTGTTAGATATGCAAAGATATCTTAAAAAAGCTAAAGCCGAAGAAAAAGAATACTTCAAGAAAATTAAAGTTAATCAGGCGATAACCACATTAGGACAAAATGACAAATATAAAATCTATGATACTAACCGTTATTCCGGCTGGACATATGTTCCTGACGACTATGAAAAGCTTGGTGTTTATAATGTAATAGTTAAATCCCCACCTTGGAAGCTCGTACAGATAGAAAATAAAGGATTTGGAGAGGTGTTTATTGTTAAAGTTGAATAAAAGGAAAAAGCATAGCTATACATCCAGTTCATTGAAAGTCCTTAATAGTTCGAAATTTTAATTCTAAACATTAAGATAAATTTCAAGGCAAATAATCATCTGAAATATGTATTTTTAATTGACATTATTAAATATATTAGTCTTAACACTTCAATTTTAAAAGGAGCTTGTTGCA
Source organism: Vibrio sp. MM46 (assembly GCF_027587135.1). Taxonomy (NCBI): domain Bacteria; kingdom Pseudomonadati; phylum Pseudomonadota; class Gammaproteobacteria; order Vibrionales; family Vibrionaceae; genus Vibrio; species Vibrio sp. MM46. The sequence goes on from NZ_JAPPTO010000039.1 coordinate 13,195, forward strand.
AAAATTCAATTAAAGCTCAGGATTTCAGTTTTCCCACTTAATTTAGTGACGTTATGAGCAACCCTGAATTCAAATGGAAATACTTTGCCTCTGAAGTCATTCTTTGGTGCTTGCGTTGGTATGGCTCTACTCCAATGAGCTACGCCAACCTAAGCGACATGCTGTAGGAGTGAGGGGTTTCGGTTCACCACTCAACGATTTATCGATGGTTCATTGAATATGCCCCTGCACTACATAAAAATTATGGCATCATCAACTCATTCAAGCTGACTCTTCATGGCAACTCGACGAAATCTATGTGACGATGAAAAGTAAATAACATTATCTGTATCGAGCCATCAACAAGCAAGACGAGACTTCTCACAAAAACGTAATAAAGATGCGGCTTATCAGCTCTTGAAGCAGTGTCTGCGTTACTATCCAAAAGCGTTGCAGCCTCAAACATTAAACACCGACAAGCATCCCTCCTATGCTAATGCGATTACCCACTTAAAAAAGGGGGACGACTTCGACCGGATGTCGAACAGCGGCAAGTAAAGTATCTCAATAATGGTATTGAATCCAACCATGCCCCGTTCAAGAAGCTCATTGTAGGTACCGGTGGTTTCAAAATTCTGAAGCGAGCGAGGTCAATAATTCAGGGGGTCGAATCATTACGTATGTTGAACAAAGGACTGTTTGATTTTTGGTTACGTCATGATGAACATAAAACTCTTGCACGGGAGAACTCCGGCTTCATGAATCGCGTGTTCAATGTAGAGAGGATTTTCAACTAGAAATGGACGAACTCACTCTTCTGTATTTTTTCAACAGCCTTCAATTTATCCCTAGAGCAACAAAGCCCATAATAGCCATAAAAATAACAAAATAAAAACCACTACTGACATCCATTTATTACAAAAACGGTTAAATTATTTTTATATTATCGTATGGCATTTCTCTTTACATGGTAATAAATATCAAAAATTAACTATCATCTGATAGATGATTGATGGAAAAGTTATATCCAACGTTCTTGATTTAATTTCCAAAATGAACAAGTCCAATTCTAGCGATCCATATTTCGATATTAATTTAAGGTGTAAACCAACTATTTAATACTAGACTATATCATACATTTCAAATTTAAGGAAAAATACATGGTTAATCCAATAAATAAGAATACTCAAAGTTTTTCCCCTGAACTAGAGCAATTTCGCCTTATTGCAGCTCAAAAAGATGACAGGGTAATTAGTAAACAAGGAGAAGTTAAAGAACCATCTACATTCCATCGAGGACAAAAATTCACTTTAATTAATGAAAAGGCATTAAAGTCAAAATATCCGAAGTTCTACCAAGAAAACATTAAAACACATTTAGATTTTAAACAAGCTTTGTTGAAAAAAGAGAAACCTGATATTGCATTGTTAGCTTTCTCTTTAGTTAGTCCTTCTGGATATAGAGGAGAGCCCTTGACTGAAAGAAAGATTTTTGAGGTCGTCAATTTGTTAGAAGAAATAAAGGTTGATGATAGTTCTTATCAACAACTGAAGAGTCTGTTTGACATTATTGGTAGGGATCCGCGTTTACAAATAATGTTAGAGCAACATTACCCAGGGAAAATGGATGGTTTTAGCGCTGAATTATTAAATTTTTCTAAAGAAAAGTTAAAAACTCAAGGTCCTACGACTTTATTAAATGCAATCCTACCAGGAGTAGGGAGCCTGATTTCTATTGGTCGTAACCTATATAAAACATCGAAACATTGTGATTCTGAGGCATACCTCCATCAAATGGAGCAAATTACAAAATTAACCAATAAGAACAAAAAATTATCTATTCCCATGATGCAAACATTAGCATTCGAACATGCTAAATTATCTGCTGAAGGAGCTATTTCTGCGACTTTGACAACAGTTAAACTTGGTGTAAGCGGTGGTTTTGGAGTTTCAGGGGTTGCTATCACTCCAAAACCGCTTTCAATACTCACGAAAACAATAGAAAATTCCACAATGTCTTCCATAGCGTCATCTGCTGCTAGCGTAGGAAAACCAGCTTTAAACTTTGCAGGAAACCACTTGTTAAATAAAGAAATGAAAGATTTATTACATGTGAGTAATATTTCGGGAGTTTTACCTCGAATTGAAGTATCTAACAACAAGGGAAACTTTACCTTTAGTATGCAAAACGCGGCGTCAGTGCGTGCTTTAATGGCATACCTTGGTCCCAAAGAAGATGAATCTATGACATCCGTTAATGCATCGAGAGATGTTCAGGATATGGAATCTGCTCGTTTAACTTTAAAAAAAATGCTAGGGTCTGATGCTAGTGAACACTTGATACCAAGTACTCAGTCATCATTGAGATCGGATACGAGAAAAGAATTGCTTCAAACCGAATCGATAGCTAATGGAGCACTCAAAAAACTATTAAACGAAGATTGGGATTGGTTAGTGCCAGCAATAAAAGCTATTGAACAAGGCAAAACGAGTGAAATCAATACCATTTTAACTTATACACTTCCTCTTGATACACCGAATGGACAAACTTACTTAAAGAAAAGCCCAAATCTAAATGATGAACAAATATTTGCCCTAGAGCAGCTTGGTTCACCTAGCCAATTAAGATTAATGTACCTAGCTGAAGGTTGGATTTAAGTATCGTTGGAAACAAAATGGTTCTGTCGCATAATGAGGAACTAAGAACCTATCTCAATAGGTGTTGTCTGAGTAAAATCAACACCTATTGAAAATATTGTAAATGAGTTCAACACAATACACCTAATCTCTGATGCCCTTTTGGCAAAAATTGAGCGTCTGTTACCTATCCGAAAGACTCCCCCCTCTCGGTACACATCGAAAGAGGGTCGATAATCGTGATGCCATGAATGGCATTCTTTTTGTTCTCAGAACCGATTGTCAGTGGAATGCATCACAAACGTGTTGAATAAGTTCGAGCTTTTCAGCTCTTGGGAGCTCATAGTCAGTAGCATTCCTGCATCTTAAGCAAAAAATCCTAAGGTGCGGATTCTACACTTAATGTGACATTTCTAAGGGGGGGGGAGGATCACCATGTCCGAATATTCGCGCTCATACCACGCCCAAAAATCCGATTTAGGCATTGATACAGGCCCATTGTGACGGAAACAATCATCCATACCCATAGATTGGGTTTCTAGCGTTACAATGTCAGCATAAGCAAGTAACTGAGCGATTTTCTTTTTCGCATTCTTACGTAACTTACGACTCGTAAAAGATTTTAAAAACTCATCTTTAGAGGAAGTCTTCGGCTCCAAGTCCGAGAACTTGGTCGGTTTAGGCTGCTTAGTGATGGTTGAGCAAATTACGTTTGAGTCAGTCATGGTGAAGTTTCCTATGTTTGTTTGAGTTTTCATCTTCGTCGTCTGACTGTCCAGCCCTCAAGCATGGTTCTAAATGACAAGGGCGCGAAGCGGCTCTGCCTTACCTTGTCATTTAGGGTCTGATTGAGGATGGTTAACAGGAAGAAACGAGACGTAGATGGGAACTCACATAGGAAACGGCATGACTGACGAGAAGGTAAGGTGCGATTACCAGCCACTTAGCAGACTAAAACGAAAGATGTTTTTTGTAACGAGGAACGAGGCGCAGCGCGTCGCCTCAGACGCATAGCGAAGTTGCGTTAGGGATTGTGTGACAGGAACTCAAACGAACAGAGCCGGCGAATACCAAGTGAAGCATGAACCTGGTATTCGCCAGCTCGTCTTGAGTTGAGTTATCGATACGAGGCGTAGCCGAAAAGCCCGACCGCTTGCGGTAACGCCCAACTCGAACCCAATATCGAGCATCGATTACAACTGGAAACGGCACCAATATAGACCGACCATCAACAGCAAGGCTGAAACCAGCACACTAATTTGAACCCATCTAAACAATAAACACCTTAGGTTCAAAAAAGTATGCCGTGGTATATCAGTCAATTAAAATCTCGGAAAAGATACTTTTCTTGACACACTTAAACAACTACATCACTTAGCAGTGATAAATAATTCCTCTCTTATTCGTACGCATACGTTTAAGAAAGAATATTTAAAATGGGTTTGAGAAACAAAAGGATAGAGAGAGAAGCAGAAAAGCTTTAGAATGTTGCTGGGTGCTCTTGGTTTTCTACCATGAGCAAAACCTGTTTTGTAAGTGGTAGAAAATACAAAGCCCCGAATGAACTATAAATTCAAACGAGGCAACGTATATGTATCTAGCAATACAAATACTAGCCTCTTTACCATTAGGAGGCAATGAAAAATGCCAAAAAGTAAAACCGCCTTAGCGGGATTAGTAGTGATTTGTATCACTGTGTTGGTGGGACTATGGCTTGTCCGCGACTCACTTTGTGAGGTGCGTTACAAGGATGAACACACCGACTTTCTGGCACGCTTCGTTGTCTACGAAACTATGGTGAAGTAAGCTGGACAGGAAGAGGGTTCGCCCTCTTCCTGATTCAGTCTTGTTATGATGCAGACCAACGAGCACCCATATTTAATATTACGTATAGAGCAACCTAAAATAGCGATGCAAATCAAACGAGATTTTGAGTATTACCACAATCTGCATAACCTAGTGACTCACGCCCTACTTCACTTACTTGGTAAAGTATCAGCGACGAGTCGCCACGTTCCGATCAACACCCGAAATGAAATTTTGATCCGATACCTCAAACCCAAAGTGACTAACAAGGGTTTATCTAATATCAAAAAAGACATTAAGCTCATGCTTAATGTAGCTCGAAAGCAGGGAGGGAATCTAGAAATGAGATTGTACGATCTAAACTCGCGGGCCAATCGCACGAAACTTGTTGGGGCAGAAAAGCTCTATAACCTACTCGTTCACCTTTACGATGTAGAAGGTATCGAGTCACGCTTGTTTGAAGATGGCAGCGAAGCTGAGCCTGGAATCCTTTATATGATTGAAGATCAGATAGAGCATGGCTTTGACCATGAGCAAAAACAAGTTGCCCCGCTTTCAATGCTCATCCAGTTGGAGAGAGCTCCAGAACTTATCGACTCGATAAATCAGCATGGACTTTTCCTTGCTGAAATGAAAGAGTGGAATGCAGAGACACGTCAAGCACATATAGTTGTACACCCGAATTAATCAGCGTTTTCTCTTCTCTATCAGCGAGCTATGATTTCACGTAAGATCGCTTTGGTCTTAGTAAAGATGAATAATAAGTTTCAGCGAACTGGCGACCATTATCTGTTAATTGCCACATACTTTCCGTTTCTCTGACATTATCATTAATTAGTTTTCCGGTATTTGGCTGAAAAACTAAATAACCATGTTTGGCAAGCGTTCGCAATGAAACTAAAAAATGATTCTTTGCTAACGAGATCTCAACGTGGCTTTCTTCATTCAACTCAGCTTCCACTTTAGTACGTAAAAAACTCGTATTAACAGGTATATGCTTACCAAACCGCAGTTCTAGGAAATGCAGCAGTAAAAGCGATTTCTTTTGTTGCTTACTGATTCGAATTGTTGACATTTGCCTTTAACCATATGCATACAAACGAGATTCATAGTATAATTTATATCTTAATCGTATGCATACGATTAAGATGTGAATATTTCTATATTCGCTTACTTCTTTTGATACTGCATTAATTGACCTTCTAGCTTCGCACTCAGTTTTTGAGCTTCACCAAGAGAAGCTTGGGTTTCTAAGAGAGCTTCATTCTTCTTATTAAGTTCTGTATTTAAGCTTTCTATGCGACTTTCAGCGCGAATATGTGCGGCTTTCTCTTCGTCGAATTTGCCTTGTAACTGGTCGTTAGCAGCCTTTTGATTAGCCATCTGGTCAGTTAACGAACCAACCTGCCCTAGCAACGACCCCAATTCTTTTTCGGACATTTTCAGGCTTGTGTTCAGCTTCATCATTTCCTCTGACTTCCCTTCTAACTGCTTGTTTAGCTGTTCGACTTGGCTTTCAGACTTCGCTTGCGCTTGCTGCGACAAAGAGAGGTTATCCAGTGCCGTTTTTAGCTCTTGACCTGTTTCTGATAGTTGTTTGTTTAGTGACTCAACTTGACCTTGAGCTTTCGCTTTATCAGATTCGGCTTTATTAAGCTGCTGCTGCATCGATGAAATTTGTTTCTGCATATCAGCTAAGCGATCATCACGTTCAGCGACACTATCAAGTGCAGCTTTCGTTTCACTCTGAGCAACATTCAACGCAGCATTGAGACGACTGCTCTCTTTTTGCTCCAACTTTAACTGTTCTTGTAAATCAGTATTCGTTTCAAGCGCATCTTCCAGCTGCTCGAACGCTTTATCTTGTTCTTGAATCGATTCTGCTTCGCGCTTTGCTGCGTTAGCGGCACGTTCGTTTGCTTCTGCAATCGCTTGATTAAGACGCTGCTCAACAGTGTAGTGAGCGTGGTCGTTGATCTGGTGAACAAGCTGTTCAACATCACCAAGCATTACCGACAAACGCTCTGCGATTTCTGGCGGTAACTCCTGTTGAGTAATCATTTGTTCAGTTGAATCAGGGAGAGTCGGTGCGAGGATTTCACCCGCATCTTCAAGTGATTTAAACGCAGACATCAAAGCCGAAGGACGCCCTGTTCCGATTTTGTTTCGTAATGACGTTCCATTGATATTTTTACCCTCAACTAAAAGCGCATTTGCAGCTTCAATGACTTGCTGATCTGTAAAAGCTCTTTCTCTAGCCATGTTACGTTCTCCTGTCACGTTTAAAATTTTGTTTGTACGTTTGTTATCATACAAACAAACCAACGAACATACAAACAAATAGTATAAAATGCATTCAACAAAATGTTAGAGAGGTTTGATGAGTTCTATTGGAAACGGGAATTTCGGCGGTTCCGGCTTAGCCCCCTCTACATTTATTGAACTTTTCGCAGAAATGGGCACAAAACCCCTTATCTGAGTAAGTGTTAGGGCTTCCCCTTGTACGATGTAGTCTCTTGAGAGTTTGATATATATTTTTCATATAAATCAATCACGAAATTATAAATTTTGAGTTGTTTATGTGCTACAAGGTTTGTATGTTGACTTCTTTGATCTAAGGAGTTGCATCAGTGAAAAATATTCTATTTATTGCTCTTTTGGTTATGCCGTTTTATTCAAGTGCGGGGGCGACAGTGCCGCCACCTCAGAGAGTTTATGTTGATAAAGTGACAAGCCCTGATGGTCGTGACTTGGAGTGGGCACAAGGGGAGCGCTTAGCAAGCGTGGTTTTTACGGATTTAGCTGCAGAGATAAGAGTCTCTAGGTTTACAAATACGTATTACTTTGAGGATGAGCCAGGCACGATTAAATCATCCTCTAGGACGGGGTTGTTTTTTGAATTTAAGAATTCGGAAGATTTCACGTTGGGGGATGAGGCTATTTTTGAAGTGAAATTTCTTACACCTGACCGCTCTCGCTTTGTTACGCATCGAAGTTGTCACACTAAAGTTGTGTTTGGTGGTCCTAATCAAGAAACCTGTGAAACAAAGTTTGTTAAGCATTCAATAAAGATTACTCGCGACTCAAAGGGTGCGCTGCGCTTAAAGAGTGATTCTGATGACTTTCTTAGTTACGGGTATAAAAAAAGTGGTGGTCGAGAGTACTTTGAGGTTTTCAGTACGATAGATCTCATGACACATTGGAACCTTAAAGATAAAGACGCAGTACCTTATATTGTTTTGACTGCATTTAATGCAAATTCTAACTCCTCTAAGTCTGTTGAGGCGCCTGCTGTTCTCGCTAAATATACTGGCGTTCAAAATGCAGCCAAAGTATGGGATGTATACAAACCAACAGTGGAGTCGTACATAAGAGATAGCAATAGGCCAGATATAAGACCCGTCGTTCAGGTAGGGGTGAGTGTTCAGGTTCGGCAGGTGGAAGTTGCTGGCACTGTAACGAGTGATTTTAAGGATATTGATGTGGCTTTTAGTGGTGGGGTAGCTATAAGCAATACTGATCTAGAGATTAATGCGTCAGTGATGGGGTTCGCGACAGATTCATTGGAAAGTGTGACTTCAGGAACCTCTACAACGGTGAGTGGGGAGCTTGGCAGTGCAGTGAATGTTGGCGGCGCGCTAAGTTATAACTCAAATAATGAGTTGTTTGGAGCAGGGATTAGTGTTGGCTTTGGAAGCGCTATTGATGTAGATCTCTCTGTGACAGAGAGTACTGTTGTTTATACAACGAGGACTTCAAGTGATGAGTCGGAGCGCGGGGATGGAAATCGTAGAGATGGGTATAACGAGCGCGAAGGTCGCACTAGTCGTGTAGATGGTGAGGGGGGGAGATCTATTGAGCATTGATAATTTTATGGTGTGGTTGCAAGACAGCCTTGGTGTGCTTTTGGTTGCGGCTGTTTTTTTTTATGGAGGACTGAAGTTTTTACATTGGGGGCGCACTGGTGTTTTGGATAGGCGTGATATAAGAGATAATCCGAGGTATATGAAGTTAGCTACGGCTTGTGGTTATTTTTCGATTGGTTTTTCTGTTTTTATAGTTTGTTTAATGTTCTTTTTAAAGTGGCCGACGTGAGATTGGTACTCACCCTCCGATATTAAAAAAGATCCCGTAGTGGGATCTTTTTTTTAAAAGTCGTAGTTTTGAGGCTTAGGGTAGGAGATCGAGACGAAACAAAAAATCATCACAAACGTTTAACATTTGGAGAGAAACTGTAATTAACTTTCAGGAGGAAAATACAAGGAATGGAGGTGGAAGGTGGGTGATTTCTGCCATTCTGTAGCAATCAGAGAATGGAGCCAGCAAAAATCACCCTAATTTTGTCAATTTAACATATGATCTGTAACCTGTACATTAAATGTACGCCCTGTGAGCGCAAGTTTAAGACGCGATATTCCTCCAACTTAGATATGTCACATTAAGTGTAGAATCCGCACCTTAGGATTTTTTGCTTAAGGAGACCATTCCTTCTTTCATTGGGGTTTAAAACCATGTCTAGGCTTTGTTGCGTAAAAGAATTATTGACTACTCTTCACCTTTATTTATCAAATATTAGGCTACTCATCCCTTATCTGACGGTTTTAAACATCGACAGGTAAAGATGATACTTCTGTTTGGTGGCACTAAAACAGGTCACATTCACCATTTCGCAACAAAGTTCCATGTTTATGCGAGCTACTACGAATGAAGGATTTTTCTTACTTATTCTCTTTTTTATTACCCTTCCAAAAACCTCGAACAAATAAAGCTTATCACATAAAAGAATGAGCTATTTACGACACCTACATTTCATAGTTCCAGCCAATTTGTGAAGAGCCGCATAGTTTCCTAGGTGGTGTACTTGTAAATTATAGTGGAAATATGCAACAGTACGAATTTATTCATTTATAAAAACTAACGGCAATCTTATGTTCCAAACTACATATATTATTCAGGTCTAACATGAGAATTATAATAATATTGTTAATAATTCTCTTTCCATTTAACATCTATGCTACTTCATTTTCATATGATGAACTAGGTCGATTAAAACGTATTTCAAACTTTGACAATTCTGAAGAGGTATATTTTTTATCTGATGCCTCTACTAATATTAGAGAAATAAAGAAATCGAAAAATGTCACATCTCCTCTCAAAGATATCCACGCTAGTTCATTTGAAATTGAATCAAAAAACCATCAAAACTATTCTGATTTCTCAGTAAACTGGCGCTTAAATGGGGCCCCAAAAGATATATTTTACGAGTTGTATATTGGCGAAAACGAAACACCAAACTTATATCTTTCATCACTGAATGAACCATATTTTCATGGTGACTTATCAAACATAAAAAATCCTATTTATTTTCAAGTTAAAGCTTATGATGCACTAGGAAATAAAGTTTCAAGTATTATTAAAAGAGTTCAACCTTTAGATTCAGATGGTGATGGTTTAGCCGACCATATTGAAGATAAAATTTGCACCTCAAAAGTCAGTCAAGACACCGATGGAGATGGGTTAAGTGATTTTCAAGAATACATTGTAGATAAACAAAACTACGCAACAAACCCATGCGCTTTTGATAGTGATCATGATGGAATGAGTGATCGCTTAGAGTATGAATTAGGCAGTAACCCTCTAGTTGCAGATGCCAATGAGGACGCAAATAACAATGGAATAACAAATTGGCAAGAATACACATTTGCTCAAGCTAGAGAAGATGCAGAAGCTGGAATCGTTGTATCAAGCGGTGACCGAGAACTAGATTTACGTGGCAATAAAGAAACAATGCAACTTAGCTATACCCCTCAAGCAAAGCAAAGTATGACGTTGATGAGTTGGGTTAAGTTTAATCAGACTAATGGAATCACCCAACGTATGGGGACTTACGGCGGTAGCAACAATAATTTGTTCATAGGCATTGATAAAGACGGAGATATGTACGCTGGCGGTGGAAGTGGGGCGATTTCAAAAGATAACATCACTTTCTCCAGTGGAGAATGGACTCATTTAGCTTTAGTGAGAACTGAAAACGGAGCTATCGATAATTATGTTGTTTATGTCAATGGACAGCTTTTTGACTCTTTTTCTGGAGTTTTTAAAGTACGTAATTCTTACAGTGCTTACAACTTATTCATTGGCGCACTGAACAGCTACAACGGCGTACAAGACCATATGGATGCCGTCCTTGATGATGTGCAACTGTGGTCCCGAGCCCTAACAAAAACCGAAGTTCAAAGCTACATGTTGACGCCTCCTTTACCTGGCGAGCAAGACTTGATTGGGTTCTATAACTTCAGTCGAGTTCGTGGTCAATGGGTAGAAAATGTGGCAACCGGTGAGTTTGATGCTTACTTAACTGACGCATCAACGTTGAAGGTTGCTGATGTACTACCAGACAGTGATGGTGATGGATTAACGGACCGTCAAGAAATGTCACTGTGCACAGACCTTTACGTAGCAGACAGTGATGGTGATGGATTATCCGATGGTGTAGAAATGGGGGCGACGACAGGTAAAGTCATTGCTGACCCATGCTCAATCGACAGTGACCATGATGGCATGAGTGATAATTGGGAATATAAAGCAGGTAGCAACCCATTGGTGGCAGATGCAAATAAAACCATCGAGCTGGATGGCATCACATATTGGGAGGCATATGTACTTGCCCAATCAAAAGCAGATACTGAAGCTGGTATCTCCATAACAACTGGTGACCGAGAACTAGATTTACGAGCCAATAAAAACATAATGCAACTTGGCTACACACCACAAATGGCTGAATCGATGACACTGATGACCTGGATAAAGTTCAGTCAAGTAAAAGGCATTATACAACGCATGGGAATAGATAGTGGGGCATTCAAGCGGCTATTTTTAGGTATTGATCAAGACGGTGATATGTATGCCGGCGGTGGCAATAACTCAATTTCCAAAGAAGACATTACATTTGCTGCTAACGACTGGGTACATTTAGCTTTAGTTGTCGAAGAAGGTGGCAGCTTTGATAGGTACACTGTGTACGTTAATGGCGGAGTATTTGACGATTTTTCAGGTTATTCAAAGGGCAGTCCTAATACTCGTAACTTAATCATCGGCGCACTGAACAGCGACAACGGCGTACAAGACCATATGGATGCCGTCCTTGATGATGTGCAACTGTGGTCTCGAGCCCTAACAAAAACCGAAGTTCAAAGCTACATGTTGACGCCACCTTTACCTGGCGAGCAAGACTTGATTGGGTTCTATAATTTCAGTCGAGTTCGTGGTCAATGGGTAGAAAATGTGGCAACCGGTGAATTTGATGCTTACTTAACTGACGCATCAACGTTGAAGGTTGCTGATGTACTACCAGACAGTGATGGTGATGGATTAACGGACCGTCAAGAAATGTCACTGTGCACAGACCTTTACGTAGCAGACAGTGATGGTGATGGATTATCCGATGGTGTAGAAATGGGGGCGACGACAGGTAAAGTCATTGCTGACCCATGCTCAATCGACAGTGACCATGATGGCATGAGTGATAATTGGGAATATAAAGCAGGTAGCAACCCATTGGTGGCAGATGCAAATAAAACCATCGAGCTGGATGGCATCACATATTGGGAGGCATATGTACTTGCCCAATCAAAAGCAGATACTGAAGCTGGTATCTCCATAACAACTGGTGACCGAGAACTAGATTTACGAGCCAATAAAAACATAATGCAACTTGGCTACACACCACAAATGGCTGAATCGATGACACTGATGACCTGGATAAAGTTCAGTCAAGTAAAAGGCATTATACAACGCATGGGAATAGATAGTGGGGCATTCAAGCGGCTATTTTTAGGTATTGATCAAGACGGTGATATGTATGCCGGCGGTGGCAATAACTCAATTTCCAAAGAAGACATTACATTTGCTGCTAACGACTGGGTACATTTAGCTTTAGTTGTCGAAGAAGGTGGCAGCTTTGATAGGTACACTGTGTACGTTAATGGCGGAGTATTTGACGATTTTTCAGGTTATTCAAAGGGCAGTCCTAATACTCGTAACTTAATCATCGGCGCACTGAACAGCGACAACGGCGTACAAGACCATATGGATGCCGTCCTTGATGATGTGCAACTGTGGTCTCGAGCCCTAACAAAAACCGAAGTTCAAAGCTACATGTTGACGCCACCTTTACCTGGCGAGCAAGACTTGATTGGGTTCTATAATTTCAGTCGAGTTCGTGGTCAATGGGTAGAAAATGTGGCAACCGGTGAATTTGATGCTTACTTAACTGACGCATCAACGTTGAAGGTTGCTGATGTACTACCAGACAGTGATGGTGATGGATTAACGGACCGTCAAGAAATGTCACTGTGCACAGACCTTTACGTAGCAGACAGTGATGGTGATGGATTATCCGATGGTGTAGAAATGGGGGCGACGACAGGTAAAGTCATTGCTGACCCATGCTCAATCGACAGTGACCATGATGGCATGAGTGATAATTGGGAATATAAAGCAGGTAGCAACCCATTGGTGGCAGATGCAAATAAAACCATCGAGCTGGATGGCATCACATATTGGGAGGCATATGTACTTGCCCAATCAAAAGCAGATACTGAAGCTGGTATCTCCATAACAACTGGTGACCGAGAACTAGATTTACGAGCCAATAAAAACATAATGCAACTTGGCTACACACCACAAATGGCTGAATCGATGACACTGATGACCTGGATAAAGTTCAGTCAAGTAAAAGGCATTATACAACGCATGGGAATAGATAGTGGGGCATTCAAGCGGCTATTTTTAGGTATTGATCAAGACGGTGATATGTATGCCGGCGGTGGCAATAACTCAATTTCCAAAGAAGACATTACATTTGCTGCTAACGACTGGGTACATTTAGCTTTAGTTGTCGAAGAAGGTGGCAGCTTTGATAGGTACACTGTGTACGTTAATGGCGGAGTATTTGACGATTTTTCAGGTTATTCAAAGGGCAGTCCTAATACTCGTAACTTAATCATCGGCGCACTGAACAGCGACAACGGCGTACAAGACCATATGGATGCCGTCCTTGATGATGTGCAACTGTGGTCTCGAGCCCTAACAAAAACCGAAGTTCAAAGCTACATGTTGACGCCACCTTTACCTGGCGAGCAAGACTTGATTGGGTTCTATAATTTCAGTCGAGTTCGTGGTCAATGGGTAGAAAATGTGGCAACCGGTGAATTTGATGCTTACTTAACTGACGCATCAACGTTGAAGGTTGCTGATGTACTACCAGACAGTGATGGTGATGGATTAACGGACCGTCAAGAAATGTCACTGTGCACAGACCTTTACGTAGCAGACAGTGATGGTGATGGATTATCCGATGGTGTAGAAATGGGGGCGACGACAGGTAAAGTCATTGCTGACCCATGCTCAATCGACAGTGACCATGATGGCATGAGTGATAATTGGGAATATAAAGCAGGTAGCAACCCATTGGTGGCAGATGCAAATAAAACCATCGAGCTGGATGGCATCACATATTGGGAGGCATATGTACTTGCCCAATCAAAAGCAGATACTGAAGCTGGTATCTCCATAACAACTGGTGACCGAGAACTAGATTTACGAGCCAATAAAAACATAATGCAACTTGGCTACACACCACAAATGGCTGAATCGATGACACTGATGACCTGGATAAAGTTCAGTCAAGTAAAAGGCATTATACAACGCATGGGAATAGATAGTGGGGCATTCAAGCGGCTATTTTTAGGTATTGATCAAGACGGTGATATGTATGCCGGCGGTGGCAATAACTCAATTTCCAAAGAAGACATTACATTTGCTGCTAACGACTGGGTACATTTAGCTTTAGTTGTCGAAGAAGGTGGCAGCTTTGATAGGTACACTGTGTACGTTAATGGCGGAGTATTTGACGATTTTTCAGGTTATTCAAAGGGCAGTCCTAATACTCGTAACTTAATCATCGGCGCACTGAACAGCGACAACGGCGTACAAGACCATATGGATGCCGTCCTTGATGATGTGCAACTGTGGTCTCGAGCCCTAACAAAAACCGAAGTTCAAAGCTACATGTTGACGCCACCTTTACCTGGCGAGCAAGACTTGATTGGGTTCTATAATTTCAGTCGAGTTCGTGGTCAATGGGTAGAAAATGTGGCAACCGGTGAATTTGATGCTTACTTAACTGACGCATCAACGTTGAAGGTTGCTGATGTACTACCAGACAGTGATGGTGATGGATTAACGGACCGTCAAGAAATGTCACTGTGCACAGACCTTTACGTAGCAGACAGTGATGGTGATGGATTATCCGATGGTGTAGAAATGGGGGCGACGACAGGTAAAGTCATTGCTGACCCATGCTCAATCGACAGTGACCATGATGGCATGAGTGATAATTGGGAATATAAAGCAGGTAGCAACCCATTGGTGGCAGATGCAAATAAAACCATCGAGCTGGATGGCATCACATATTGGGAGGCATATGTACTTGCCCAATCAAAAGCAGATACTGAAGCTGGTATCTCCATAACAACTGGTGACCGAGAACTAGATTTACGAGCCAATAAAAACATAATGCAACTTGGCTACACACCACAAATGGCTGAATCGATGACACTGATGACCTGGATAAAGTTCAGTCAAGTAAAAGGCATTATACAACGCATGGGAATAGATAGTGGGGCATTCAAGCGGCTATTTTTAGGTATTGATCAAGACGGTGATATGTATGCCGGCGGTGGCAATAACTCAATTTCCAAAGAAGACATTACATTTGCTGCTAACGACTGGGTACATTTAGCTTTAGTTGTCGAAGAAGGTGGCAGCTTTGATAGGTACACTGTGTACGTTAATGGCGGAGTATTTGACGATTTTTCAGGTTATTCAAAGGGCAGTCCTAATACTCGTAACTTAATCATCGGCGCACTGAACAGCGACAACGGCGTACAAGACCATATGGATGCCGTCCTTGATGATGTGCAACTGTGGTCCCGAGCCCTAACAAAAACCGAAGTTCAAAGCTACATGTTGACGCCACCTTTACCTGGCGAGCAAGACTTGATTGGGTTCTATAACTTCAGTCGAGTTCGTGGTCAATGGGTAGAAAATGTAGCAACCGGTAAGTTTGATGCTTACCTAACTGACGCGTCTTCGATTATTAATAAGCTTTCTCTGAATTAAATTGAACGAAGTGATTAAAATGAAAAATAGTATCATAGCTATTGGGCTTTTAAGTGGTGTTCTTTCCGGTTGTGGGAGCGAGAAACACGAAGTCAAAATTAACGAAGTACAACCCAATTTAGTTGCGATGGATTTGAGTTCTACTCCAACTAATGCCGAGTTAGTCGCTGCCGGACAATTGGGAGGTATACTCAGCCCTACGGCCCCAGTAGAAGATAAAGTTGAGAAAAACAGCTTTAGTTTGTTTGACCTATTAAACACTGATGATAGTAATGAGCGAATAGCCTTTGGACATGCTATTCAAAATTGGAATAAACATGATTATCAAGGAGCTACTCAGCAATTTGATGCCTTCAGGAAAACATATCCTAATAGCGCTTGGGCATCTGAAGCAACATTACACATGGCTTGTAACGCTAGATTTACAGGGCAATACTCATTGGCAAACCAACTATTTCAAGAGATTATCGAGAAAAACGAATCATCAGATTATGTAGGTGCTCAAATGATGACCGCGAAAGCTAAAAGTCGTCTAGCAGTATTGAGACTAATGGAAAATAACCCATTAGAAGCCAAAAAACTATTTAGAGAAGTAAAAGAAAACTCACCAGACTGGCGTTTGAGAACTTATGCATCAACTTGGATTAGAAAGTTATCTTTATTAGAAGAGGGGGCTGGAAGTCTTCTTGATTGTGGTACACGAGCATTAAGTTACTTACTGAAACAAGACAATCAGTTTGATGCAGCTGAAGAAGTTCTGGGGTACGCCCCGGGTAATGACGGCTTTAGCATTGCAGATATGGTTTCTTTATCTGAAAAATATGGATACCAGGCCATTGCTGTAAAAGCGACAGTTGATGAGCTTACTAACGCGCTTTTTCCATCCATTCTACAAATCGATCGAGATGCTACAGGCGGACGGGGGCATTATTGGGTTTTAGAAAACTACAATGATGACAAGTTTAATATCTTCGACCCGCAAATGAATCGCCGTTTTAGTTTTACAAAAAAACAGTTAGCAAAAGAGTGGGAAGGAAATGTAATTCTTTTGACAGATAGCTCTAGTGATCATATTGGAGTATCACTTAGCCAAGCAGAGATGGAAAGTACGTATGGAGGTTGCTGTGGCATACAGAGACCTCCTGGTGAACCAGGTGAGCCTGGTAAAGATCCCGAGGAGCCAGAGCCACCTTGTGAACCATCTAAGGGGGCTCCCATTTGGTCAATTAATATGATCAATATGAACCTATATATCAAAGACACACCACTCTGGTATAAGAGTACAATTGGACCAGATGTAGACATCCAGCTCAGCTATAACACACAAAGTGTTTTAGCTCAGAATGAACCTTTCGGAGTTAAGTGGATGTTTAATTATGGAACTTATCTTGTTGTAGATCCTGGAGGGGCTGTAACTATTTTTAGCCCCGACGGACGAGAGGATGTTTTCGTTAAAAATTCAGAGGGAGTGTATCAATCAGATAATTATTTCCGAACAACGCTCGTTGAGTCTAACGGTCTCTATAAACTAACCTCTTCAGATGGAAGCAAAAAAATATATGGAATCCCTGAAGGCACAAAAGCACTGCAAAATTTTTTATTAGAAGAAATTGATCCATTTGGTAAAAAGGTGACGTTTTATTATGATGATTCTGCAAGGATGACCCATATTAAAGATGCTTTGGGACGTCTTACGTTACTTGAATACAATTCCGAAGGACTTGTTAGTACAGTAAGAGATCCGTTCAATCGAGAAGCAAAGTTTCTTTATGATGATAAGCGAAATCTAATTTCACTTACCGATATGGAAGGATATACCAGCACACTTACCTATGATAGCGATCATCTAATAAAATCTATTACAGATGCCAAAGGAACGACATCATTCTTTATTGAACCTGCAGATGGTATCCCCAATGGCTCAGATGCATATAACCCCCCAGGGACTCCTACTTGGGAGAACTATCGCATTACGGTAACGAACCCGAATGGAGATAAGGAGGAATATTATTTTGATGGGTTTAGTAATCGGGGCTGGTATATAAATGCAGATAACTACGTCCCATATTCAAACCAATGGAGCAATAATCTCAAAGATGCAGTAAAGACGACATATGAATACGTCACTCCAAATGGTCGTCAAGGCAAGATCGCAAAAATTACAAACCCGGATGGCACACACAAAAAATTTACTTACTACTCCAACAATAAAGTAAAAACAGTGACAGACGAACATGGATTAACGGAGCTGTACGAATGGAATTCGAAAGGGCTATTGACAAAGTTTACAGACAAATTAGGTAATGAAACTCTGTATACATACGCAGAGAACGGGGTTGATGTTATTAAAATCGCTAGTCCATTTGGTGACGAACAGTATAGTTATAACAAAAACCATCAAGTAACTCAGTATACGAATAAAAATGGGGAAGACACTGAATATAGTTACGACCTTGGAGGTAACTTAACTTCGATCAAAGGTGCGAGTGGCGTGGTCACTACACTGGAACATGATTCCACAGGACGTATCGTAACTGTGCGTGTAGGAGGAGAGATACTCAACCGATACAAGTATGATGATATCGGACGAGTAACTTCTATTAAAGATGCTGCAGACTACGAAATGCGATTTCAATACAACAAAATTGACACTTTAACGCAGTTCCATAGTGCGGCTGATCGAACAATACAGCGGCAATTCGGTAGTTGCCCCCGTATGTTAAGAAAAGAAACGTTACCAGGTAATCGAGATTACCAGTATCGGTACGATGGGCAGAAACGACTTATCGAGGTGATTACCCCAGCTAAAGGGCGTATTCAAATTGGTCGCTCTAAAAGCGGTCTCATAACGTCATTGACGGATCAAAATCAAAACCGAACTTCTTTTGAGTACACGACATCAGGAGCCTTAAGTAAGAAGATTTATCCGGATGGTGGCACTTTAAAATACAACTACAGTAAAGGTCGGATCAAGCAAATAACAAATGCTAGAGGCATAACAAAAACTTTTTATTTCAATAAGAACCAGCAACTAAGTAAGATTAACTACAGTGACAAAACGCCGAACGTCGAATACAGCTATAACGAGCTCGGTCAACTTAGCAAAGTTAAAGACGGCGTCGGCTATACACAATACAAATATGAAAAAAATGGCCGTCTTATAGAGATAGATGGACCACAAGATAATGACACTATACTGCTACAGTATAACCGACTTAATTTATTATCTGAATTATATGTCAATGGGAAATTAAATACTGCATACCAATATGATGATTTAGGGAGAATCGTCGAGATAAATGCCCTGGGACAACTATTTACTTATCGTTATGATTATTCACCTCTAGCATTCTCTATGAGTCAGGTTTTACCTAATGGCATTACAAAAAAAACGACTCTTAATGAAGTGGGTGAATTGAATTCAATCACATACAAGAATAAAGACTCTGTTCTGGCTAACTATCAATATAGATTTGATGAAGCAGGGCAAGTCGCAGAGCAAACAGGAACTCCAGCATGGTTTTTACCTAAGGTTTCCTCAAGAGCTAAGTATAATGAACTAAACCAGATCACCGAATGGAATGGGGACGCTAACGCATTTTTGTACGATGAAGACGGTAACCCTATCAGAGGAATTTTAGATGATGGAGTCCCTTTTGAAGCAGAGTATGATGCGGAAAACCGCTTAACCCAACTGATCTTTACAAAAGGTAGCACCATCTATCGCGAGGAATTTGTTTACGCGTATAATCATATGCTAACCCATTATAAATTATACAAAAATAAAACGTTGGTAGAAGATAAGCAGTTTGTTCGTTTCGGGTTAATTGAGCTTCAGCAACGTAATGCTCATGGGCAGGTAGTTCAAGAGTATGCGTGGGACAAGTTAGCTGCTGGCGGCATTGGCGGATTACTGGTAACAAAAGCCAAGAATGAGGTATTTACCTACGTTTATAATCATCTAGGGCACGTTCAAAAAGTACTGGATTCGTCAGGTCAAGAGATTGAGAGCTATCGATACTCCCCATATGGGCAAGTAGAGGGAGGAAACTTTAGCCAGCAGCCTTTTGGCTACTCAACGAAACGCAGTGACTTCAAAAGTGGGTTAGTATATTTTGGTTATCGATTCTATTCGCCTTATCAACGACGCTGGCTTAACCGCGATCCATTACAAGAGCAAGGTGGGATTAACCTTTATGCATATGTAAATGGAGATCCTTTGGGGTATGTGGACCCAGATGGTCGGTGGTCTGTAGGTTTCAGTGTTTATGCAGGAGTTGGGGGAGGCTTTAGCATTGGATACAACCCAAACACTGGCAAAGCTTTTGGGAAGCTACACGCAGGTGTAGGGGCTGAAGGTGGATTTAGCTTTGATCCTAATGATAATGGTGATGAAGCAAGGCAAAAATGCTCTAACAACCTAGACCTATCATTAGGAACAGAGGCTAGCTGGGGAGTTAATGTTGGACCTTACGGGCTTGGAGCAAGTTCCAGTACCGACTTTTTTTCGGGTAAACATGGTAACCCAAATGATTTAGGGAACTTACAGCCAAACTTCAATGCTGCTGGTGTCGATCTGAGTGCTGGAATTGGTGCTCATGTTAGTTTTACTGGTTCTTTTATCTACTAGAGGTAATTTTGACTATTCAAGACTTAATTAGAATTATTATTTTTATTAGTTTCCTAACATTAGGATTATGTTTAACCCTAGGCCCCATACTAATAAGCCAGTATAAAAAAGAAAAAAGAGGCGTGTTAGATTATATTGATAACTTTTTGATCCTTTTTATCGATAAGGCTTTGTTAACCGATAAAGGAATTAAAATTCAGAAATATGTTAGGCGAGTTTTTTACATTTCAACCATATGCTTCACTGGTATGATCTCAATAATTATACTCTTCGACTTATAACAAGGAGTTATTGAGATTCCTTAACTTCAAGAGAGTATCACAGAGCGATTAGGGTTAACAAAGCGATATCTTTAATCCCCCCGCGTGAAGGTGTCGCTTTCTGGGGAAAAAGGGCATCCACGTAATTTGGCAGTTGGCAGCCAAAAGCTCTATGGCTCGAACAAAAAGTGGAAACAGAAGTATGGTTACCACAAGCGCTCATTATCGGAGACCGCTATGTATCGCGTAAAACAACTACTAGGTGCATCACTCACGCTTCGAAATTACAACGCACAAGTGGGTGAGACTTACGCAATGATCAAAGCACTCAACAAGCTAACTGGGATAGGTATGCCTGAAACTCAGGATGTTGTTTAAAATGAGGTCTATTTAGCTAGTGTTCGCTATTTAGCAGAATTCAGCAACAAAGCCTAAAAACACTCATTAAAATTTTGCATCACTTATTGTTGCATAAACACCAACCTATCATTTTGTATACTTTTTGATAGTTCGTGAAATTATCTATCAAAAGTACTATTATAAATGCC
>NZ_JAPPTO010000004.1:0-293784 GCF_027587135.1 Vibrio sp. MM46
AAATAAACATACTCTAGCGACTAGCACTTAGATATGAGACCAAGTGCTGATTAATAATTATTAAATTTAGAATGATACGTTAGTGAAAGTATGAGAAACATTATGGAAAACAATAAGGATAAGCCTGAAATCCTAATGATCACTCAGCAAAGTTTACAGAGTGAAAACTTCAAGGAGATGCTTTCTAAGAATACCGAAACCAAGATTACGATTATTGATAACAAGAATCCTAGTTACCACGAACTTATTCCAGAGAAGTATTTTCTACTTGTTGACTTTTCTATAGATACTCCTTCTGAAACTTTAGATTATTTAAAAAATAATGAAAAAGTACTAGGAACAATAATGCTTAACCTTGGGCATGAGCTTCAAATAGAAGAGTTGGCTGCGTGGCCTTTCGTGAAAGGGATTTTTGGTCCCAATGATTCTATGAACAAGTTATGTCAGGGCTTAGAGGCAATTATAAAAGGCGAAAACTGGTTATCACGTCGACTGTTAGAACAGTTACTTACTTATTACAAAGATAAGGAAGTGAATCGAATTATTGAGCCAGCTATAGAAGTGGAGTTAACCCGACGAGAAATACAAGTGCTACAGATTTTGAAAGAAGGTGGCTCAAATATGGAAATTGCCGATTCTTTATTTATCAGTGAACATACAATTAAATCTCATCTTTATAACATTTTTAGAAAAATTGAAGTAAAGAATCGAACCCAAGCAACAAGTTGGGCAAAAAGAAATCTTTAGTACTACTAGTAACTCTTTGTATTGGATAAAGAATATTGAAGAAAGTATGAGTTAATATTTTTTTGATAATTGAGTCAGCTTTAAATCTCATCCCATATTCAAACTCGCTCCTTTGAGGTTATTTATTAGACTTTTTATGTCTGAAATTGAGTCGTAGTCCAGACGTGAAAAGGTCTATTCAAAAATAAAGCCAAGAGGGAACAATAATGAGTATAAATCATACGCACAACGGTGATTCAGGTGACAACCATAAAACTGACTTTGATGGCGGCAACGACATCTTTGTTGGATTTGGTGGCAATGACTCCTTTGTTGCGGGCGGCGGCAATGACTACGTCGTAGGTGGCGCGGGAGACGATCGTCTTATTGGCGGTGCCGGAGATGATATTTTGAAGGCTGGTGAAGGCAATGATTACTTGGGCGGAGGTACAGGTAATGACAAATTGCTAGGGCTATTAGGTGACAACAAGCTTAACGGTGGTGTCGGTGACGATACGCTTCTATCTGGTTCAGGTGACAATGTGCTGATCGGTGGTACTGGCGCAGATAAGTTTATCTTCACAGATAAGTTTGGTGGTCATGGTGAGGCGAAGGTCGTTGATTTCACTATTGGTGAAGATTCACTTCATATCGTCAGTGATTCAGTAACATCATATGAAGACCTGACGTTTACTTACGATGCGAACGGCAGCGCAGTGTTCACGGACGGTGCAGACTTAACTGTGAAACTAATTGGCGTCACGCAAGAAGATATCGAGTCATACGGAAGCGACTTATTCATTATCTAAGTCATTCTATTGGGCGCTAGATTACTAGCGCCCACGTATCAACATATGTGGATGTAATCGTGCAAAATACGGTTTTCAAAGAAGTTAAACAGAAACTGTGCACGCTCACAGGTTTGCTGATTGGCTTTAGTTTATTTATAAATTTATTAGTACTTTCAATCCCTTTGTACATGTTGCAGGTGTACAATCGTGTAATCTCTTCCTATTCCATTGATACGCTTTTCTTATTAACGGTTATCGTACTTGCAGCGCTACTAACCATGTCGTTTATCGATATTGCTCGCGCTCAAATGAGTAAATCCTTCGGTTATTGGATAGATTCAAAACTGTCGGTATTTATGCTTAAACGCAGTATTCAATACCAAGCCCACACGGGTAAAAGCTACACCTCTCAAGTGCTGAGAGACATTCAAAACATCAAAAGCTTTTTAAGTAGCCAAGCGCCATACCCTTTACTTGATGCTCCTTGGACCCCCGTTTTCATTTTATTCGTTTATCTGCTGCACCCTATGTTGGGTCACATAGCCCTAGGTGGCTCTATTGTGCTGTTTAGTTTGGGGTTAATTAATGAGCTTGTGACACGCAAAACCTTACAAGAGAGTGAAGTTCGTTCGATTTCCCATATCAATCAAGCAGAAGTCGCGACTCAAAACTCAAACTCAATCATTGCGATGGGCATGATGAACGCCTTTTTAGAGCGTTGGTATTCTAGAGTGAATGAATCCAACCAGTTGGAGCAGCGTGTGGCGGGTAAATCGATCTACCTTACTAATTTCTCCAAGTTTGTTCGAGGCTCATTACAAATTTGTTTGTTAGGTGGTGGCGCATGGTTGGTAATCCAGCATGAGATCACTGCAGGCGCGATGATTGCGAGCTCAATTTTAATGAGTCGAGCACTATCACCGATGGAGCAAGCGATCGGCACTTGGCGCAGTGCAATGTCGGCAAAAAACGCTTACAGCCGTCTGTTTGAAATAGACAAGATTGTCAAACACGATGAGTCTGATATGCCTTTGCCTCGACCTAAAGGGCACTTCGAATTGACAGGTTTAGCCTACCGCCACCCTGGTGCAACGGAGCCAGTTTTGTCTGCCATTACGCTGTCTATCCCTCCCGGTGTGTCTGTTGGCGTAATTGGTCCTTCAGGCACTGGTAAATCGACCTTTGCTAGATTGCTCCTTGGTAATATCAAGCCTCTTGCGGGCAAAGTGACGTTAGATGGCATGGAAGTCTCTACATGGGCTTCTGAAGATCGGGGAGCACATTTCGGTTACTTAGCACAAGAAGTGGAATTGTTTCCTGGGACTATTCGGGAAAATATTGCGCGTTTCAAAGACGAAGACCCCGCTAAAGTGATTCAAGCCGCTCAGCTAGCTGGTTGTCATGAGCTCATACTAAAGAAAAACAAAGGCTATGATTTCATGGTCGGTGAAAACGGACGAGGTTTATCGGGTGGAGAACGCCAACGAATTGCTTTAGCCAGAGCCGTTTATGGTGACCCTTCGGTCGTTGTATTTGATGAAGCAAACGCAAACTTAGACGGAGAGGGGGAAGCGGCGTACCAACGCTTGATTGCTCACCTTAAATCCCAAGGTTCTACCGTGATTGTGATTGCCCATAACCCAAGCACGTTAAGGCAGATGGACCGATTGCTCTACTTGGCTGAGGGGCGCGTGAAGCTGTATGGAGCGAGAGATGAAGTTCTTAAGCGTTTAATGGGTGAAGAGAGAACAGATATACCGAGGGTGCGAAATGAGCAATCAACTGCCAACCGTTAACGAATTAGCTGCTGAAAAGGTGGTGCGCTTTATGCCGTCTTCGGAGCTTCGTTTAAAAGGTCCCATTTTGCTTGGCGTACTTACACTATCGCTATTTTTAGGTGGGCTTGGTTATTGGGCGGCGACGTCTAAGCTTGAGAGTGCAGCTATTGCTTATGGTGATCTTTCTGTATTGAGCAAACGACAAGAGATCCAACATCTAGAGGGGGGCATTATTGATAAGCTCTACGTTCAAGAAGGCGACTTGGTTGAAAAAGGGCAATTACTTATTCAGCTCTCGCAGCGTCAAGCTAACGCTAAGCTGGACTCTGTTGGCGGTCAGTACATCCACACTATCGCAAAAGAAAATCGTCTCAATGCAGAGTTGGATGAGCTTCCAGAGATTGTTTGGTCGCAAGATCTAACAATGTTCGTGAACAGTGAGATTGTTGCCGAAGCAAAGTCTGTTCAAAACAAGATTTTTGAGGCAAGAAAACGCTTTTTTAACAGCAAGTTAAACATCATTGCGCAGAGTGTTTCCGGCGCGAGTTTGGAATTGGATAACCTTAAGGAAACCAAAGTAATTGAAAGGGAGCGCCTCAAATTTATCGAAGAGGAAATTGCGAGCAATCAAGCTTTGGTACAGAAAGGGTTTTCAGGTAAGTCAGCTTTATTACAGCTAAAGCGCCTTGCTGCAGAAGTACGAAGCACCTTAAGTCAGCTTGATCGCCAGTCTCTCACCGTCAGCAAGCGTTTGGATGAGAACCAAGCTAAAGTTGAAGAGCTAAAACTTGAACGGCTCAATGAAATCGTAGAAGAGTTGCGTAACACTAAGAAAGAGATCGTTTCAATTCGTGAGGAGTACCGTTCGGCGAAAGACGTCGTTGCGCGTACTGCCATTGTTGCGCCAATCTCTGGCAGAGTGGTCAATATGCAAGTATTTACCGAGCAAGGTGTTATCGGCTCTGGTGAAACCTTATTGGAATTGGTTCCTCAAGACGATAAGTTGTTGGTGGAAGCTCGAGTAAGCCCTCAAGATATTGATTTGATCAGTCCAGGGCAACATGCTCAAGTGCGTTTAACGGCTTTAAATGCAAGAACACTTGCACCGCTAGATGGCACAGTATTAACCGTCTCTGCTGATAAATTATCTGAGCAGAATCAAGATGACTTTTATCTCGCTCGTATTGCGCTGTCTCAAGACGATGTTGCGAAGCATAGGCTGACATCTGGTATGAATGCAGAAGTGTTGATTCTGTCTGAACCGAGAACACCCCTAAGTTATTTGGTTAAACCATTAACGGAGAGTATGAATCGCGCATTCCGAGAAGATTGATGGATAGCTTCTGTTTGAAATCTCATCACAGTGTTTACACAAATAAATAATCCACTACGCCAGTCACATTTTGCGACGTTGTGATGTGCTTTGATGCGCTTTTATTTTGGTGAGATGAACGATGAGAACAGAAAAAGAAAAAATGCTGGCAGGCGAGCCATACGATGCTTGGGACCAAGAGCTCTACCAAGCGCGAATTGAATGCCGAAAGGTTCTGCAAAAGATTAACAACAGCATTCCTGATACGGATGAATGGCGAAGTGCGATTGATGAATTGATCCCTGATTCTGAAGGGGCGTACCTTGAACCGCCATTTCGGTGCGACTACGGCTCAAACATTAAAGTGGGTAAAAACTTCTATGCCAACTTCAATTGCGTGGTGTTAGATGTCGCGGAAGTCCACATTGGGGACAATGTTTTGTTTGCTCCTAACGTGCAAATTTACACTGCGGGTCACCCTCTCGATGTCAGAGGACGCGTGGAAGAAGGCGTTGAATTTGGCACGCCAATTACGATTGGTGACAATGTATGGCTGGGGGGCGGTGTGATTGTTTGCCCTGGTGTCACTATCGGTGAGAATTCTGTTATTGGGGCGGGTAGTGTCGTGACAAAGGATGTCCCAGCGAATGTTGTAGCCGCTGGTAACCCATGCAAAGTAATTCGTTCTATTGAGCAGTAAAGGCGAAGTAAATAAACTAAAAAGCGCAAGTAGACAAAAAGTACAAATAAACAAAAAGCCGACTCTGAGTCGGCTTTTTTGGGGTTCTCATTCTGAGTTCAAATAGACACTCGAGGTCTAAAGCATACTGGAATGTACTTGTTGACCTTGTTCGGTCAGTGAATAAATACGACCGTCTTCCTTGATCACCAAACCACTATTGACCAACTGTTTTAAGTGGAAATTAAACTTGGTGTGATCCTCAATACCCACCACTCGACATAGATCCATAAACTTCATTTTACGATGGATTTTAAGTTGCTTGATTACCGAGCGGCGAATTGGGTTGGATAACGCACTAAAGATTTGGTCATGCTTTCTTTCATCAAGAGGGGATTTTGGTGAGCGTTCAGCATGGACGCGCTTTAAGGTGACCGATAGTGCAGCGAGGTTAAAAGGCTTAGTGAGAAACTCATCTGCCCCTTTTTTCATGGCGTCGACAGCAACGTCAACAGTAGCAAATGCCGTTGTGATGATAATACCAATGTTGGGATGTTGACGTCTTAAAGTGGAGAGAGCTTCAATACCTGTCATCCCAGTCATCACCACGTCGAATAGCGCTAAGTCAAAATGTTGCTCGCTAGCAATATCTAACGCATCCTCTGCATTATCACATGCGATGACTTCAAACGATTCCAAGGTTAATGCCTCAACGAGGACCTCTCTCAATTCTACATCGTCTTCTGCAAGTAAGAGTTTTAATGTCATTCAATGTTCCTTGGTAAGCGGATTTCAACTGTTAAGCCTGTTACCTGATCACTCTTCTTCGAGTTCCTCAAGTTTAGCTCGCCACCGTGTTGTAAGATAATTTGATTACTGATAGCCAGTCCCATTCCCGTACCTTCTCCCCGAGGTTTTGTGGTGTAGAACGGCGTCTTTGCTTTGGCGATTTTGTCTTGTGGCATCCCTGTTCCCCAATCCGAAATTGAGAGTGTTGCTACGAGTTTGTCTTGATAAGTTTCGATATAAATCTGTTTATGTTCTTGGCTTGCATCGATAGCGTTGCCGATGAGGTTTGTTACCACTTCTTCTAACTGGCCCGCATCGCCTCGCACACTCAATTTGTCGTCTAGTGATGTACTGACAATAAAGCCTTCTAGGCGGTATTGATTGAGAGACAAAGCATGTTCCACAACCTCTTTGAGCGAAACCACCTCACGTCGTATTGGCTTATGGTGAGCGTAGTTAAGTACTTCGTGGCTGATCTCTGCGGCGCGCTCAAGACCCTGCCGAATTCTAGCCAGTTGTCGATGAGTTGCTTCGTTATCCGGCAGCTGTTTTTCCAATAAATCGCAGCTCATGGTTGCGCTGGAGAGTGGTGTTTTAATCTCATGTGCAACCGCTGAGGTCAGTTCACCAAGTTCTTTTAATTTAGCGTCTTGTTGAGAGAGTTGGATATGACTTTCAAGCTGCTTGTTCTTTTCATCGTCAAATACTCTGAGGGCAATCCAAAGAGTGCACAAGATAGAGAGCGCACACACCATTCTAACGATCAGCACCCAAAGTCCTAAATCGACCGTCAGCGCGCCTGCGGCAATGCCATAAGCAACGAGAGAAAGCCCCGTCAGCTTAAAAGGCAGTGAAGCGCCATGACCTTCTTTTTCAAGAATATTGGCGTAGCTCATCATGGCTAGGCCAGAGATGACTCCAGAGCCTAAACCAAAAATCCAGCGTACTTGGTTAGCGGTGTTATGGACATAAATGGCGTATTCTTTGTTGCCGAAGCGGTAAACCAAGCTAACGATAAATAGAGCCAGAACCGCAATCGCGGCGTATTTGATGTACTTGACCTTCTTCCAGCTGGTCAGATCTAGCATCTTCCAAGCGAAAGCCCCGAGAGCAATGAATGAGAACAAGAGCTTAAATACTTTGAAAGTCTCTATGCCTTTAGTCAGGGTAAATTCGTGTTCATACATCACCAAGTAAAGTTCGGACCATTCATGGAAGCCGTGGATGAAACCAAATAAAGCCAGAATGGGCAGAGCAGAAGCAATAGCAATGCGACTTTTGCGTAGATCTCGAAACAGAATCGCAAAAAAGATGGCGAAGAAAGCTAAGCCATAGAAGAGGTAAATTTTGAAGATGAGTAACATATCCATCATTTGAGTCTAAAGGACTCCTTACCCTTCATCAATATTTAAAAATTGCAATCTTATTATTTTGCATTGCATACATATTTCCTTAGAAACGTCCTTATCTATATAGATTTCATATGATGTTTGTGAATTTTTCTTATCATAAATTATTTGCGGGAGATAATTGTTATTCACACTGAGCTGTTTAACTTATTTCTTTAATAAAACTGTCATATTAAATTTCTAATCTCAACGCGTCGATTGATTAGTACCGATTGACTGTTTATTTATTTCAATACCTAGTTTTAC
Organism: Vibrio sp. MM46; assembly: GCF_027587135.1. Taxonomy (NCBI): domain Bacteria; kingdom Pseudomonadati; phylum Pseudomonadota; class Gammaproteobacteria; order Vibrionales; family Vibrionaceae; genus Vibrio; species Vibrio sp. MM46. The sequence continues at coordinate 7,731 of NZ_JAPPTO010000004.1, forward strand.
TTGAACACTAAAACTAACAGGGCTAATTAAACATTGGTTTTTAATTAGCCCAAATTTCTCACTAAATTATATCGGAGATATATTGTGAAATTTATGAAATCAGCTCTAGTGTCTTCAGTTCTGGTTGCAGCATCATTTGGCGTTGCTGCTAAAACAACGATCAACGGCGCTGGTGCGACATTCCCTCATCCAATTTATGCGAAATGGGCTGAGCAATACCAGAAGGAAACGGGTGTTCAGATTAACTACCAAGCTATTGGTTCTGGTGGTGGTATTCGCCAGATTACAGCAAACACAGTGGACTTTGGTGCGACTGACGCGCCACTGACTATCGAGGAGCTGAACAAAGAGGGCATGATTCAGTTTCCAATGGTGATGGGGGCAATTGTTCCTGTGGTGAACATTCCTGGTATTGATGCTGGAGAGGTGAAACTAACAGGTAAAGTTCTCGCAGATATTTTCCTTGGTAACATCAAAAACTGGAATGATCCTGCGATTGTCGCACTCAATAAAGATGTCGACCTACCTAATCAACCTATCTATGTTGTCCACCGTTCAGATGGTTCTGGCACCACCTACAATTTTACGGACTACCTCGACCGTGTAAGCCCCGAATGGCATAAGTCTATTGGTGTTGGCAAAGACATTACATGGCCGAAAAAAGCAACAACCATTGGCGGGAACGGCAATGCCGGTGTAGCAAACTTTGTTAACCGTACCCGAGGAGCCATTGGGTATGTAGAGTATGCGTTTGCTAAGCAAAATGATCTCGCCTATACACAAATGCAATCTAAAGATGGCAAGTTTCTAAACCCAGGCATGGACACTTTCCAATCTGCAGCTGCCAATGCTGATTGGGATAATGCTCCGGGTTACCACTTATTGTTAAACGACCAACCGGGTGCAAACTCATGGCCAATGACAGCAGCGACGTTTATTCTTATGCATAAAGAGCAGGCGGATGCGAACAAAGCGAAAGAAATCGTGAAATTCTTTGAATGGAGCTATAAACAAGGTCAACTTGCAGAAGAGTTGGATTACATCCCAATGCCAAATAAAGTCGTTAACATGGTTAATGAGACTTGGAAAGAGGGTTTGAAATCTAACGGTCACACGATTATTCAATAATTAATCAAGTAGCCTGATAAGTAATATATTTATCAGGCTACTATATAAAATATTATGACTACTTTAGCTATTAAAAGTAAAGTGAACGGCGATTCGGTTTTTAATAAGCTGAGTTTTGCTAGTGCTTTATTAATTTTTGTAACTTTAATTGGTATTTTATTATCTCTTATTGAAGGTGGTTGGCCAGCCTTTAAGGAATTTGGTCCAGGCTTCATTTTTAGAGATATTTGGGATCCCATTAACGGTCAATTTGGCGCTGCCTCAGCAATTTATGGCACGCTGGTTACTTCTTTCATCGCTATTGTTATTGCTGCACCGATTGCGTTAGGTACGGCTGTATTCCTTGCTGAGTTAGCTCCTAAATGGTTGAGTCAACCAGTAAGTAAAGCCATTGAACTGCTTGCTGCTGTACCAAGTATCATCTACGGCATGTGGGGACTGTTTGTCTTCGTTCCTTGGTTTTCTGAAGGTTTCCAAATGTGGGCCGGTGTGCATTTGGTCGATATCCCTTTGGTAGGTGGTTGGTTTAATGGTCCGCCGATTGGGATAGGCTTATTGGCGGCGGGGATCATCTTGTCATTTATGATTCTGCCTATCATGACTTCTTTAACGCGTGACGCATTGAAATCCATTCCGGATGTCCTCCGTGAAGCAGCATATGGAACGGGAGCGACACCATTTGAAGTCATCACCAAGGTGCTTATCCCTAAAGTTAAGAATGCAACAGTGAGTGCTGGCATTTTAGGTCTCGGTCGCGCTCTCGGTGAAACCATGGCTGTCGCCTTTGTTATTGGTGGTGCGAGCCGTATTGAATTTTCATTCTTTATGCCAGCAAGCTCCATTTCTTCGACGATTGCTCAGCAATTTAACGAGGCAACAGATCCAATCCATATCGCATCGTTAATTGGTCTGGGAGTGGTGTTGTTTCTTATCACTTTCTTTGTGATGGGTTTTGCTCGTCGTTTGTTAAGGAAGTCATCATGAATAGCAGAAAATTAAAGAACTTTAGCTTTCTAACATTTTGCACTTTGTCGGCAGCGTTCGGTGTCTTCGTTCTCGCGAGCATCTTATACACCTTGATTGGTGAAGGAATAAAGGGCTTGAGCTTCGCTATCTTCACCGAGTTAACGCCTGGTCCGGGCAGTGAAGGTGGCTTAAAAAATGCCATTGTGGGGAGCTTAATGCTGACTGGCTTGGGCATTCTGATTGCTGCACCGATTGGGGTTCTTGCGGGCACGTGGTTGGCAGAAGCTGATAAAGAAAACACAGTGGCCGAATCGCTGCGCTTTCTTAACGGTATGTTAATGAGTGCTCCCTCTATCTTGGTCGGGTTGTTTGTCTACGCCATGATTGTGGTACCGACAGGCGGTTATTCTGGATGGGCAGGTGCCATCGCATTAGCCGTTCTCGCACTACCAGTGATCGTTGCTTCAACGGAAGAGATGCTACGTTTGGTCCCGCCAACGTTGAAAGAAGCGGGAAGCGGTGTAGGGGCGCCTAAATGGCGAGTGATCACCCAACTTAGTTACCGCGCCGCAGCTCCGGGGATTATCACTGCCATTCTTTTATCCATCGCTCGTATTTCTGGGGAGACGGCACCGCTTTTGTTTACTGCGTTAAACAGTAGCTTTATGACGACCGACATGAGCAAACCGATGGCAAACTTACCAGTGACGATATACCAATTTGCTATGAGCCCTTACAGCTCATGGCAAGAGCTGGCATGGGCTGGCGCATTGATTATCACCAGTTTTATTTTGATTGTTAACGTACTGGCGACGTCGTTGCCGCAATTATTAAAAGCGAGAAGAGCATGAACACGGCAACATTAAATCCAGTCAGAGCAAGCATGAATGAATCCACTATGAATACTTTGGTACACAGTGTTAGCGCCAACGATGTCTCAGCAAGTTTGACTCATCGTATGGACATTCAAAACTTAAATTTTTACTACAACAAAGGCTCTGATGCAGCGTTGAAATCCGTATCAATGCCAATCTATAAAAACCGAGTGACGGCACTGATTGGTCCATCGGGCTGCGGTAAGTCTACACTGCTTCGTACGTTAAATCGTATATATGACTTGTATGGGCATCAGTACGCTGAAGGCGAAATCTTACTTGATGGTGAGAGCATCTTTAGCAATACGGACGTCAATGAACTGCGTTCCAAAGTGGGCATGGTTTTCCAAAAACCAACGCCATTTCCCATGTCGATATACGAAAACATGGCATTTGGATTGAAGATACAAGGTACATTTAGCAAAGCCGAAGTTAGAGAGCGTGTCGAGTCTGCACTAAAGCGTGCGCACTTGTGGGAAGAGGTGAAAGATAAGCTAGATGCAGATGCGAATGGTTTATCAGGTGGTCAGCAGCAGCGTTTATGTATTGCTCGAACGATTGCGCTAGAGCCAGAGGTTATTTTAATGGATGAGCCGACTTCCGCGCTGGATCCTATTGCCACCGCCGCCATTGAAACTCTGATAACAGAGCTGCGTGAGAAGTACACCATCGTTATCGTAACGCACAACATGCAGCAAGCGATGCGCATCTCCGATTACACGGGTTTTATGTATCTAGGAAAGCTAGAAGAATTTGGTAAGACTGAAAACATTTTCCATCACCCAGACAACGACCGTACTAAACGTTATATCTCAGGGGACTTTGGATAACGAATAACAACAATAGCGCTGATTAGTCAGCTCGTTTTAGGCACGGTTTCGCGAGGATCGTGCCTATTTTTTTATGCCCTGACACTCTAGAATTAAGGTCATCTCAAACAATGTCATCTCAAACAATTAAGAACGCAGTATGTACAAAAACAAAGTGGTGGTTATTACAGGCGGCAGCCAAGGTATTGGTAAGTATCTCGCGCAGGCTTATTTAGACCAACAAGCGAAGGTCATTGTGTTTGATATTGCCGTAAACCAAAATCCGAGCGTCGAGTTTTATCACGTCGATCTAGGGCAGCCTACGCAGATTGAGCTCGCTTTTGATGAGATCCAACGTGCACACGGTAAGGTTGATATTCTGATCAACAACGGTGCAATCGCTAACTTTAACAAACCAGTTGAACAACTGACTTTTGAAGAATTCTCTCGAGTCATTGATGTCAATCTCAAAGGGGCGTTTGCGTGTTCACGTCGATTTATTGCATTAAACCGTGCTCAATCTTTTGGAAGAATTGTCAACATTGCCTCGACACGTTGGAATCAAAATGAAGCTGGTTGGGATGCGTATGGTGCATCTAAAGGAGGCTTAGTTTCGATGACTCAATCCATGGCGATTTCTCTGTCTGATACTCCCATTACCGTTAATGCTGTAAGCCCTGGTTGGATACAAGTTGAAGGGTATGAAGATTTAGATAGCTTTGACCATCAGCAGCATCCATCGGGTCGAGTAGGTAAGGCAAAAGATATTGTAAATGCGTGTTTGTTCTTAACTCATCCAGAGAATGACTTTATTAATGGACACAACTTGGTTGTCGATGGTGGAATGAGCAAGAAAATGATCTATCAAGACAGTTTGATTGATTAAGCTTACTTTCTTGGGTACAGAAGTGCTCTTCAGTAGAGTACTTCTTATTATTTTATCGGTAGTCGTTTACTTTCCTCTTTATTCTCCTCCCTGTTTTTTGGGTACATTCATTTTCACCGTTTGAAATAGGCATTTAAAAAACTCTTTGCGCAAAAGATGCCGAATGATAATTCCTCTGCTTCGATACACTCTAAAACCAGTGGCGACGATATCTATTTTTCGTGCTTCGGGTTAGGACTCATATATTAAAAAACAGTGACATACTTTTTAAAAAGGCGATGGGTTGGGGAAATTATCACCGAAATTGTGATATTGCCCTTAAAACTATATAGGAAATTTCTGAGTTTGTAGTAATGCTCTGTTTTAAATGGATTTATGAACTAACTTTGATATTGACGTCTTGTTAGTTAAAGCTAGGTATAACGATGAAATGGATTTTATTGCTTGTGAGCCACATCTTGTTTGCAGTGGCGGGTTTTGCTGCGGGTATTTATGCACTGCCTATTCTTATCCAACCTGATTCACCAGATGTTTCGGTTGTGTCTAACTCTTCGGAAGGTGTTCTCTACCGTGGCATGTTCGAGCGAAATCGAACAGATAGTGACTTTCTTCATTGGGGAGAAGGGGAGCTATGGGTCACTGAAGATACGATTGCTTTTCAAGGAGAATTGGCTCCTGGACCGGATTATAAGCTGTATCTCTCACCAACGTTTGTTGAAACCGAGGCGGATTTTAATCGCTTGAAGTCACAAATGGTGAAGGTGGGAGAGGTGAAAACATTTGACCGTTTTATGGTCACTCTTCCTCAAGATCTGCCCTTAGATAACTACACGTCAGTCATTGTTTGGTGTGAAACCTTTGGTGAATTTATTACGTCTGCACAGCTCAAATCTGTCGCAAAAATGAATCAGAGCTAATACCCAAACAATTTTAACTCATGTCGAATAATAACTGACAGAAACGTGACAAAAGGAGCGTTTCTGTCGCCAGTATCTCGACGCCTGTATTTTGACGGGGCGCTGTCCTGTCATAAATCAATAAATGATTAATATTTTGTATGAGTCGGAAAAGTATTGTGCCAGTGATTCAACGTTATCTCGCTTTATTCTTTTTGATGTTTTTAGTTTCCGCCCAAGCGATGGCCGCGGGGGAAATTGAAATATCGTTTAGTCCCACATCAGGAACTGCTTATGAAAATGGGGAAGTAATCAGTTATTCCATTGATGTGAAAAATACAACAGCGAATACTATTAGTAATGTTGCTGTAACGAATAAGATATGGGAAGTCATGTCTGGTTCGAATAAAGCATTTAGCCGCTTAACAATCTCTGATTCTCATACATTAGGTTCGAGCCCAGGCACTTACACCGCAAGTAACAGTAACCTCGATGTGAATGGGGCTAGCCTACTCCCTTTTGGACGGGTTACTTACCAAATTGAAGCGACCATTGCGGATGACGCCGCTGAGGATATTGTCTTAGGCAACACCGAGGTAAAAGGTACCGTTTCCGGCACAGAAACGACGTTTACCAATACATCAACGATTACGTTTACTCCTGCGGATTACGACTACACGTTAGAAGCTTCCGTTCAGCCGGCTCAATACCAAGTGGGGAGTAAGCTAACTTATAAGCTGATTGCGACCAACAGAGGCTCTGTTACCGTTAAAGGCTTAGATATCGAGCAAGCGTTCGAGACGCTGACGGCTCAAAAACAAGATGGCTCAACAGGTGCAGCTTTCAGTGATGTTCATATCAGTGCTAAAGCCTCGTCCGGCAGCAAAACGGGTACTTTTGCTACTTCTGGTGATTTGTCGGTTAAAGACGCTGAGCTCTCTGTTGGTGGTCACGTCACCTACACCATCAAAGCGACCGTTGTTGATGACCTTGTTGGCGACATTGTCACCAAAGCGACATCAACGACTCGTGCTGGCACTGTTAACAGTAGTGAACTTACAACGCCTCCGGCAGATCCAGATATCGCTCTGGCGCATACTTTACAGTCGACATCTCCTTACTTAATTAACGGTGAGGTTGATTTTCAAATCAAAGTCACCAACAACGGCGGAGCGATTGCTCACAATTATCATGTAAAACAGAATATTAAAGATTTGGTTAGCCCAAATGGTCTAGCTAATGATCGTACTTCTTCCTACAACAATACGGATGTGGACGGAAATCCTTTTGATGCTTGGGACATCACGGTATCAAACATTGGTGGAAAGTCAGATTCATCTTATGCGGGCAGTACGCAAACGAACGTTGACTTCAATGATATCGTTTCGATTTATCCAGGAGAGTCGATTACCTACCAAGTTAAAGCAACGTTAACCCCTGTTACCATTGGATCTCTGCAAGGTTTCACTGCGTCAGTGACGGATCAAGCTGACACCCTAGTTAAGAGTTCAAGTATTTCAGACACGGTAAATGCAGAGAAAGTACTGAGTGTTGCAGATTCCGACATTTCAATCACCAAAACGACCTCGGCGTCAGAGTATGTGCCAGGTGGTGAGATTGAATACGAAATCACGGTTACCAATGGCTCTTCCAAGTATTTTGCCAATAACCTTTTGGTCCAAGATAACCTGACTTGTGTGGTGACTGAACAAGCAGGCGGCGCGGGCGATGGTCAAGCTTTTGAAAAGTGGAAAGTGGATGTTATTTCAGGTGAGGATTCCATTGGTTCGGACCCTGGTTCGTTTAGTTATGGTACTTGGACGTCAAGCCCGCTTTCACTGACACCGGATATCGCGCCGGGCAAAACGATCAAATACAAGCTAACGGCAAAAACGAGTGATACGAGTACCGGTCTTATTTTGGATGACAGTGCAAGCTGTGCCAATGATAACGTGACGGAAGAAGGATCTGGTGTACAAACGCCGGACGATAATTTACGTGCGAGCAAAGATGTCGACAGTCGTTTCTACTCTTCCGGTCAGGCTCTGACATACACCATCACAGTAACCAATGATGGTGATGGTTTCGCTAACCAAGTTCAGGTTTTGGATGACCTTAAGTCAGTCAAAACTCAAGATATTCATGGTAGTGAGATCGCCGCGTATACGGGCTGGACCATTACCGCACAGGCTTTCAAAGATGACGGAAGTACTGCAACCGCAAGTGACACCGGTATTGCTGGTGAGGTGAAGTACCCGGATAACCTAAATGTGATTGCGACGCTTCAGCCTCACTCTTACATTGAATACACCATTGTTGCTGAAACCAATCCGCTCGCAAATGGACATATCTCTAACCAAGTGACTGTGGATGGCTCGGTTTATGCCGACCGTGGCTCTGACCCGCGTGACTTTGTTATTCAGTTAAACAAGCAAGTAAAAACAAACACAGATTCAAGCTTCCATGGTGAGCAGACGGCTTACTCAAAATTAGACAACGAAGTGACGTACCAAATCAGTCTAAAGAACGCGAAAGAGAATGGCTACGCGACTGACGTTGAAGTAAAAGATCTATTGTCGACGATTAAAGCTGGCGTCCTTGAGCCAGATGGCATGACGAAACCAGTGTTTAAGTCTTGGCAAATTAGTGCAGAGATTATTTCGGATGACCCTCGCCTAGATGGAAACGCTACATATACCGATGTTGGTACGTTCGCTGACAACACGGACTTAAATACCAAAGTGCAGATTCCACCGAACGTGGAAGTGCTATACACCATTGTGGCTCAAATCGATCGTGATACGCCTGATGAAATCCTCTTTACTCGCTTTAACAACACTGCGGATGTCAAAACGCCAGATTCAGGCATTCAATCTTCTGTGGCTGATACGGTTACCGTGTACCCACATGATCCAAAAATCATTGTTGTGAAGACAACTCCAGATGATGATTTTATTCCAGGAAAAGAGGTATCTTTCAAAATAACGGTAAGAAACAGAGGGCTTGGTTATGCAGACGAAGTTCGTGTATTTGATGATATCAAAGCTCTTAATGCCTTCTCTACCTGGAGTTACACCTCTGAAACTGACTCAAACAATTCGCCTTATAAAACAGGCAGCTATGCAGGGGACCCAAGTGGTTACCAAACGGATGAAAATCTTGATGCCCGAGTCGATATTGACCCCAATGTAAGTGGAGTTGATGGCTCTGTAACATTCGTTGTAACTGGTGTCGTTAAGAACGACTACAAGGAGAGTGAAATCTCTAACACGGCTGAAACCTACGATCCTTCGACCAATTTGAATCAGTCTTCTTCTGCTGAAATCGGTCATGTATCTGGGGATTCATTAAACGTTTCGATTCTTAAAACAGCCGATAAAGTTCGCTTTATTCCTGGTGAAGACGTGACTTATGAAATCCGTGTCAAAAACAATGGTTCAACTACAGAACATGGACTCAAAGTCTATGACTATCTGAATGATATCAAGTCAGTTCTAGCGAACGACAAAGACAATCAGTTCCAAGATTTTCCTGACCAAAACCCGTTTGAATACTGGCAGTTTAAGACTGGTTCAGATTTCGAGCCTGCCACTAACGATGATTTTATCTACCCACCGGGTGGTAAAGGCGCGACAATGAGCCTAGACCCTGGAGAGATTCGAACTTTTCAGATCAAAGCACGCGTCAAAGATAACGTTGTTGGCTCACTGGATGGAACCACTCTCAACAACAAGATCGAAAATGATGCCTACGTGTATCGTTATGTCGGCAACGACGAAGATTCACACGTTTCTCACCACGAAATGGAGCGCGCTTACAATGGCGGTGACGTGGTCAGAAAGCTGCTGGTTAACGGTAAAGAATCAAACTTCTACTCGCCGGGTGATACTTTAACCTATCAAGTGACCGTTTCTTCTCAAACGGGCTATGTGAACGATCATCCAGTTCAAGAAGATATTGATAGTGTTAAGACTCAGCTACTTGATGGTAGCAAAGATACGCCATATGCGTCTGGCTATACCGTTGATGTAAGTAAGCAAGATAGCAAAGGTGGTAAAGGAACCACCGATGGTACTTTGGATGGCACCGTTGCAGATAACCAGAACATCGATACAACGATTGATGTGGCTGGTGGTGATTCGGTGACTTTTGAAGTGGAAGGTGTTGTTCGTGAGGACGCCGTAGGCACGATTACTATCGGTGGTATCACAGTTGTTCCAAATGGCTACCATCTTTCATTTAGTAAAACGGTCGATCAATCCAGTTATGAGCCAGGGAAGCCATTGGTTTACCGATTAACCATTGAAAACGATGGTAAAGGTAACGCCTATAACATCCCAGTGATTGATGAATTGTCGGGTATCACGGTTGATCTCGTCGATGGTAAAAATGAAAAAGCCTTTGATTCTGGTTGGACGGTAGCGCCACGTATTGTGAGTGGCAGTGATAAAGCGATCCTCGATTTAGATAGCAGTATCGCGAATAACAAAGACATCAATACCCATGCCTCCATCCCGACGGGTACAAAGATTGAGTATGTAGTTACTGCAACCGTCAATAAAAATGCGGTGGGTAAGATCCTAAACCTATTGACCGTCGACGGCGATACCGTGAGTGCAGAGACTAAGGCATCTGCCGAGAAATACGATTTCTCTAAACACGTCGTAAAACTCTATGACCAAGATGGCACCACCGAATTGACAGGTGGATACACGCCTGGTGGTTACATCGAATACGAAATCTTATTGAAGAACTTAAACAACGTTCACATCAATCAGATGCCAATCAAAGATGAAATCAGCAAAATTCAAACGGATTACTTTGGCGGTGTGAAAGGTCGTGCGTTTGACTCATGGACGATTACTCCGAGTGTGGACGCGAGTACGATCAGTGATGCGGGTAAAGTCAGTAACAACACGGACATCAATACTAACTTCAACCTCGCGGCAAATGAGTTTGTAACCGGCGGTACGTTTGTTAAGTACACCATTAAGGCGAAGATTAGTGAGCAAGCCGTAGGGCAAATTCTCAACGTAGCTGTCGTTGATAACAGCCATAACTTGCCATCAGAGCCAGTGAACATGCTGCCAGCAAATATCTCTAAAACGCATAAAGCGTATACGGATACAACGTTTGCTACGCATAAAACCACTTACAATCACACAACAGGTAGCGAGAAGATCGTTTACCACTTGCGTATCGAGAACAAGGGTAAAGGTCTGGAGTACAACAAATCTCTCGAAGAGTTTTTCTCGAAAGTCAAAGTTCGTACTGCACAGAATGCGGATGGTGAAGCAGACTCACAGACGCTACCAGCATTCGATCAATATGGTTGGACTGTGAAGGCAACGACTTCTGGAGAAGCAACGACGCTGATCGATGGGTATGTAGGCGGTGCCGATGTCGATATTGATATCGCCAAGCTGTCTATTGCTCCAGGTGGTTGGATTGACTTTGTTATGGAGTCGCAAATTCGTCAAGACGCACTTGACCAAATCGTAGTGAAGCCGAAATACAATGGCTCTAACTTCAGTGCAGCGACGGTTACTCCGGAAGGCAGCAACCTTGCCGTGAGCAAAGAAATTGTGTCTATTGCAGGTAAATCTTACACATCGGGCGATACTTACAAGCCTAACGATGAGGTGATTTACAAGTTTACTGTTACTAATACAGAGCCTGTTTGGCGTGACCAGACGGTAATCCAAGACATCGTGTCTGGCGTTCGTGTTGAAGTCGTAGGTGGAACCACGAAGTCGGCATTCTCAGAGACATCAATCTCTCATATCTTTACCTCTACAGGTACCTCGGGAACGCAGGATACCTACATTGAAACTTATGATGCATCCGATAACTTGGACCTGTTAGTTGATATCGCTCCTGAAGAAGTCATAGAGTTTACGGTGAAAGGAAAAGTTCGTCCTGACGCGTTAGGAGACATTGATGGCAACACCGGGCGAGCAGGCAATCAAAGCGATACCACAGATGTGATTCCACCAGTGGCTCCTGTATTGAGCTTTGAAAAGTCGGTACTGAGTACGACGGCTGACAGCAGCACTTGTACCTTCCCATCGACCTCGGGCTCTGGGTGTCATTACAACCCGAATGGTCAAGTGCAATACCAAGTCAGTGTTACCAATACGGGGGAGAGTATTGCTAACGATGCCACAATCGTGGATGAACTGAACACAATTAACACATCCGATGGCAAGCCAGCATTCCAAGATTACAGTGTTGCCATTATCAGTGCTCCAGATGCGGATAGATTCTCTATCACTGGTGATTATCAAGGTACAGTGCCACTTAATGCGGCATTTGATTTGATGCCGGGAGATACCGTGGTATTCGAAGTTGATGGTACGGTAGCTGCAGACGCAACAGGCACTATCACTAACATCGCCAAGGTGAATGGTGACGATAGTAATCCCGTTGTTCTTGACCCAGGCACGTCGAGCCTAATCGCGCAAAAATCTACAGATACACCGACCTACACGCCTGGTTCAGAAGTTCGTTATCAAATGCGTATTCGAAACCAAACATCGAATAACGAGAAGATTGATATTCGAGATGCTATTAGCAGTTACAAGGTAAAAGTGGCTGACGGTTCAGAGCAGGTAGCATTAAAAGATTGGACAGTCAGCGCTCGTGTGATTTCTGATGGCAACCCGTCATATACGGATATTACTAACCTCAATAGCATTGCCGCGAATAGCGACATTGATGTCACAGTACAAATGGGCGGTAAAGCGGCTGACGATACTTACACTGAGATTTTAATTGAGGTTGTAGGGCATGTTCGTGATGACGCAGTTGGTGAGTTTACCAACCAACTACAAGGTAAGTTGAACTCGGGGTCGACCTTTTTCACTTACAACTTAAAAGAGAAGGTGATTGTCCCAGAACCGGGCAGCTTGACAGTAACGAAAGTCACGTCGACTACGCCGGCTATCTACCACCCTGGTGACACCATTGGTTATGACATCGAAGTCAAAAATACCGGTGATGGTTACGCAACGAATGTCCTGATCGCTGATCTTTGGAAAAATATTCGTGCCGATAAAGCGGGCTCTACATTACCAGTGCGCGCGTTTGATGCTTGGTCTGCTACCTCAATCAATGTTGTGGGCACTACCCCAAATCTGACGCAACAGATTGCTGGCTCGGAGATTACAGGCGATAAAGGCGAAGGCTATCAAGTTCGTTACAACATTCACCCTGACCATACGGTTCAATTGCATGTTGAAGGTGTCGTAAAAGCGGACCTTGTTGGCGACATTACTAACCTGGTGGAAGTGAGTGATTCAAGCGGCTCCCAAACAGCTGAAGCAACTTATGTTGCTGCGACGGCAGATCTTTCTGTCGATAAAACGGTTGATAAGAACCAGTATGAATCTGGCGATACACTGACTTATACAATCAAAATTGAAAACACGACCGCGAACTGGGCGAATGACGTTCAAGTTAAAGACCTTGTAAACGACATCACCTCTACCAACATTACTGGTGCAACGGTGAAAGCGTTTGAGTCTGGCACTATCTTCTTTAATGCAGCTTCGCAAACTGGTGATACAAAGTTCCCATCAGCGACAGGGGAGTTCTTGGACGGTAGTTTGGATATTGGTCCAAATGACGTTGTGACTCTGACCGTCGAAGGGGAGCTAGATCCGGAAGTTGTCGGGGATGTCACTAACAAGGTCGAAGTGACTTATAACGGCACGACCAAGACTGCTGACGCGACCAGTACAGCAAAAATCCCAGATTTAACCTTCACAAAAGAACCGATGGTTGAGTTCTATAGTCCGAACCAAGCAGCTGGCTACATCTTGAAAATCGTTAACCAAGATAATAGCTACGCCAATGACATCAACCTGAAAGATGAGATTGGCGCATTGACAGTAACGACGGTAGATGGCTCGACCAATCAAGCCTTCTTGCAATGGGCAGTGCAATACGTCTCGGGCAGTTCATTAACAACGGTGGATGCAAACTCTCTAGTCGTGGACAAGGACATTGACTACAACATCGACCTTGCGCCAAATGACACCATCACACTGTACGTGATTGGTCTCGTCAATGCTGAGGCTACAGGAGATATCGTTAACCAAGCGACCTTGAACCATAACAGCAAAGACGTTACTGCGACTGCGACGCTGAAACCTCGCCCGGGTGACATCGTTCTGGAGAAAACCACTGATGAGCGTTACTACCAGCCGGGTGAGTTCTCTACTTTCCGCGTCAAAGTGACCAACAACGGTTCAGGCTTTGCGTCAGATGTCAAAGTGGAAGACTTCATTTCTGCTCTGGAAGTGGAGACATCGGGCGGCGCTATGGCACCAGCATTCAAAGACTGGACAATCGTGACTACGAAGGGCGACCCTCGCACCAATATCGAGAAGGTCCCAGGACCAAATGATGATATCTCTACCAATATTGATATTGCGCCAGGTGATACGGTGGAGTTTGCCATTACGGGTGCGGTCAATGTCAGTGCGGTCGCAAACGTTGTAAACACTGCCACAGCAGAGTTTGGCGGTGCAACGATTGATGCTACGGCAACTTTGGAAACCTTACCTGAGGAAGTATGGATAGAGAAAACGGTGGAATCACCTATCTACATTCCGGGTGAGGATGCGGTATTCCACGTTCGTGTATACAACGGTACTGATGGCTTTGATAACGACATCAAACTCGATGACATTCTGTCGGGTATCAGAACGACTAACGTGAATGGTGTCAGTGATCGCGCGTTTATCAGTTGGACAATTAAAACCACTAGCAAAGACACTCGTACGACGATTACGCCAATGCCGGTAGATGATCGAGACATTCGTTCGGTTATTGATATCGCGCCACATGACATCGTTGAATTCACGATTACCGCGAAAACGAATCCGTTGGCAGCAAGTGACATTACCAACATTGCCACTGCGGATTTGAATGGCACCGCGCAGCAATCGAGCGCGACGATTCAACCGCAGTCTCAGGGTATTTCTATCGAGAAGACCACCGACAGTGAGTACTACATTCCGGGTAAAGAAGCGACTTTCCGTGTCAAAGTGAAGAACGAAGGTACGGTGCCAGCAACAGACGTTGAGGTGAAAGATGCCATCAGCGATCTTGACGTAGTGCGCCTTGATGGCACCACCGTTAAAGCCTTCGACTCTTGGCGTATTGATGTGAATAAGAGCAATCCAGAAACAGACATCACTAACATTCCGGGAGTGAACGCAGACATTGACTCAATGCTGACGATTGCCGCGAATGATGAAGTTGAGTTTGTGGTCACAGGGCTTGTTAATCAATATGCGACGGGTGAGATTGAAAACACCGCAAGTGCCACATTCCGCGGTGATACTCAAGAAGCGAGTGCAACGCTGCTATCGATGCCAGAATCCGTCAAGCTTGAGAAAACTGTTGACGAGGAATATTACCGTCCGGGCGAAAATGCAACTTACCATGTCGTGCTGAGTAACGAATCTGGCTCATTCACCGAAGAGATTGTACTTAAAGACCTGCTCTCTGAATTGAAGGTGAATACGATTCATGACACCGAAGCCGCTGCATTCACCAGTTGGAGAATGACAAGTTCATACAGTGATGATCGAACCATCGTGTTGCCAAAAATCCAAGGTGATAACGTGGATATCAATAGTCGTGTAGTGCTTGCTCCAAACGACAAACTGGAAATCGAAATCACAGGTGTCGTGAACGTGGATGCCATGGGGGAAATTACCAACCATGCGTATGCGTACGATAAAACAGAGAGTGATGTGCTTGCTGACGATTTCGTTACGATTAAGCCACAGCCGATCATCCTAGCCGTCACCAAGGTTGCGGATAAAACCGAATACACCAATGATGACGATGAAATCACCTTTACCATGACGGCAACCAACCGTGGTTCTGCTGATGCTGACAACGTTAACTTGTTGGATGAAATCGATAAGTTGATTGGCAGCAATGGAAATGCGTTATTTACCTCGTGGACGGCGACCATCACCGAGCTTAAATCTGGTGCTGTGGTATCGGTTGACTCAGATAATAACGTTGACTCAAACCACACCATGAAAGCCTACCAAGGTAACGAGTATCAAATTGTGGTGGCAGGCGAGATCAATCAGGGTATTGATGACAACTTCACCAACGTTTTCACTGCGACCGCGCCGACGGGCGAAGTTGCGACCGCCAATGTCACTATCAAAGTGAAGAAACAAGCTTACAACGAAGGCATGCTGACCGTAACTAAGGTTGCGAGTAAGTCAGAAGCGAGTGTGGGTGAAGTGGTGGAGTACGAAGTAACCATCACTAACGAAGATAAAGAAAACCCATTCACGGGTGTGCGTTTGGTGGACCGTTACCCAGGTGGCTTTGCTTATATCCCAGATTCTACTGAGATGGTGAATAGCGGTCCTGATGGTGTATTTGACACTTCAGATGATATTCAAATTTCAGTGGACCCGACCAAAACCAATCAGCTGATCTTTGACGTTGGTGACATGAATATTTACGGCAAAGGCGATTCTAAAACGGCTGATTCTGTTCGTATTCGTTACCTAATGCGGGTCAGTGTCGGTGCCACCTTTGGTGTCTATACCAACACTGCATGGGCAGAAGCGCCACCAGCAGAGAGCTTCTCTGCTCAGAGTGCGACCACAAGCTATGTGGTGAAATCTAATCTAGCTAGTGCAACGGTGGAAGTGATGCCAGATAAGGTATTCGACACCGCTTCGATCATCGGCAAGGTGTTTGAGGATCACAATGGTGACGGCTTCCAAGCAGATGCGACAGCGGATGATATTTATATCGATGTCGATTTAACCGCAGGTGACTACATTCCCGGTTCAACCTTCATTACGCAAGATGGTGTTGAAACGCAGCTTAAAGACGTTCAAGTCACGCAACAAGGTCAAGGTGTGCTGATGTCGAGCATCGACAAAGGCTACGAAGTGGATGAGTTATACGGCTTGTCACGCAATCGAACGCTTGAGCACAGCAACAAAGTTGCATTCCAATTCAAGACTCGAACTCGCCAAGGCTTCCCATTCAAGGTGACCACGGATAACGGCACGCATATCGAGTTCGACAAGCAAGGTAATGCGATTACCAAGCACAAAGGAGACAAGAAAAAAGGTCTGTCAGCAGAGAACATTGATGTAGTGAGAAACCTCTACCGAGATGGTGATGCGTATTTATGGGAAATCATCGTAGAGAACAAAGGGCTATACGAAGATGGCATTCCAGGAGTTCGATTACTGACCGTCGAAGGCATCATTATCGAGACAGACCAATATGGTCGATACCACGTTCCAGATCAGTGGGTGTTGAATAAGAAAGGTAAGCAGTTCTTGGTCAAAGTTGACACAGACTCGCTACCAACAGGCATGAAGGTGATCAGTGAGAACCCGAAAGTACGCCGAATTACACCAAACAAGCTGACGAAATTTAACTTCAGTATTCAAAGCAGTGGGGATGATTAACCGTTCGAAGAACAGACGCTGGCTGGGGGCGTCCCAGCCGACAATTCAAACGGTTAAGCAGGATTATTATGATTAGATTGAGACCATCAAAACTGACAATGTGCATCGCGGCTGGTTTGCCGATACTTTCCTACGCGAAAGACACCAGCCAATTGGAAAAACTTGACAGTGACTCTCTGGGTATTGAAGTTAAAGCTCACGAACAAACAGATAACTCGCGCATCTACTTAGATCAAGGTGCGATTTGGGTAAGCCGCGACATCATGCGTTTTGACCCAGTGCTCGACCTGAGCATCAGCAGTGATGTGGAAGTGAAAGATGGCAAGCCATTACAAGAGATGAGCTTCGCTATTACGACCAACTTTAGCTACTACGTCGATCATTACCAACTTGAGGTGTTTCGGGGTGGAGACCGCGGTTTAGTGAACCCATTAGCCGTGGTAGAAGGACAGCAATTTGCTAATGACTTCAACATTGTTTGGGACGGCGCTACCACGCAAGACTACCAATTTGAATCGAACACACAGCTGTTGTTCCGCCTAAAAGCCTTCGATAAAGACGGCAATATGGACGTGACTACAGTTGGTGTGATTGACCTTGTTGAGCCTGATTCTGAAGTTGATATCGATAAGAACGACGGTGAAGAAGAGCAAAGCCGCAAGCTAGGTAAGGCTCAGTTGATGCGTCACAACATTCCAACCTCTGCGGGTCTGGCAAGATTCATGGGTACGGGACTAAAAGGCGTCGATAAAGTCGTGATTGGCGAAGACGAGTTCGATGTGGAAGAAGGTGAGCTATACGCAGAGCAATACCTACCAGCAGACGCTTATTTATTCCCAACTCGCGTGGTGTTCGACAATGGTGAAGAGCGCCGTTATCAGCTTTATGTACGTATTCCAGATGAGTATTGGGTACAAGCGGGTCTTGCTGACTTCTACATTGGTAAAAACAAGGTCACCGGTAACTCAGCGGCATTGGCCGTCGACGACCAATACCAAGATGACATCTACAACCAAGGACGCTTAGCGTACTTTGGACAGGGTAAGTTTGGTGACAAACTCAGAATTACTACTCACTTTGATACCAAAGAGAGTGACGTTCGAGACATGTTTAAGCACCCGTTTGCCTCTGATTCATCCAGTGTATTCGACATTCTAGAAGACGACGATGAGATGTATTACGGCAACTACGGTGACAGTTCGAACATCTACAAAGTGGTCAATACCAAAGGTAAGGTTTATCTCAACGTCGAATACGATAAATCCAATGTGTTGTGGGGTAACTACAACACCGGAATTACGGGTACAGACAACAACGATTACAACCGTAGCTTATATGGTTTCAAAGGTGATTATCGTACTCGCTCTACCACTAAGTTTGGTGAAGATCGCCTGAACATCGTTGGTTTTGCGGCTGAATCGGACTCGCTCTTTGCTCACGATGAATTCTTAGGCACTGGTGGTTCGTTGTACTTCTTACGTCATGGTGAAGTGGTTCCGGGCAGCGACAAGGTGATGGTGAAAGTTGTTGACCCTGACAGCAGCATTACGGTTCAGGAAATGCCACTACAATCGGGACGAGACTATGAAATCGACCCGTATCAAGGTCGCATCATTCTAACCAGACCACTAAACAACATCATTTCTGATAACTTTGGTTCGGTTATCAACGACCAGCCTTCTTCTGGCTACGACAACTATCTTGCGGTGGATTATGAGTACGTGCCTCAAGGCACTGATGCGATAGATTCTATGACTGCTGGTGGTCGCGTGAAAGGTTGGGTGAACGATTACATCGGCGTCGGGGCAAACTACCAAACCGAAGAAAAAGACAATCAAGATTACGAAGCATACGGCACAGACTTAACCTTGCGTGCTTCAGAAGGCACCTATTTAAAAGCCGAATTCGGGCACAGTAAAGGTCGACAAACTGATTCTAACTACGTCTCTTTAGACGGAGGTTTAACTTTCACCCCAATTGGCAATAACGCAGAAGATCGCGAAGGTGATATCTACCAAGTGAAAGGGGTGATGAACCTATACGATCTCGCTCCGAACGTCTTTTCTGCAGTGGGTAACGACGTCAAAGCTTGGTACAAATCCAAAGATGCAGGCTACAGTTTTGCCAGCCAAGATGACGACTTAGAGCAAGAGTCATACGGTACTGAAATCCGTTTCCAAGCTACTGACCGAGTTGCAGTAAAGACGCGCTTTACCTCGGTTGAAGAACGTGAATCAGACGGTGATTTACGCACCGATACCCAACAAGCGGAATTGGAAACTCAAGTTAAGGTTACCAAACACATCAAGATCTCGGCGGCGGGTAAACAAGTTGAAGAGCTAAACAACCAAGATGAAAAAGGCAAAGGCACCTTAGCGGGTCTGCGTGCTGACTACATCTGGGATAGCGATAACAACGTTTATATCAAAGGTCAGAAAACCGTAGGTCAAACGGATGAATACGACGAGAACGACAGCGTCACTCTGGGTGGTGAAACCCGGATTCTAGAAGACTTTGTGGTAGGTGCTGAATACACCACTGGCGATCGTGGCGATGCCGCAGAAGCGAGTGTGACGTATGACGTAACCGAAGATTACAGTACGTATTTAACCTATGTAGATGACACATACGAAGGCAAAAACAATGTGATTGTTGGTCAGCGTGCAGACCTAACTTCTACGGTTGATTTCTACCAAGAAAACCAATTTGTTGATGAAAACAACGGCAAAGGTCGTATTGACTCGTTTGGCTTTGGTTACGACATGAACGACGACATCGACATGGGCATCGGCTACCAAAAAGGCGAAATCGAAGACGAACAGAAGATCACTACTGAACGCCAAGCGGTGAGTGTTAGCACTTCGATTGATGTCGATGACGTGCTGTTCAAGAACAAAGTGGAGTACCGTGTCGACAAGACCGATGATTCCGCAGACCCAGATAAGAAACGTATCGACCAATGGGTGACGACTAACCGTTACACGCATCACCTGACGGAAGAGTACACCTTATTTGGCAAGTTCAACTACTCGCGCTCTGAGAGTAAGTCGAGCGATAAAGTATTGGCTCGCTTTATTGAGTCGACGGCAGGACTGGCTTATCGCCCAATCTACAACGACCGTTTGAACTTGTTATCTCGCTACACCTATTTGGTGGATTTCGACCAGCTCAACCGCGATGTAGATTACAAAGATGAAGAGAGCCATATCATCGAAATTGAAGGTATCTATTCGTTGGATGCAAATTGGGATTTAGGCGCGAAATACGCATTCAAGGACAAACATGAAATCTTCACTCGTCAGTCAGGCGAAGACATTCCTGTCGATAGCAAAATTTCATTGTACGGCTTGAGTGCATCTTATCGTGTCATGAAAGATTGGGATGTTACCGGCGAGTACCATTGGAAGACGGACAGCACCTACGATGAGCTAGAGCAGGGCGCATTGGTTTCCGTTAACAAACATTTGAGTGATAACTTCAAAGTCGGCGTGGGTTACAACTTCTCGGGCTTTGATGGCAACCTAGCGAATGATGACGATTACGACGCATCAGGCGTGTTCATTAACCTAGTTGGTAAGCTATAAGAGGGCGATATGAAAACGACGATTCGTTTGTTAAGTGGCATGATCGCAGGGGCAATATTGGCAGGTTGTTCGGCGGATGCGTATGTAAGCCAAGAGAACCAAGAAAAGTTTGCGGACGTGAATGTCTCCAAGTTTCTGATCAGTGAATGTTTGGCGCCGCAGCGCGAAATTCATATCGCGGTTGCCGAACATTTCGATTTCGATAAGTCCACCATTCGTGAAGCCGATGCGGCAAGTCTAGATGCGTTCATCCATGATATTCAAGGCTTGAGTGGGCGCATCACGATTGTTGGTCATACCGACTTTAAAGGCTCTGATGAGTACAATGAGAAGCTGTCTATGCGCCGTGCTGAATCGGTAGAGGCGTATCTTCAGCAACAACTTGACCCCGAGCAATACGATTGGGAAGTGAAGCACTTTGGTGAGTCGCAGCCGCTAGCGTTGGGTAAATCGGATCAAGCTCGCGCCGAAAACCGTCGCGCTTACGTTATGTTTGAAGAGGCGAAGAAATACGAAGAGATGCCTTTCTGTGAGCCGCCAAAACCAGAACGCAAGATCTACATGGCGATGACACCACACTTTGATTTCGATAAGTCGGAATTAAAACCGGAAGACCTTTCACAATTAGATGACTTCATCGCCAAACTGCAAGGTTTAGAAGGTAGCATTATGGTGGCTGGTCATACCGACCAAGTGGGCTCGCTCTCTTATAATGAACAACTGGCGGAGCGAAGAGCGCAAACCGTAGTGGCGTATCTCAAGACGAAACTCGATCCATCGCAGTTTGTGTGGGAGGTAAAAGCCTTTGGTGAGCTTCAACCTGTGATCAACGAAGAATCTCCAGAAGCCAATGCTTTAAACCGCCGTGCGTTTATCGTATTTAAAGAGAGCGAACTGGGGCAACCGACGGAATAATTTGGTAAGGTTGTCCTCTCGCAAGCTAGCTACCTGTTTTCATAGCGGTAGTTAGCATACAAAGGTCAACCTATCCAAACCAAACAGGGAGTCGGGTAATGGAGAAAGTGCAGTTAGTCGTCGATTTTCTTCTCACTCACAAAATTTTATTTTCCGCATTAATCCTGCTGTTCATCATTGTTCTGCGTCGTTTGATTCTGTCTCGAATTCGTGGCGACGATGCCTTCATTACGGAAGAACAACGCAGTTGGATGTCGAGAACCAAAAACGGTACGTTCGCTCTTACGCTGATCCTGTTGTTCATCTTATGGCAATCAGAAATCAGCGAGTTCGCCCTAAGCGTTACCGCGATTGCAGTAGCGATTGTTGTCGCATCTAAAGAGATTATTCTTTGTTTTACTGGTTCGATTCAACGAGCCAGTTCTCGTTCATTTCGCATTGGTGACTGGATTGAAGTCGGTAAGCTATGTGGCGAAGTGATTGAGCACAACATGATGGCGACAGTGATTCAAGAAATCGACCTGCATCATGGGCAATACCACTTCACAGGAAAAACCGCGACGTTGCCTAACAGCATGTTTTTCACCTACCCAGTGAAGAACCTCAACTTTATGAAGCGTTACGTTTACCATGACTTTTCTGTTGTGGTGAAAGACTTCGTCAACCTATACCCAATTTTGCCATTACTGACCGATAAGATTGACGAACATTGCAGTTACTTTGCTGATGTCGCGCATCGCTACAACGCGATGATTGAAAAACACGCCGGTGTCGATCTTCCGGGTGCAGAGCCGCATATCCATATCTCAAGCAACATCAATGGTGAGCAAATCGTGCATATCATGATTTTCTGTCCAACGGACAAAGCCAACCACTTAGAACACCTGATTCGCAAAGACTTTATGGAGCTGTATGAGCA
This sequence comes from Vibrio sp. MM46, assembly GCF_027587135.1. NCBI lineage: Bacteria > Pseudomonadati > Pseudomonadota > Gammaproteobacteria > Vibrionales > Vibrionaceae > Vibrio > Vibrio sp. MM46. The sequence goes on from NZ_JAPPTO010000004.1 coordinate 30,183, forward strand.
ACGATTCCCGATGAATCCGGAACACTGAGTTCTCGCTCAATAATCATCACCTCAATGTTAACCCTCACCAATCAAAGGTGAGGGTTATTTTTATTGCTCATTTGTCGTTACGACAAAATATCTTAATGGATCGAGGCGCATATAATCGTTAAATTACGCCCGCAATCTGTCCTCAGACAACTTCCGCTTGTTGCTAAAAATACACAATAAAAACATCAATTAAGACTACTCAGATAGTCCGTACCGTAATGGTTGGCTCCCCACGGGCTCTACGACTTAACGGTAAAGGTTGCACGCATGGCTGTTTATTAAACCGCTGAATCTCTTCATAACATTACTATTAAGATGCTTCATGCAAACTGGCTTTAAAATCAAATTTTCGCCTTCTCAACGTCTATTCGCATTGATGGGGCAGTGGCAGTCAGCGTCGAAATCCTATTTAACGGATTTGGCGTCAATCGCATTGCTGCTGTTACCTTTGATTCTGTCTAATGCGTTGGCAGTTTTTTTTGGACACGTATTCCGTTTTACTGGCTTAGCGGATTTTTCCCAACTACTGTTTCATGTATCAGATATCCTGATCAACTTATATCCAAGTGCATTCTGCGTGGTGGCGGGTTACTACCTTTCCCATAAAACCAACGTTTCGAGCGCCGTGTTCATCATCTATTCGTTGATCATGTTCTACTTGATCTCAATAGAGAATGGCAGTCTTTCACAGACTTACATGTTACCGAACAACCCATTGTTGGCGTTATTGAGCGCGACAATGACGTACGTTTACTGCAGCATTTTCAAGATACGTCTGTTAGAACCCCAAGCCCTCGACTTTTCATCACGACTGCTTAAGCACGTGGTGCACTTTTTCTTATTTGTGCTCATCGCGTTGGTGATGTCCCATTTCACGGCGATCTTTATGGCGTTGTCAGGTGGCATGGTTCGTGAGCTCGGCGTAGACCCGCTGACATTCAAAGGTGGTTTGATCTATCAAACTGTGCTGGGTTTACTTGGCTCGATTGGCATCAATGGGCACAACCTGTTGTTTGCGATTAAGCAGCAGATCTTTGCCGCAACCGAAGCCAATGTAATGGCGTGGCAGGCCGGAGAGGCGTCACTGAATGTGATTAGCCAAGGCTTTTACGACGCATTTATGTCGATGGGCGGATCTGGCAACTCGATCAGTTTGCTTTTCTGTGTGCTGATGTTTGCTAAAGAGCGCAATCATTTGATGCTTGCTCTGGCAGCGATGCCTCTGGTGATCTTTAACATCAACGAGGTTTTGTTGTTTGGTTTGCCAATCATCTTCAACCCGATTTTGATCATTCCTTTTGTGCTCGTGCCGTTAGTGAGCTTTGTCATCACCTTTTTGTGCATTTCATCGGGGTTGGTACCGCCGGTAGAGAATATTGTGAACTGGATGACACCACCCTTGTTCAGTGGCTATATGGCGATGGGGAATCAAATAGAAGGTTCGATTCTTCAAGCCTTCATCATTGTATTGGGCATCTTCATCTATCGACCGTTCTATTTGGCGTACGCAGGAAAATACTCAGCACAGTTTCGTGCGAATACGGCTTATACCGGTATCGAAAGCTCGATATTTAAATCACTGCTAAGTAACGTAAAGGCGTCGAACAACTCCAGTATCAGTAAGTCGACGGCGCAGAAACGCTTAACCACGATTTTGCGTGAAGGTGAGTTAGTGATGTTCTATCAAAAGCTCCAGTCGACCAAAAACGTCAGTGAGTTTTCTTATGAAGCGCTACTTCGTTACATCGATAAAGATGGCACGTTATGCCCGCCGACGTTTGTGAGTGATTTTCAGATGCTCAACTCGATGCCATTGCTGGATAAGTTGGTGATAGAGAAAGTCTTGGCAGACATGCAGAAAATGCACTTATCGAAAGATCGTCGTATTGCCATCAACATCGCGGTGGCGACGATAGAACAAGAAGAGTTTGTGCCGCATTTGCTTTCGCGTTTAGCCCATTACGGTATTTCTCCTGAGTGGTTGGAAATTGAAATCACAGAAGAAGCGATTCTCAGCAATAAGGTTTTTTTGATCAAAACAATGGAAGCGCTTCAGGCACAGGGTATTCGTATTGCAATGGATGATTTTGGTACAGGCTATGCGTCGTTTCCACACCTGCTGAAATACCCATTCGACAAGATCAAACTAGACCGTTCACTTTTGTTGGATGCAAACAATCAAAAGGGCAAAGATCTCTACAAGTTGGTTGCGAAACTAGGTCACATCACCCATTGTGAAGTCGTGGCAGAAGGGGTGGAGACGCAAGCGGAATATGACTTTGTTAAACGCTGCGGCGTGGACAAAGTGCAAGGTTATTTCTTTGCTCGTCCATCGCCTTTATTAGACATTCTTGGTGAACAGCAAGAAAAACCATTTCTATCGTCACAATTACAAAGTCGAGTGGAAATATAGACTTGCTGGCGCTAATGTGCGCCTCCTTGCTTAAATAGCAGGCGAATTAACGAACGACGTTGACCTTAGAAGCAACGCGTTTCTATCAAACGAAAGAGTACCGAGGGGCTTAAAAGGTGCTCTTTCTGTTTGGTCGATTACAACAAGTTGGCTGTGGCTACCCTTGTTGAGTGACTATTCGCAACGTTGAACGATCAACGCTTTGTTACTCGAATGATACCGTCCTCGACGTGTTTGTCGAAACTCTCCCTCATTGCGAAACAAATTAAATGGATTTAATTGCGGCGAATTTCTTGAGCGGCTCTTTGAGTCGTACTTTGATGGATTAACTGAGCCAAATGAACAATCGATACATTAATCGGCTTTTTACTGTAATTTCTTCCAACTTATACATTAATGGTTTGTGTAACGTCTTAGTGATGTTGCTGCCTGTTTCATTGATTTCTGCATTCAGTACATTGTTAAGCAATCTACTGATGATCGCAGGCTATGAACAACTTGGTATGACTGTTGGGGCAGCAAGCGCCATTATTTGGAAGCTATTTCCCATTTTGCTTCTAGTGTACTTCTCGCAGTTCCTTTCCTCTTTGCTAAAAGTCTCGCGAGTAAACGTGATAACGCCTTCGTTGATGATTTACTTTATCGTCTGTAACGAATGGGGCTTATTGCAAGATGGTACTGTTGTTCCGAGTAACTACCCATTAGCGATTCTGGTTCCGACAGTCGTCGCTTGGTCTGTACGCTTCATGCAAAACCGCAGATGGTTTATGCGTTCTGATTTACCAAATGTGGTGGATCAATCATACAACCTCATCATGGCGACCGTAGTCTTGGTGGTTGGTTACACTGTGTTGGGCTATGCACTTGGACAGGCATTCTGTGCCGCTGATATTGCAGATCTGTTACTGCCGAAATTAGACCCAAACTCGTTGCTTGATGGGATCATTTATGAGTTTGTGCGTAACCTATTTTGGTCGATTGGCATCAATGGTCACATCATTTTTGCCCCTTACAAGTCAGAGCTTTATGAGGTAACTCGTGTCGCGATAGAAAACCACGAAGCGCTGGGCACACCACTGCCAATTTTAACCACAAACTTCTTTGATTTTTATGCAGGAATGGGTGGTGCAGGGAACACCATTTCGTTGGTGCTGTGTATGCTGTTTCTGACTAAAAATCGCAGTTATAAAGCCTTGGCGGCAACAGCACTGGTGTTGAGCTTGTTTAATATTAACGAGCCCATTATTTATGGCTTACCCATCATGTTCAATCCAGTCATGATTGTGCCATTTTTAATCGCACCTGTTGTGGGGTTAGTCATCGCGTATATTACAACAGCAATGGGGTTGGTGGCACCGATTACCGAGATCGTTAGCTGGATGACTCCGCCGCTCGCCAGTGGTTACATCGGGACTGGTTACACATGGACTGGCGTGGTGTTACAACTGATCATCATCTTAGTCGGTGTGCTGATTTACTATCCATTCTTCAAGCAAATGGACAAGATTGGGAATGCGAATACGTTGTTTGCAAAGTCAGTCTCTGATGATTTTTTCAATTACGAGGGATTAGACAATGGCAAAGTCGCTGGGGCATTTTTCCCTGAAATTACCAATAAGTTCGCGGCACAAAAACGTATCAGTGATCTGAAAAAGCATGGCGAGTTCGTGTTGTTCTACCAACCGCAGGTTAATGCTCGCACAGGGGAGATTCGGTCGCTTGAAGTACTGATTCGTCACCGCTCAGAAACGGGCGAGATCACGCCTCCAACGTTTCTTGAGGACTTTGCCAAAGTCGGCTTAATGAGTGAGTTGGATTTATGGGTGGTTGAGACCACACTGCGTGAAGTGGCGCCTTTGGCGAATCGACCAAATTTTAAGGTCTCGATTAACTTATCTCCAGAAACTTGCTTGGTGCCAGACTTCACCGAAAAAGTATTGACGATGATTAACGAAAGCGCGTTGTCTTGCTCGCAAGTTGAGTTTGAAATTACTGAAGACATGTTGATTCAAGATGAGCATCGTACACACCGTGTGTTGAGCACACTGCGAGAAGCGGGGGTGAGGATTGCCTTGGACGATTTTGGTTCAGGTTATTCGTCAATTGGTTACTTGTCGAAATACGATTTTGATAAAGTGAAAATAGATCGTTCGTTGGTGCTTAATCTCAACAACAAAAATGGTCGTGAGCTGTTTAGGCTAACGGCGAAACTCGTAAAAATTACTGGTGCTGTTACGGTGGCAGAAGGCATAGAGACAGAAAGCGAACTGGAGTTTATGGCAGAGCTCGGTATCGATCTGATCCAAGGCTTCTATTTCTATCAACCAATGCCCTTCGACGATGTTGTAAAGCTTGAATACAGTCAGCGAGAAGAGAGTCTGGATTACGATCACTTTGCATTTTAAGACCGAGGTGAGCAGATACAAAAAAGGGAAGCGCTCAGCTTCCCTTTTCTTTTAGGTTCAATTTATGTCGATCTAAGAATCTCAAACCAGAATACTTAGATGAAGGCGTGATTATTTGAACTCGAATTTACCCTGCATGATTGCCCAGTGACCTGGGAAAGAACAGAAGAACGAGTAATCGCCTCCCGGAGTCATCTTCTCAGTGCTGAACGTGATAGAAGTGCTTTCACCACCGCCAACCACTTTAGTGAAGGCATAAACACGGTCATCGTTTGGTTTCACGTAGTTGTTTTCTAGACCAGCAGACATGCCTTCTGTACCCACTGCTTGAAGGTTTGCCGTATCAGTAATCACCACGTTATGACCCATTGATTGCGCAGGCATTTTACCAGTGTGGTTCAGCGTCAGTTTCACTTCTTTACACGTCGCTGGCACGCTCAGTGTTTTGGTCGAAAACTGCATCATATCGTTAGCATCGATGGACACTTCACACTCTGCGCTTGCTTGCGCGCCAAAGCTTAATCCAACTAGTGCAAAGGTTGCTGCTACTAAACGTAAAGACATATAACACTCTCCATATTTTATTTTTGGGCTGACTTGGATTCAAACCGATCCAATGCATCTCATTATCATCGAATATTCCAATTGAAACCGTGCTTCAATCCGGATATTGACGTTTTGTTGCAAAGTTATACTTATCGTTTTCACTGGATGATCATTCATATGCCTTATTTTGAACGCTTCATTTAAGAAGTGTGAAGACGATCTTTATAACCACCTCAGATGCCTATTTGTGTCTTCAGAACGCCCTGATTTTGGCGTTTTTTTCGCTAACATGTAACTAATTATTTCAAGTGTTTTTATTCTGTAACTTATTGATTTTAAGATGCATAAAAGCAAAGTGAAGACAAATTCTTATCTCGATTGTCACCAGAAAATAGATTTGTTTTATCCAGTGCACACTTTCTGAATTTTGAACTAGAGTCCCAGTTTTTTGTTTGCTTACCGATTGCGTACGAAATGTCGTCAAATTGACGCGAAAAGACGCTTTATTTTTGGCACTTTTACACCTGTAAGTTGGGTTACATTTAGTTACATCTGTCCGCTGCGACGCGAAAAAAGTCCCCCTCTATAATGCCTTTCCTTTTTATTGTTGTTTGTATAAGTCCTTAATTATGAGAAAGAATACGCTAGCGATCATGCCAAGTGTTTTAGCACTGGCGATCGGTATGGGGTTGCCTGCTGCACACGCAGGAGTGATCACAGACGCAACTATCGTCGGCTCAGAAAGCCAGTGGTGGAACACTTACAAAGTGATCCTAACGAACGACGGTTCAAAGCCAGTTGAACTTCGTGATGCGAAAGTGACGTTTGATTCAAACCTATCAATGTCGACCCCCTCTTGGTCTGCGACTGGCATCAGCTACCCGGGCATGAAGTTCACCAGCGACGCACAAGGCAACGTCTTCAAGAACACGCTCGCGTTGGCTTTTGATAGCGGTAGCTGGGTGAAATCACAACTTCCGGCAGGTGAGCGTATTGAGCTAACTCTGGGTGTGAGTGGTGTATTGGATCTGACTCTTCTTCAAAATACCATTCGTCTGATCGCTGATGGCGAAGGTGAAGTAGGTGAACCAGAAATTTCTCTTCAATTAGCTTCGCCAGTGAACGGTGCTGAGTTTGAAGAAGGTCAAGCGGTTGCCATGCTAGCGAACGTTACGGCAACCAACACCAGCGTTAAAGCTGTGACTTTCTTTGTCGACAACAAACAAGTTGCTCGTGTAACGCAAGCCCCATTCCAAGCAACTTGGACTTCTGTTGGCGCAGGCACTCACACGATCAAAGCTGTAGTAGAAGACACCTCTGGTTTAACCCAACAACAAGCGGTCAGCATTTCGGTAAAAGAGAAGCCAGTTGAGCCACCAGTGGTACCTGAAGTCCATGAGCTAACATTCGTCGCGCCTACACAGGATCAAGCATTGATGGTGGGTCAGGCAACGACGATTAAAGCCCGTGTTGATGGTGAATTGATCTCTAAACTGGAGTTTTGGGCGAATGACCGCAAGTTAGGTCAACGTAACATCACAGCAGGTCAAACGACGTATTCTCAATCTTGGACGCCAAATGAAGTGGGTAATGCGACACTTAAAGTGGTGGTTCTCGATCAGAACAACCAAATGGTCGAGCAACGCAGCATCGCAGTTGCAGTTGAAGCAGCCCCAAGCTTTGTTAAGCCAGAAGTGAGCTTCTCTTCGCCTTCGAACGGTTCTAAGTTTGAAAAAGGTGAAGCGGTATCCATTTCTGTTCGTGCAACGGATGCTGATGACGATTTGTCTCGCGTTATCGTGAAAGCAAACAACAAGCAAATCTGTGATTTCAACGCATCAACTACAAACCAGTTCTCTTGTAACTGGACGGCGTCAGAAGTCGGTGCAGTTAAGCTAGAAGCGATCGCAACAGATGCTGAGAATCTAACGGCGACAGCACGTGTAAACATCACAGTTGAAAAAGTAGAAACACCGACGCCTCCGCCAACAGGTGGACTATGTGTTGATTTTAATGTGTACCCAGACTGGACTCGTGGTGATCACGCAACAGGCGGCGACATTATGGTTCATAAGAACATTGCCTACTCAGCGGTGTACTGGACTCAATCTGTTCCTGGCAGCGATAGCTCATGGTCATTACATCTAAACTGTGATGGTACTGAGCCGGGTACAGCGCCAGCGCTATCATTGCGTAACCCAATGGACCCAGTGCGTCTAGAAGTGGCAGGTTGGCCAAACACATTCGTAGTGGCGAGCCCATCCACTCAAGCACCAAGCACACTGACTATTGCAGCAAGCAGCAGTGATGCGCTCACAGACCTAGAGCAACTGACACGTTCGTTTGTGTCGGCTATCGAACAAGCAGACAACGCGGGTACTGCATCTGTCGTGATTCGATCGGATGTTCTGGATCTCGCTACGCAAGACAAAGGTGCATCTTTTGGTCCCGTTGCGGTTAAACAAGCACTGACGAATGCCATTGATATTACGGGTAGCCGTATTGATATCGATGCGATCAACGCACTGAGCGATGACGTGAAAGGCTGGGCACATGCTTACAACTTGATCTTCACAACCCTTGCGCCACAAGCGACATTTGGTTGGTCATTAAGCATTGGCGAGTTTGCTTACGATACCCACTCTGGTCGTCAGTCTGTATGGGATGAAGCGTCCGTTTTCACTGCCGATCTACTTGATAGTTTCGAGCTTTACAAAGCAGATACTGCGAACAAAGCTGACTTTGTGGTGTTTACTAAATCGAATGCAACCACGGCACTAACCAGCGAGCAGTGGCATCACGCACTTGAATACGTAAAACAGGTAACAGATTACGTTGATGCGCCTGCAATGTTAGCGAACATGCCAACAGAGCAAACCGCAAATTACTTCATGGGCAATACTCAAACCGATCAGCAAATCCGTAAAGCCGCGTACAGCAACGTATTTGCATTGATGTTTGATCAAGACTCTCAAGCTCTAACCAGCAAAATTGAGCTTTACCAAACGGCGAAAGTGCCACTGTACTACGTAGGTGAAGAGTTAGAGAAAGGTTCGTTGACTCGCATTGAAGCGCTAAACCAAGAGTTAGCAAATGCTGAAAGCGTAATGGATAACGAAGCCTTCCTATACGAAACGCCACAGTCTCAATGGGTTCCGTCAACGGTTTACAAGTGGAACGACTTCTTAGATGGCTTGAACGCAATGCACAACATTGGTGTGGCGGGCAATAAGTTCTGGTTGATGAACGATGAAGTTGATGATGCAACCAACATCAAATACGCGAAAGTCGCGATTGCTGCGTTCCTTGCGCAAAGTATGCAAGAGACCATCCGCTACAACGCGTGTGATGAAAACAACTGGTCTGAAGTGAAATACGGCGCGCCTGCGGATTACCCAATGACAGCAAGTTGTGGTCAACTGGGTCAGAAATACGCAGATTACGGTGTAAACCCAGTTTCAGGTTTAGATCATGCGTACTCTTGTCCTCGTGATGACAAGATGGAAGTCAGTGCGTTGACTCATGCGAAATGGTATGGTGCTCCAGCTCCAGTCTTTGCAGCACCTGATGCAGTACTTGAAGAGCGCGGTCTATTGGTGAACGGTGCAGCAGGTCGTTGGACAAACAACGGTCACTGTAACGATGTTCCAGAAAACGTAGATACGTCTAAGCAAGTTTGGGAACGCGACGAGTGTAAGACTTACGTTGGTCAGAAAGCAGGTAAGTTCATTTGGGACGGCAGCAGCCAAGAAAGCGTTGAAGGCTGTGGCTGGTGGGGTCGTGGTGTAATCCAAACCACAGGTCGTCAGAACTTTGGTACGCTTAACCACTACCTAGGTCGTTCGCACGTTGATCCATCAACCATTGGTAAGACAATTGATGGCGTAACGGTAGAAGCGCCACCGGCGAACCCACTTTATGCTGAGCTAGACTTCTGTTCTAACCCAGGTCTGATTTGTAGCTCGGAAGAGAACAAAGAGATCAAGTGGATCGCAGGTCTGTTCTACTGGGTAACGTCAGTTCAGGCATACAACGATGAAGGCGGTCAGTACGCTGATTGGAACTACCACAATGAGCTGAAGAAGTATGTAGATAGTGGTCTGCAAGGTTCTCAATTTATCGATGACGTTTCAGGCATCGTTAACCGTGGTTGTCCGGACCTGACGTGTTCGACAGGTGATGTTCACAATGTGAAAGAGCGCCGCGAGAACTTCAAACTGGTACTACAAAAGCTAGGTCTTGATCCTCGCTAATTAAGACAAAGCAACATCAATGAAGAAAAGCCATCACCGAAAAGTGGTGGCTTTTTTGTTTTTAGCATTTGGCTCAGATGCTTAATTTTTATTATTACTAATTCGTAATAGTCATTTTCTTTTTCCGCTTATTATCATTTATTTTCAACCCAATATAATGCCCGCCATTCCAAACGTATTTGCTGCGTTTTTGATTTTTATCTTTCGATGGGTGGTTTCCGGGAGGGGAGTATGTCGAATTTTGTTGTTGTCGGTGGTGGTGCTGCGGGTCTAGAAATGGTCACACGTTTAGCGAGCAGTTTTGCAGGCAAATCTGACCATACCGTTACTTTGGTTGAGCCATCTTCTCATCACTTATGGAAACCAAGACTGCATGAGATTGCGGCGGGCACGTTTGATAACGAGCTCGATTCGGTTGCGTTTCGTCTTCATGCTGCTTGCCACGGTTACCAATATGTTCAAGCGCGCATGTCAGGCTTAGACCGTGCGAACAAAACCATCACTGTGAGTACTGAGTTTTCACCAGAGCAGACCGGGCTATCGCAGCAGTTAACACTGGATTACGATTACCTCGTGATTGCCGTTGGTGCGATCAGTAACGATTTCAAAATTCCGGGCGTGAGCGATCATTGCTTATTCTTAGATTCTGCTTCTCAAGCAGAAAAAGCGTGGGAACAGATGAAGCAAATGCTAGCAAATGGTGGTTCACATCGTGTTTCTATCGTGGGTGCCGGCGCAACTGGTGTTGAGTTAGCGGCTGAATGGGCGAAAGTCAGCAAGCAATTAAACCGCTACCAAAATGGTACTCAACTTTCCATTACGCTCATCGAAGCGGCGGATCGTGTGTTACCTGCAAGTGCTGAGTACATGTCTGCCAAGGTACTGAAGAAACTACAAAAGCAAGGCGTTAATGTTCGCTTAAACACCAAAGTTCAACGTGCAGAAGCAGACCGTATCGTGACGGAAAATGAAGTCATTCTTGCCGATCTACAAATTTGGGCAGCAGGGATTCGATGTCCGGATTGGATAGCGAATCTCGATGGTCTAGAAAGTAACCGCATTAACCAACTTAAAGTGCTGCCAACACTGCAAACCACTCTCGATGATAGCGTGTTTGTTATTGGTGATAGTGCTGAATGCCCACAAGAAGATGGAAGCATTGTGCCGCCACGAGCGCAAGCTGCCAATCAAGCTGCCACACATTTGGCGAAGCAATTTAAACGCTTAGTAAAAGGCAAAGAGTTAAAGCCGTTTGTGTTCAAAGACGGTGGGATGGTCGTCGCGCTTGGGCATGACTACGCGGTTGGCGCATTGATGAATGACAAAGTCGTATTGCGTGGACGCTACGTTCGCCGCTTGTACGACACGATCTTTAGGCTGCATCAGCGCGTTATTTTCGGTTGGTTCCGCGTGTCGGCTTTGGTAGTGCTTAAACGCGTAAAAGGTTTATTGAACCCATATTACAAAGGCTCTTGGTCTTAATCCAAGCCGTGACTCTTCGATTCCATTTTTTCATTTTTATCGAGCGCCCAAATCATCAGGATTTGTGGCGCTAGGTGTTTTTTATGCGTCATTTGCAACTCTCTTTGCCCGTTCAACTTCTTGTTTCTGCCCTACTTGCGTGGAGTGGGGCTCAAGCCATCCTTCTTCTTATGGACCATGGGCTGGTCGAAAAATCGCTTTTACTGTCGGGTGATTACTACCAAATTTTAATGTTGGGCAAAACGGTCTATCTCGGCTTACTGAAAATGGTAGTGGGTTTGATGGTGCTGTTTTCTCTTGTCGAAGGCATCACCAATATTGGTTCAACCGTTCGTCTTAAAGCTCTGGGTGGGCGAACACTGCTTTTCTACAGTTTCACCACCTTAATTGCCATTAGTTTAGGGCTTGGTGCGTCGTTAGCATTGCCTGCATGGGAACCACTTAATCAAAGCGTTTCTGTGGGTAGTAATGTTCATTTGATTGACGAGCAAGGTGCTAGTGGTGCCGCCATACTCACCAACCTTGTCAAGATGGCGATGGTGAATCCATTTGCTGCACTGGCGAATGGTAACTTGCTGGCGATTGTGGTTTTCTCCTTTATGGCAGGCGTTGCGATTTTGCTTTCTGTTCCATCGGGTCATCCGTTGCTAGCGGTGATTTCGGGGCTGAACAAAAGTGTCAACACCATGATTCGAGGCATCGTTAAGCTGTCTCCGATTGCTATTTTTGCGATCGTGTTTGATATTACGCTGACCTCAAGTGGGAATCTGATTCAGCAACTCGCGTTGTTTGCGTTACTGGTGTTTGTGCTCACGATGGTGCACGGGCTAGTGGTATTACCGACGATTGCTAAGGTAATGACCGGGATTTCTCCAGTTGCACTGTTTAAAGCGATTTCAGCCCCATTAGCCATGGCGTTCGCAACGTCATCAAGTGCGGCGGCGCTGCCTTTGGCAAAACAAAGTGCGGAAGATAATTTAGATGTCGCGCCAGAAGTCAGCAGTATGGTGCTGCCACTCGGCTCTGTAATGAATATGGACGGCACCGCGCTATTTGAAGGTGTCGCTGCGATTTTCCTAGCACAATTGTTTGGGGTGGATTTGAGTATCACAGGGTTGGTGATGATCTTTATCATGGCCATGGTCTCTTCCGTTGGTGCGCCAGGCATGCCTTCGGGCTCCATGTCGGGTATGCAGTTAGTACTACTAGTTGCGGGTATTCCATTGGAAGCGATAGCCATTTTATTAGTGATAGAAAGGCCGTTGGATACGTTCCGTACCGCCGTCAATGTGGAAGGGGATTTGATTGCGACGCTTGTCATTGACCGTTGGCAAAAGAAACAAGCTGGTGATGTTTTTGACCAACATACAGCGGCTTCGGTGAGTTAACCCTAACGCCAAGTCGGTTCTTCTTTAATATCGAGCTCGAAAAAAGGAGTGACATTGTGCGTCACTCCTTAGTCCCTATTAGGGATTTGGTGTTTTATCTGAACCCGTCATCATTACCACGAAAAGGTTTGGATGACGTTGTCTTTTGCCATTGGGTTAGACGCAATCGCGTGATTGATGTTTCTTAGAAAATCGTCGCGAGAATCCAACAGCCAGCCTTTTTGAGGAACGATGTTGTTGCCATGGTCGCCCCAGTAAAAAGTATCAATGCTCAGGTTTTCAAGCAGGTATTTTTCCTCTTCCAACACCTGCAGTTGTGTCGGCATAATGAACTCACCATTCTTCACTTCCTGCTCCATCACCGTTCCCGGTTGAATCGCAAGTGCCATTGGGGCAATTTGCTCAGGATTCATTTGGTTCAAAATATCGGTTGTGGCGATGATGTGCTCTTTTGAACGCTCACGCCCACCAAGTCCAAAGATGAAAGAGAGCAATACTTCGATGCCAGCTTCTTTCGCCATTGCCATGCCTTCAATGGCTTGTTCTGGTGACATGCGCTTTTTGATGCGCTCTAGAACAATTCGATCACCCGATTCAAGACCGGAATACGCCATATCAAGTCCAGCATCTTTGAGCTCTTTTAGCTCTGCAATGGTTTTACGGCGGAAATCGTTCATGCCACTGTAAAGTGAAGTCTTTTTGCACTCAGGGAACGTGGAGCGCAGTTTGTCGAAGATCTTGAGCAAGTAATCCGTACGTGCTGCCATGACGTTACCGTCGATTAGAAAGATCGACTCTACGTGTGGGTAGATAAGGCGCGCTTCCTCAATATCTTTAAACACATCCTCAATGGGACGCACTTTAAAGCGCTTATCATCAAACATGCTACAAAACGTGCACGTATTGATGCTACAGCCCAGTGTAGTTTGGATAAGAATGCTGCGGTATTCCGGCCATGGTCGGTAAACTTTGCCCTCATAGTTCATAAATGGATCTCCAGTTAAAGGCGGGATGATTCAGTGCCATCGCTCGCTAAAGACAGTGGGGATAAGCGCAATATAACGTCGCCTTATTCCCGATGACCGAAGATTAACAATATTGGTAATTGTTGATAATTGGTGTTTTTATCGAATGAGTTTTTAGATTTTATTGATAATTAGGGGTAGGGATTTTGTTGGAATGCAGATAAAAAACACCCAGCCGAAGCTAGGTGCTTGAACAAAAATAGCAATATTTATTTTGGCTTGAGTTAGACAAGCTTCGCAATCACAGTTTCAATGGCATCAACCACTTGCTGTGACTTTGGCTCGTTTAAGGCGTCACGATGAGGTGCCGCAAAAGCTTCAATGTCGTTATCGAAGTAAGCGCCATGTGCTTGTGCAAACTCATCCGATAGTGCGGCACGAATTAAAATGTCAGCACCCAAGCGAATATCGCCGCCAGCAATGCCGTAAGCGTCTTTTACCATCTTGCTACCAAGTAGAGACTTTGGATTGACTGATACAACCATAGGACCGACGTTTTTCAACTGTAATCCCATCACGCGTGACCACATGGTAAGTGCCAGTTTGCTTTGTGCATAAGCTTCACCGTCTGACAACGGTTTGTCACCCATTAATGCCTCAATGCTAACAGGAGCTTGCGCAGCAGAAGATAAGTTCACTACACGCCCTGTATTGCCAAGCAACGGAAGTAACTCTTTTGTCAGTAGGTAAGGCGCAATGGTGTTGACTGCAAAACGCACATCTAGGTTATCTTGAGTTCTTGCGTTTGGTGTTGCGTATACGCCAGCGTTATTGATGATGACGTCCAGCTTGCCAAAGCGCTCTGCTATTTCTGCAACCATCTGTTTCACGGCGCGTGGAGAAGACAAATCCGCAACAATACTTTCGACTTTACCTGCGTTTATGTCAATCAAGCTCTGTTCTACGTTTTGGACTTTTTCTTGGTTACGACCGTGCACGATCACATGATGCCCGTCAGCCACTAACATTTTCGCTGTTTCTAAACCAATGCCGTCTGTAGAGCCTGTGATCAGGATGATTTTTTGCATAGCTGAGATTCCTTATGAATTCGATATGAAACAATCATAGTGGCATCTTCCGCATTAGACTATTGAGGGCGTTGGGGAAACACTTTATAGGAAAAATTGAAAATCAATCTATTGGTGTTTTTGTGGGCGAATCGACGAATTCACCCCCTTTGAAATGCTATGGTTATTTTAAGCGTTGCTTAAGATTTGAGCAGCTTGTTTAACTTAAAATATACTCAGCCAAAGAGGTCTCTATGTTAGGTGAAAATCACTCATTAACTCATGAATTCCCAGAACATTTGGATACCATCACTCAACTGACAGCTAACGACTCCGCGTTTGCTGAAAACGCTAAAAACTACAACACGCTCGACAAAGAAATCCGTGAACTCGAATTGCGAGGAAACCCAATCGACGACCATGAAATGAACACTTTAAAACACAACCGTGCAGAACTAAAAGACTGGCTTTACTCAAAAATAATGAGCGCATAATCCTTCAAGTGCTTCATCAATGGCGGCTCGAATCTTCGAGCCGTTTTCGTATCTGCAAGATGGGTTGTTAGCTTAAGCACGCTATTTAACGGGTAGATGCCCAGTCTTCACCCAGATCACCGTTTCTTGTTCCACAAAAGGAAAGTGCTCACTCATGTGCGGACTGCGCAACCATGTGTGAGTTGGATACTCACCAAATTCGTCTCTAAACTCGCCCGATAATACAAAGATCTCTTCGCCACCAAAGTGACGGTGTGGCTGGAATCTTTCGCCTTTTGGCCACTTTACCAGCGCCACATGTTCGTGTTCGAAATCGTGCAATGGCATCACCTGCAATCCGCCAATACCCGGTAGCCAATCTGCTTGATGAGTATGAATTCGTACCGTTTCAATATCGCTTGGATCAAACTGGTTGAGTTTTACCAAGATTACACAGCCTTCACGACTAAAAGGCGCGTGTTGGCTGCCCGGAGGGTTGCGTATATAAGTTCCGGCAGGGTAGTCGCCATGTTCATCGGAAAACTCCCCCTCAAGCACTAGGATTTCTTCCCCATACGGATGAGGGTGGGTAGCAAACGCTGAGTTTGGCTCGTACTTCACTATGCTGGTGGTATGTCCTGACTCTTTAGCTTCACGCTCTAACGGTTTACGCCACACGCCAAAAGCAGGGCTAGCGATCCATTCCTGTTCTGCGGTTTTAATCACCAAGCGTTGTGAAAAATCCATGTTTAACATAGTTGCTTCCAGTATTTGTTTATGTCTAGTACGTATATCCAAGCATCTTGGCGTCATCTGGGTAATAGAGCGATTCTAGTCGCTTTCGCGTGTTTGCCAACCAGGAGTTTTCACAAGGTTAGGTATGGATTTTTCGAGTGATACGGAGGGCTTGCCGGTTAACCTTATGATTATTATTGATAATTTACACATAAGTTAATTTTACAAATTGTTACATGCTTCGCTTTTTTTACTCTTTGTTATGTTATAACATTCGCGAAATATTGAATGGTGTTATAACATAACAAAATAAGGAAAAACGTAGTGAATAAGAAATTGGTCTCTTTAGCGGTTGGTAGCTTGTTTGTTTCCCCAGTTTTTGCCGATACGCTTTCGAACCCTCAGATTGGCGTAGTGCTAGACGGTTACTATCAAGATGGCCAACGTCATAACTCAGAGCGTGAAGAAGGTTTTGGTCTTGGTCACACTGAGTTGAACATGTCTGCAAACATTGATGACAAATTCCACGGTGCGCTAACAGCAGTATTAGAAAGCCATGGCGATGAAACAGAATTGATGCTTGAAGAAGCTTTTGTCGAGACACTGGCACTTCCATACGGTCTCAATGTTCGTGCTGGTCGATTCCTGTCTGATTTTGGTTACCTGAACAATCAACACATGCACACTGACAGCTTTGTGGAGCGTCCGATTGCTTACCGCACATTCCTAGGCTCGCACTACTACGATGATGGTGTACGCGCAAACATTGTGTTGCCAACGGATCTGTACGTGAAATTTGGCGTTGAAGCGTTAAGTGGTAGCAAGATGTCTTCTGTTGAAGAAGGCTCCAAAGTAGGCGTTTATACTTCTACGCTGAAACTAGGTAATGATTTCTCTGAGTCGTCTAGCTGGCAGTTTGGTTTAAGCTACCTGCGTAACGAAAACGGGAAAGTGAAAGAGTTCGAAGATCACGACCACGGTCATGGTCACGAAGAGGAGCATGGTCACGACCATAATCATAGTGCAGCAGTTACTGGTGCAAACCTTTACGGTGCAGATTTCGTATGGAAATGGGCTCCAGATGGTAATTACAAATACAGCAACTTGACACTATCAGCGGAATACATGTTGTTGGACGGCGTGGTAGACAGCAAGTTTAAAGATGATGCGGAGTCGCCAGATAACCTAAGCGCATACTACGTATCAGGTGTTTACCGATTTAACCCAAGCTGGTCAGCAGGTCTACGTTACGGTGAAGCAGAAAGCTACGATGGTCATGCTCACGGCGACCATATGCACTTCACTGCACTGAATGATAAAGAGATGGATGCGATGATCGCGTGGGATTCTTCTCACTTTGGTACTATCCGTGCGCAATACACTCGTATCGATAACCAAGACAGCGAAACAGATAACGTATTTACTCTGCAATACGTTATGACATTTGGAGCGCACGGTGCACATGCGTTCTAAGCTGACACTGACTCAATGCAGTTTAGCGATGATGGCGGCGGGGGCTGCCATCATCTCTTCGCCTGCTTTGGCTCTCAACATCTTCGTTTGTGAGCCAGAATGGAAAGCCTTGCTCGAAAGCCACGCACCAGACGCCACCATCTATTCTGCGACCACAGTAAAGCAAGATCCGCATTACGTCCAAGCTCGCCCTTCTCTAATTGCTAAGATGCGCCAAGCTGATATGGCAATGTGTTCCGGCGCCGAGTTGGAAGTAGGGTGGCTACCCATGTTGCAAGTACGCAGTAGCAATGCTGCGGTACAAAACGGCGCACCGAGTATGATTTACGCAACGGATTTCGTTCGAATGTTAGATACTCATGACCACGTCGACCGTAGCATGGGGGACATTCACGCCCATGGCAATCCGCACGTGCAGTTTGCAGCCAACGATATGATTCCACTCTCACATACGATCACCGAGCGTTTGAAAACCATCGATCCAGATAATGCGCAAACGTACCAGTTTAATGGCATGAAGTTTCGTGCGCATTGGCGTAAAAAACTCAATGAATGGAATGAAAAAGCCGCGCCATTAAAAGGGAAGCAAGTGGTGGGATATCATGCGACTTATCGTTATTTGTACGATTGGCTTGGCATGGAGCAAATTGCTGACTTAGAGCCAAAACCGGGTATCTCGCCAACCACATCTCACCTGCAATCACTCACCAAGTTAGATGCCAATAGTTTTGATGCGATTGTTTACTCATCTCACCAAGATCAGCGTCCAGCAAATTGGTTACAGCAGCATACAAACAAACCTGTGATTCAACTGCCACTGACGGTTTCTAAAGGTGAAAGCTTGGATGAAATGTACGATCAAGTTATCGACGATTTATTGGACGTGCTCGTGCAGCCCATTCCGGTGAAGATCTAAACCATGGCTGAGTATGCATGGTTATTGCCAGCGGTGTTGTGCGGCTTAATTGCTCTGGTTGGCAATGTGGTTCTTGGGCAACAAGTTCTCAATCGACAGATCATCTTTATTGATTTGGCGGTGGCACAAGTTGCCGCTTTGGGAGCTGCGCTCAGCCATTATTGGTTGAACCAATACGCACTGTTTTCAGGCTCCTTCTTTGGTGAGATGGTTGGTCCTTGGGTGATGTCGTTATTGCTTTGTGGTCTGATCGCTGTAATGGAGAAGCGATACCAACAGCATTTAGAGCCGATGATCGGCAGCCTGTTTGTAGTATCCGCATCGCTGGCGATTTTGCTCGTGAGCAAAGACCCACATGGCGGTGACTTCATTCAAGGCATCCTTAATGGTCAGTTGTTGTGGGCAACGTGGGCGGACGTTTGGCCTTTGGCTTTGATAACCGCAGCGATGCTGCTGTTGGTATGGTTCAAGCCTGAGTTTATGCTGGGCAGTGGCTTCTATCTTATCTTTGCTATCTTGATGCCGATTACGGTCAAGCTCACGGGGATTTACTTAGAATTTGCGTTGTTGGTGATTCCGGCTTTGTGCGCCGCAGCATTGAAAGGGATTCGGTTCTTTATTGCGAGTATCAGCATTGGTATTGTCGGAATACTATCGGGCATTGCTGTTTCGGCTCGTTACGATTTACCAAGTGGGGCGAGTATTGTCATCACCTTGTTTATCGCAGGTATGTTGTTCAATCTTTTGCTGCAACCTTGGTTGCTCAAATCGCAATCTGCTTGCAAAGGTCAAGAGCATATCGCGCAATGATAAAAAGGCTCCGCATTCACGGAGCCTTTTGTTTAGCACTGCTTTTTCTTATTAGTAACGCCTGATCAGTCTTCGTTTATAGACCAATTAGCCACTCTATCTGTTTCTATTTTAGCAAGATTTGAAAATAGGGAGAATTTGAGGCTGAATCGAATCTGTCAAAGTGTTATCCAACGCAGGGAATAATTGATTGATTCCGGTTTCCGATAAGCCCAACCACGCCATCAAACTTGCATGCAATTGATCTGAAGAAATGGTGGGAATAACACGCCCACGAGAAAGCAAATACGGACTATGTTCAGATAAATCCGGGTACTCACCCACAATTGCTTTTCCTGCTACATCACCGCCCATGACTAAGGCGTGACTTGCCCAGCCGTGATCCGTGCCATCGGTGCCGTTTGGAATCAGAGTTCGACCAAACTCAGAGTGAGTAAATGTCGTCACTTGCTCAAACAACCCATTGTTTTGTAATGCTAATTGGAACGCTGCCATTGCTTCTGCCAACTCTTGCAACAAACCAGTTTGACGATTGATTTGTGCTGAGTGAGTATCAAATCCTCCCAACTTACAACTGAAGTACTGAGCAGGATGTTGGAATTGATCTTTATGCAGAATCAGCTTGAACACCGCTTTCAATTGCTTACCGATTCGTGTTTCAGGGAAAACATCGGTGATCTCGGAATTCAGAATCGAACTAAACTGCTCATACATTCTGGTGGAATCTACCGCGACTCCTGCGTAATGCGATTGAAAAATATTGCTGTAACTGCCGGTACTTTGCAGTTGATCGAACAAGTCGCGTGAACGTTGATCATTAAAAATATCGCTTGGAGGTTGAGATCCCACCGAGTTGGATTGTGCTTCAATACAATTTGTCCACACCTGCGTACCGCCAATATCAAACATTGGCGATAGTTCGTTTAGATTGCGCAGCATGGTACCTAGCTCGGTGGATGTCTTTGCACCAAAGCCTTCTTTCGATAGAGACTTGGTCGCATGAGACTGAACCATGGTGGATTGATGCGAGTGGCTGAACAGATGCGCTGGTCGCGTACTTTCGCCATATATCACGTTGTTTACGCGTTGAGTCAGTGGTCCTAGGTTAATCACAGGTACAAGGTTCGCGCTGTCCCAGTAAGGTTTGAGCGCCGCCATGGCAGGGTTGAGCGCCAGCTTTGCGGTGTCGTTCACGGCATCTAGGTAAATACACGTAGTTTCATCCAAAGCCAAATTGCCACGTAGGGCGCGATATTGAGCGTTGGCATTGGCTGCCGTTGGAATAAGCATGTTGTAGCCATCATTACCGCCTGCAAGGTCAATACCGACAACGGCGCGATATCCGTTTTGGCATTGACTAAACGAGTCAGCAAAGGCAGGAAATGCCGCTAGGTTCAGCGCAGAAATACCCACACCGGCGGAACTTGCTTGTAAAAATCGACGTCGAGTTAAGTTCATGATGTTTACCCCTGTGTGATGAATTCTGGTGAAAGCAGTGCGTTCATGACGAGATTCTTAATCTCTTTGCGCCATTCCGGTTTGCGTCCCGGGCACTGAGCGAGGTAATCGAGATAGCATTGGCGCGCTTGCTCACTCATTTGGAAAGCGAACAAATGCTCGTTGAGGTAATCAACAACCCCTTCATCATCAAACGCAAGGTAACGGGTGAACAAGGTTTCATCCATGTACCAATCTTTGTTTTCCTGTTCGAAGCGAGCAATCAACTCACGGAACTGAATCCCGTATTGGTAAATGTCATGCCATTGATACACATTAAACTCGGGTGCCACCAAACCATTAAAATCAGGATGATTTGGCGCGTCATCAGGTTGATAGTAATAAAACACAGATGGGGCAGATAAAGGCAGCGTTCGACTATACCAATTGAATTGTTTTGGCCACATCATCACACCGTCACGACGCTTCACATGCAGAGCGCGCATCGCATGAGTAAAGACAGATAGCGGGTCACGCAATTTGCCCACTGAGTTACCAGAACGCAGGGCGTCTTTGTCAGTTAAAATCGCAACTACTAGAGTTTGCATGTCGCCATCAGAGCGTTTAAATGCCCGGCGGACACGGCGAATGTAGCCCGCTCTCGGGTTACTGGTCACAAGCTTATTGATGAAGAACTTGGTTACAAAAGTGTAGAGTGTGTTCTGTTTCATCAAATGCTCAATCACTGCTTCCAGCTCATCCTCTGTACCTACACCGGCGGGGAAGGTTTTACCAAGAATACGTTTTTCGCCCATGTCATGCTCGCCGCGTGGCAACATCGGTTGGCTGTATTTGTCATTACCGCGGATATCAATGAACTTCCAGCCGGTAAACACGCGGGCCAGTTGTTCAATATCTACTTGGGTGTAAGATGCTATTTCGTTACCTTCGGCATCCAAACGGACTTCACCGTTATTGCGCAGCTTGACAGGACCAAGAGTGAATAACTGCAACAGCTCTCGCGCGTAGTTTTCATCTGGTGCAGTGAGCTCATTAGAAACGTTGTTTACAAAGGTTAGGTATTCGCCCATGATTGGCGATTTCGATACAAAGCGAATCACATCACGGAAGTTCGCAAAAGCGTTATCGAGCAGCCCATCGAAGTAATTACACATGTAACGACGCTTAGACGCTGCACTAAATGCTGGGTCTTTTACGCTCACGACAAACAGTTGAGAAAGGGTATAACCGATGCGTTGACGCAGAATATCGTTGCCTTCCACCGTCATGCGCGTCCAACTGCTGGCGTAATACAAGCCCTGTCCTAAGTCGGGAACATTCAACTCATCTTGTTCAAAGTGAGTAAGCCAAGATGAAGAAGGGATAAGTGTTTGTTGAGCGACCCAGTTTTCAATGCTTCCTGATTGAACGAGGTCATTAATGTCACGTTGGGATGGCCCAAATGTGCACTGTTGCAGCGTTCTTGCTGCATCTATGTAAGCCTGATTCATTTTATCTCCCGTAGGTATTGTTATCTTTGTCAGGTGAGGCGTCTTTCTCGCATCCATGTTTAAAAGCACGCTGTATCTTTAAAATCGTAATCCAGATTTTTGATAACAAGAATGTAATACCCACAGGTTTATTGTGACTTTGCTGCATAATCTAAGAATTAAATGGGTGAGCTTTAAGTGAAAGGCTGCTTATTCAACAAAAAGCGCATTTGTTACGCAGCAACATCGATAGAACAGTGACGGAAACGCATTATTTGGCAAACCATCATCAAGATGTCTTGATTAGTTCACATCCGACTCCCAGACTGTTTCTATAGTTTATGAAAGACCCTGCGTACGAGAAGCGCAGCTGTAACGCGACTAAGCATAAAAACAACAAACGCTAGGGATAACAGCGAATTTGTAATCTCAACATTTAAGGAAGACCAAGATGAAACCGGAAAAAGTAGCAGTAGTCACTGGTGCGGCTCGTGGTATTGGCCAAGCTATTTGTGAGCAATTACTGGAGGATGGATTCCACGTAGTCGGGCTGGATATATCGCCTGTGGAATGGAGCCAGTCAGCGCAGTTAAGCAGTTATCAAGTCAATTTGTGCGATGCCGCAACCGTTAGCGAAGTGGTAGATAGTATCGTAAAACAGCATGGCAGAATTGATGCGCTGGTTAATAACGCCGGCATTACTCGTGATGCATTGCTGCCAGACATGCTAGAGCAAGATTGGGAAAGCGTTATCGACGTGAACTTAAAAGCCGTATTCTTACTAACTCAACGTGTTGCCCCTGTTATGCTAGAGCAGGGGGAGGGCAGTATTGTAAGCATTTCTTCTATCGTGGGAACGGATGGCAATATCGGTCAGAGCAACTATGGCGCAAGTAAAGGCGGCGTTATTTCAATGAGCAAAGGCTGGGCGAAAGAGCTATCGAGAAAGGGGGCACAGATCCGCGTCAATTGTGTCGCGCCAGGTTTTATCGCCACCGACATGACCAAAAACCTACCAGAAAAAGTTATTGAAATGATGGAAGGCAAAACCCCATTAGGTCGAATGGGGTCAGTACAAGACATCGCTAATGGTGTGTCCTTCCTCACCTCCGACAAGAGCGCTTACATTACAGGACAAGTGCTCAAGATTGACGGTGGTTTAGTGCTTTAACCAACGAACTAAACCTCAAATAACAAACGCCCTTCATCTGAGTGAAGGGCGTTTTTGTTGGATAGAGTCAACTTAGTTATTGGACCCCGTTTTCCATAAAAACAGGTTGAAGTTGTTAATCATAAAAACGCTTAACAGCCTCATTGGCGCCTCGATATAAACGATTGAGCGTTTTATTGAAGTTATAGCCAAGACTTTTCTAATTTCCCTATTTTGAGTTTAGAAATGTTTTTGTATGTGAAGTAAGAGCGCAATTCTTCGTTTCTTATTCAATAATAGAATGGAAAAAATTAGTTGGATCAGAGGTTAACCTTGGAGGAAGTATTACCACTTTTATTCCCTAAATTAATCCATTAATATTTCCGTACTTATCCAAATTTTTAAGCTCACCAAACTCTTCAATGTCTGCGGCTTTTCTTTTTTCAATCTCAGCTCGCTTAGGCCATCTGCAAATACTACTTATAGGGTATTCAATTACGCCACTGGGGTAATTTGAGTTATACACATAAATCACTTCTTCACTATTCGATAGATCGCAATTTAGAGCAGATAACATCTCTACAAAGTAAGCATTATGTGTAACCCCTCGAGAGTTTGCACTCCAAAGGTAGACTTCATCATCTTCAGCATTACTTGGATCATCACTATCAATACGAATACCTTGCCAAATAACATTGGTAGTAAAGGGATTGTCGGCATGGCGTGATTGCATGGTTAACTCTGGAAAACTAAAGCGTCCCTCATTGTCAGTTGTCGTGTAATCATGTATTTCATCATCGGTAACATCGATAAATTCATAGCTTCTTTTTAATTTAACACCAGGTAAGGGGGAACCATTGTTGGTAAGTTTTCCAGTCACTGGAGGGAACAGCTGAACCGTTTTCTTTCTAAACATTTTGTTCTCCAAGCCAAAATCTGAAAGTGTAAAAACTAACAGAAAACTGAGGTGTGTTAACGATAGTAAACCTCTAAGCATTGCCAAACTATTGATATGCATATGGTTTGTCTCTGGCATGCTATATGCCGAAAACAGAACTGGCAATATTGTCTAAGGCAAGATAGTGATCAATTTGGATTTGTTGTCAAAAATGAGACGTCAGTTCATTGGAGCGGCTTGCTATTATATTTACCGTTAACAGGAACCTTCATTTTTTCAATCGTTTATTAGACTGAAACCTCCTTAGATGCGTTATGCGACAGCCTCTGGACAGAAGTTATTTGTTGTTAATGTCCTCAAATGATTATGTCCAACAATGAGTTTAGAAATGTTTTTGTATGTGAAGTAAGAGCGCAATTCTTCGTTTTTTATTCAATAATAGAATGGAAAAAATTAGTTGGCTCAGAGGTTAATCTTGGAGGAAGTATTGTCATTTTTATCCCCTAAATTAATCCATTAATATTTCCGTACTTATCCAAATTTTTAAGCTCATCAAACTCTTCAATGTCTGCGGCTTTTCTTTTTTCAATTTCAGATCGTTTAGGCCATCTACAAATGCTGACTATAGGGTATACAATTACGCCACTGGGGTATTTTGAGTTATACACATAAATCACTTCTTCACTATTCGATAGATCGCAATTTAGAGCAGATAACATCTCTACAAAGTAAGCATTATGTGTAACCCCTCGAGAGTTCGCATCCCATAGGTAGATTTCATCATCTTCAGCATTGCTTGGATCATCACTTTCAATACGAATACCTTGCCAGATAACATTGGTAGCAAAGGGATTGTCGGCATGGCGTGATTGCATGGTTAACTCAGGAAAACTAAAGCGTCCCTCACTGTCAGTTGTCGTGTAGTCATGTATTTCACCATCGGTAACATCGATAAATTCATAGCTTCTTTTTACTTTAACACCATGTAAGGGAGAGCCATTGTTGGTAAGTTTTCCAGTCACTGGAGGGAACAGCTGAACCGTTTTCTTTCTAAACATTTTGTTCTCCAAGCCAAAAGCTGAAAGTGTAAAAACTAACAGAAAACTGAGGTGTGTTAACGATAGTAAACCTCTAAGCATATCCAAACTATTGATATGCATATAGTTTGCTTCTGGCATGCTATATGCCGAAAACAGAACTGACAATATTGTCTAAGGCAAGATAGTGCTCAATTTGGATTTGTTGTCAAAAATGAGACGTCAGTTCATTGGAGCGGCTTTCTATTATATTTACCGTTAACAGGAGCCTTCCTTTTTTCAATAGTATATTAGACTGAAATTTCCTTAGATGTGTTATGCGACAGCCTCTGGAAAGAAATTATTTGTTGTTAATGTCCTCAAATTATTATGCCTAACAATGAGTTTAGTTAAGCTTAAACAATTTAAAAAATGTCCTTCGCTTAGGTTAAGGGCGTTTTGGTTTCAAGATAAAGGCATAAATATTTAGAGAATTAAGTTGCCAGTTGTTTACTCGGTATAACAAAACGCAATTGGTCTATCCGTAAAGCACAGATGTAATATCCATAAAAAACATGGATTATGCATATGAAAAAAATATCGCTACTCGCTCTGCTTGTTCTCTCTGGCTGTAACCAGCAAAACACCACGCCTTCAGCGCCAAATCACAATAGCCAATATCAGAGTTTTAAAAAAACACCGGAGCTTGCTGAAGAACTTAAAGCTCAGCCTACAATTGATGACCAATTTGCTCTGCTATATCGAAAATTTGATTACACACTAGACAGAAGCGACTCCCTGACTGGTCGTGATGAAAACAAGGACGGAATACGCGACGATATTGAGGCATTCATCAATGCGTTAGAAGTGTCAGAGCCAGTGCGTAATGCATTGAAGCAAGATGCACGTCAAACTCAGAAAAACCTATATTACGATTGGAGTGAAAAGACTGGGGCTAATATTGACAAAGCCATGGTGATAGGTGACGAATACGATAAAGTCATCGCATGCAAAGATTTTGTCGGTATTCCAGTGGATGATTCAATCGATACGTCAAAAACAATCACAGCACTAACATACAACACTAAAGCGAGAACCATGGCTTATCTTGCTTATAATCATTTGCTAGATGGTTCCGTTAGTGCATTGCTTCCCGCTGAGGAGAAGTACTGTGAATAAACTAACAAGTGTTCTTTTGCTCTGATCTCCAGTGATAGTGACTTTACAAGTCTTGCCACGAGATTGAGAGAGTCGGAGAACCATGTCATTGGTGTTGGAAAAGCAATGACACCGACTTCATTTAAAAACGCTTGTGATGATTTTGTTGCTATTGAAAACTTGAATGCTGATGTTGAACTGGGGGGAGCACAACCTAACTCTAGTCAAGACGCTGAACGTGAACTTTGGCGATTGATGCATCAGGCATGGCAAAACTATAGAGACGAGTCGGGATGGGCTTTGCAGGTAGATTCAATAGATGTAGTTAGTCATTATTGGTTTCGGCAAAAAACTACGTTCGTAGATAGCTGAATTTTGCTAAGATGTTGTAAATATTAAAAAGTTATAAAGGGATGAGTTAAAGTACTCACCCTCTTTATATCCATTGTAAATTTCAATTATTAGAATTATGAAATTATTATTGTTCAAGTAATTTTAGTTTGGCAGTCACAGGTAGATGGTCACTGCGTATTGCCCAACTAGCTTTGTCTTGTTGAGGAATTGCTAAGTCCATAACTTGCCATTTTTGCGCGTTTGACGTGAGTATATGATCTATGCCAATGATTGGGTTATCTGTTGGCCAAGTACGGATATCTAAAGTGTCTTTCTCGACTAGGTTCCAGTATTTCGATAGCTCAAACATAGACTCATCACTTGGTACTGCATTGAAATCACCCGCCAGAATGACTATTCGAGAGCTAATATTCTTAAATAGTGAGTCACTGTTGCCTAGAATATAGTTGTTAATGGCATAAGATTCTTCGACGCGTATTTTAGGGTCTGCATACCAGTCGTAGTGTGCGACCAAAAATAGGATAGGGCTATCAAAAGAAGGTATTTTTATCTCGGCAGCGTAAAGAACTAGTTGTTCATCTCCTGATGGAATTTGAATCGACTCTGTCTTTAAAATAGGGTACTTGGACATAACCGCTACGCCATATTCACCACCATCAAAGTTAATCGTTTTAGCAAACTCGCCATGAAGATTGGTTTTTTCCTTTAATAGCGCAAGCTGATCAACATTACCGCTGCGCTTGGTTTTTTTGTCTATTTCTATGATTGCCGTGATGTCGGAATTCAACGTTTTAATGCCCTCTGCTATGTCATCTAAGGTACCAACACGGGCTGCTGCAATGTTATAAGTTGATATGGTTATTTGGGGGTGGTTTTGCGTATAAACTTTGTCAGGTACGCCATCTTTCATTGGTGTAAGTACTTTCATCTCTTCGTTGGCATTCGCATGATAAGAGGCTAAAACTGCACTGGATAGCAACAACATAGTTTTGGTGCTTTTGATGGTGTTCAACATGTCTTCTCTTCCCTAAATGGTTGTCAGCATTAGAGAAACACTACAGTATCTAAAAGTTAGCTTTTTAGTAGAGAGTCACAGAACAGATCTATGGGAAAGTTCGATATTTTTCTTTCGCTTTAGGTGAAGTGAAACTACATGAAATTGTATAATGGAAATAAATAATTGATAATTATACCATTATAAAATAAAAAAGTAGTAGTAGAGGTTACTAGTATCATAAACCACTTTCGATTATACGGTTGATGCGCTTCACATTATTAGAAATAGAGTGCTTGTAAATTAATTTATTTAAAAAATAGGTCTAAAAAATAATAATTAACCTGAATAACTGGATGCTTCAATCTATACACCATAATTGCACTTAATGCGCACTACAATTCCTTTTTAGCTAGCGCTATTTTATTCATCGTGCTAGCTCTTAACAGTTCACTTTGTAATACCCGTGGTTATTCGTGATTTGCTAAATTAACAAAGATACTGATTTATTTTTGTCTATGGATATTTCAATGCATCTTAATCGACAGTGCTCTCGACCAGAATAGTTTTAGTTGAAAGCCAGACCCTATGTTGACTAATAGCATTGAAGAGGAGACCTGCATAAAAAAGGTTATCTTCAGGCAAATGCAGTGGCACAAAAGATCATTTAAGCTTGAAGAAGTATGACGAATCAGAACCTTGAAAACGCTCTGATACCACTTGCACTATTGAACTTAACCATTGACATTAAGTTAAATGCAAGTGATTTTCTAAAGCAATATGCGTATTAAGAGTTAAAATTGTATTCGAGTTAGGAGCGAGAGTTTTTCCCACTAAAACTAATTAGTTAACCTCCAATCCTTGTGCGAAAAATTCCTTTTATTGACCAGGTCTCAAGCACTCGCTCTACCATTCAATAACCTAGCTTAAACACTTTACTACATATGTTACCTAAAAATTAGACACTTTTCTGTTGAGGAAAAGTGTCTAATCTGAGAGGAACCTCAATGAAGAGAATCTCTTAACTTAGAAGGGGGAACTAAACGGTAATTATACCGAGAATGCACCTTCCCAAACGATGCGGCGATAACGTTCAGGGTTGGTATCCCCTTCAGTACTGAATAACAGCACAACAGAGTCTTCATTGAGACCGACGTTACCATTGTTTTTGACGATTTCGTTCAGTGCTCCAAGAGTAATCGCACCTGACTCTCCGCTGGTGATCGCTTTATCGCCAGTTAGCGGGTTACCGTACATTCGCATACCTGTTGCAGCGACATTGTCCTCTAAGGCGATGAAGTAGCGACTGCAATCTCTCAAAACTGGCCATGTAACAGGGTTCGGTTCACCACAAGCTAGACCTGCCATAATAGAGCTAAGATCACCGGTCACGTTAATTATATTGCCTGCTTCACTTGTACCAGAGCGATAGATGCAATCAGCGGCTTTTGGCTCTGCGATGATAGTGTCAAACTTAGTTGGGTCCAGTCTATCTGCTAAGTAACCTAATACGCCACCGGCCATCGCTCCGACACCAGCTTGTAGAATGACATGGCTAGGCGCGTCAAAACCAAGTTGCTCGATTTGTTCTACGGCTTCGTCAGCCATTGTCGTATAGCCTTGTGAGATCCAAGTTGGGATTTCTTCATAACCGTCCCAAGCAGTGTCTTGAACTAGCATCCAACCGTTGGCTTGAGCAGTATCATTTGCTAGTCGCACGGTATCGTCATAGTTCACTTCGGTCACGATACATTCCGCGCCCAGCCCACGAATACGATCGACACTCGCTTGTGGCGAACCTTTTGGCATATAAACAACTGCCTGTTGTCCCATTTCACGAGCAGCCCAAGCGACGCCAGTACCATGGTTGCCCGCTGTCGCGGTTGCGAAGGTCAACGGCGCTTCCAGTCTTGATGAAACGGTTTTGAGGTCTATCTCTGCAATATCGACATTAAGGTGTTTTGCTAACTGACGACCTAGAGCGTATGAGCCGCCAAGAACTTTAAAGGCGTTAAGCCCAAAGCGTTTGGATTCGTCTTTTACCAAGATGGCTTTTACACCAAGGTGTGTAGCTAGTGCTGGCAATGAAACAAGTGGTGTTGGTTGGTAGCCGTCGATCTGAGAATGAAAGGCGCGGGCTTGTTTGGCTTGCTCAACACTAAAGAGTTCGCTTTTTTTCCCAGAAAAGAATGAGTTTTTAGATAGATTTAGCATAGGGCACACTTAATGAATAACGTTGAGAGAAGAAAAGGTCATCGAGAGGGAATGACCTTTTCGTTGCATTTTATTTGATTACGTAAGCGACCGCTTCTACTTCAACAAGCGCGTCTTTTGGCAATCTTGCCGCCTCTACACACGATCGTGAAGGCGCGTTTTCAGTACCAAATACTTCAGTATACACTTCGTTGAATGCAGCAAAGTCTTCCATATTAGATAGGAAGCAAGTTGTTTTAATCACTGTTTCCATTGAAGCGCCAGCTTCTTCTAGCACTGCTTGTAGGTTTGCAAGTGACATACGAGATTGTTCCGTAATGCCGCCTTCTACAAAAGCCATCGTCTTAGGATCTAACGGAAGCTGACCAGATGTAAATACTAAATCTTGGAAAACAGTGCCTTGAACATAAGGGCCGATAGCTGCTGGTGCATTGTCAGTATGTACTTTAGTTTTCATTTTTAATCTCTTGCCTCTTTAACTTCTGACATCGGAAGTTAACTTTATCAAACTTTACTTCCGATTAGGTAACTTTAGTTAACTTTATTGACGTGTGTCATTTTGAGAGTAGCTTTTTTATTCAAGATAAAATCAACTCTTGGTAACTATAAAACTACTTTTATTCGACTTGGTCAATATTAAAGTTAACTAAATGTCACTGCGATGGGGTTTTGATCACGATTTAATGCAAATTATTCATATTTTGGTTAACTATGGTTGACCCTGTGTTTTGGGTCACATTATTTAACTGAAATATCAGTAAACTGCCCTCGTACCGTTCACAAATATTAACTATAACGCTTAATTGCTCCACAACTAAGCCTAATAAGAACAAGCAAAGAGGTTCCAATGAACAATTTTCTGAATCGTGGATTTGACCAATCTGAATTTGAACACCGTACCCAACGCGCTCAAAAAGTTATGCATGACAAAAAGTTGGATGCAATGATTTTTACCACAGAGCCAAACGTTCGCTACTTTACTGGCTTTCATACCCAGTTCTGGCATAGCCCAACTCGCCCATGGTTCGTTATCGTTCCAGCTGAAGGTAAGCCTATTGCCATTATTCCAGAAATTGGAGCTAGCGGTATGGCGGGTACTTGGATTGATAACATTATTACTTGGCCATCACCTCGCCCAGAAGACGATGGCATTAGCTTGGTAGCAAGTGCTTTGAACTCATTACCTTGTCGTCATGGTCGTGTTGGAGCGACATTAGGTATTGAATCTCACTTGCGTATGCCAGTTAACAACTACCTGCAACTGACCACCATGGTTAAGAAGGATTTTGTCGATGTATCTCTAGAGATGCATGAACTTCGTCAAATTAAGTCTCAAGCAGAAATTGAAAAGACGCGAGAAATCTGTCGCATCACCAATGTCGGCTTTAAGAAGGTTCCGCAATACGCCAAAGCCGGTATGACAGAACGTGAAATCTGTAAACAGTTCCGTATTGACATGCTGCTAGAAGGTGCTGATGAGTGCCCATACATTATTGCTGGCTCAGGTCCTGATGGTTACGACAGCATCATTATGGGACCAACAGACCGCATTATTGAGCCGGGTGATGTGTTGATTATTGATACGGGTGCTGTTCGAGATGGTTACTTCTCCGATTTTGACCGTAACTGGGCATTCGGCCACGCGAGTGAGCAAACTAAGGCAGCGTACCGAGCGACCTATGAAGCGACGACTAAAGGTTTTGAAGCGGCGAAGCCAGGCGCGACAACGACCGATATCTACAACGCGATGTGGAAAGTCTTAGAAGCGAATGGAGCATTGGGTAATGACGTAGGTCGTTTGGGTCACGGTTTGGGTATGGAACTAACCGAGCGCCCATCAAACACTGCAACAGACAATACGGTCTTGAAGCCAGGCATGGTGATGACACTAGAGCCAGGCATGGTTTACGCACCGGGTAAATCTATGGTTCACGAAGAAAATATCGTCATTACCGAAGATGGTGCGGAATGGCTATCTGAGCGTGCTGAACCTGAACTGATCATTATCGATTAATCCTCCCAAAGTGCTTCTCTGTCTGTCTTATATTCGGAGAAGCACCTAGACGAGAAAGCATTATGGAAACCTTACAAGAGTTTAAAGATTGGGAAATTACGTTGTCGCATACACAAGCCCCTCGGATTGATCGTGTGCATATCGGGTTAGTTCAACTGAGCACTGACCATTCGTTAGAAATGGACTGGGCAAAGTTACTGGGAACACAGGCGGGCGTTTTTAGTTCTCGTGTTTATTACAGCAGTGAAATGACACCGGAAGCGCTGGATCAAATTGCCACTGGTATCAGTGAAGCATCGGATTTGATAGCCACGGGTTTGCCAATGGATGTAATGGCCTTTGGCTGTACCTCTGCATCAATCATTATTGGAGAGGAAAAGGTTGGACAATTGCTCACGAGAAATCGTGGAGATATTCCTGCAACTAACCCATGGACAGCCGCTCAAGCGGCATTTAGGCACTTAGGCGCACGCAAGATCGCCGTATTTTCTCCTTACCCAACAGAGGTGAACTTCCCTCTCTACAACCAATTGACCGCTGCTGGGTTTGAGGTATGCATTTTAGGCTCATTGGGGATCGAGAAAGATACCGACATTACCAAGATTTCTAAAGCATCCATGTTGGAGGCGTTAGAAACCATCTTGCCACAGTCAGGTGCAGACCTTGTGTTCATGTCCTGTACCAACCTTCGCGTTCTAGATCATATCCAAGAAATCGAAGACAAGTTCAACATCCCGGTTGTTTGTAGCAACTCGGCTATGTTTTGGCATGCCATGCACCTAGTCGGTAAGAAAGCTCAATGTTCAGGTTACGGAAAATTACTAAATCAATAGGGAAGAATAATGAGTAATACAGTAAAAGGCTGGATCGCAGCCATATTTATCGGTTTGTTATGGGGTATTCCTTGGATTGTCGGAACACCGATCTTAGAAGTTATGGACGCTCAAGTGTTAGTTTGGGTTCGTTATACCGTTGCTTTCATTACTCTGTTTTTCATTATCAAGGTGAGTAACGCGATTGGTAAGCCTCAGAAAAAAATCGACTTTAAACTAAATTGGGAAAATCGCCATGATATCTTTTGGGCTGCTTCTTGTGGGATTATTGGTCAGGGCGCATTTAGTTTCCTGTCGTTTCTGTCTTTGGACTATATCACTGCATCTGAAAATGGCGTTATACAGGGATTAATCCCAATCATCATACTTTGCGTGGGTTTCTTGCGTCACGGTGAGCGATTTACTGTACTGCAAATTGTAGCTGCGGTTGGTGCGTTTGCTGGCGTAGCGATTTTGGTGATGGACCCATCGGTTGAAGGCAGTGGCTTTAATATTGGTCATTTAATCTGCTTTGCCAGTGCGGCGAGTTTCTCTACGATGGCTTATGCACGCGCTAAGCTCGCAGAGAAATATGGCTCAGTTGCGACTATGTACCATCAGTTTGTATTTGCAGCGATAGGCTTCGGTATCTACTTGTTCTTTGTTGGCGCAGACTTCTCTTCTGCTTTAGGCATTTTCTCCTCTCCATTGCGTATTCTTTGCATCACTATTTTGGGGGTTGGTATTTCTGGAATCAGTTACCTGATTTATATCTATGCAATGGAAAGAGTCGGTGTAGACGGCACGGGTATGGCGCTGAACTTAATGCCATTGTCTTCGTTCGTACTCGCAGTATTCGCCCTTGGCGAAGCTGTGACGCCAATGAGATTACTAGCCATTGCAGTCGTCATCGGCTCCATGATGATGTTTATGAAGTTTGCTCACAAAAAAGAGCCAGAAGTTGAAGCAAAACTGGCTGAGAGCAACTAACCATGACACACACTGCTAAGGGATGGATTGTGACGATTTCAGTTGTGTTGTTGTGGGGTAACGAGGGCTCTTTAGCAATCTTGTCTCTCAGCGTCATTGATGCAAGATCCTGGTATGGCTGCGCTATGTGATTGCATTCGTAGTATTATTTATCGTCTTGGCAGTGTCTCTTTTCTTTGGATAGTCACCAACGAAACCAAGGTAAGTTTTTCGGTTTAGTTGGCAGAATCGTAGGGCAGTTTTGAAACTGTTATTATGTGGTGTTGTTGGTGAAGCATTATTTAGTTTTTCTCGTGCCCTTGTTTAAATCATTAGATCTCTAAAATGGTGTTACTTAAGGGGAACCACCAATTACCATTTTGAGAATGGTTTTACTGGTTTTCTCCATCTCTAATTACCCAGTAGTATTAGAGATTTTATCTACCTACTGAGCGTTCTTGGCTTTGTAGCATTTTTTATTCATATTTTGATGGCGCTAGCTTTAGTTGTGTCCAAATACTCCTCCTCTCTTTTTATAAACTACTTCATATTCCTATATTAGGAAATTGTTTAACAGGACTCGGTTAGAACCTTTGTTTCTGATGAAGGCCTTATGACACTTAGAATGGATGCAATGGGACTTATTATTGGGAGTATAGTCATTTTTGTTAGGTCTATACCCAATAAGCAACAGTTGGTTTTTAGTGTAACTAATTAAAAGGAGCCTTATTTAATGTAAGACCCCTTTTAGAAGTTGGAGTAAACGTCCGCTAAGCTTTGAACTCACGAATGTACTTATAGATTGCGTGGCGTGTAATACCTAAGCGTTCAGACGCTAGCCCTGTAGCTTCTTTTAGTTCGAAAATACCGTTATCAAATAGGATCTTAGTGATCGCCTTGTTTTTGCTTTTTAAATTAATCGAAGCGTCATTTTTTACTTCTTCAATGGCATGTTCCAGAGCTTGCTCAATAACGTCAGTAGCCGAAGAACTAAAGTTTTCATGTACACCAACATGAGGGAGTGAAACATCTGGCATTAAAGTTTTGATAATTTCGGGGAAAGGGTGTGACAAATTCATATTGATACAGAATAGCCCAATGGGTTTGCTATTTTCCCCTGCAAGCACGCATGTTGTTGACTTTAAAAGTGAGCCGTCCTTACCGTTAGTAAAGTAGCTTTTTGGGGTGACTTCTCCTGTCCTTTCGAATGCGCTAAGCATACGTAACCCCATATCTGTGATTGGTGATCCTACTTCACGACCAGTGTGATGTCCGTTAACAATTTTCACCACAGACTTTTCAAAGCTTTCAAACGAGTGAATGACGACTTCGCAGTGCGGACCGATAAAGTCTGCAATGGTTTCCGCTAGTCGAAAATTTGACTCAAGATATTGTCGATCAACTTCAGTGAACTCGACGTTAAATGACTTATAAGCTGATGCGTTCATTATAGACCACTACTGTTAACTCTAACTTGAGAGTTATTGTCCCTTGATGTTGACTTGAAATCAACCTACACATAGCTAAATGTAACCGAATTCATTGTTCTTTAACTGCAGTTGGCTTTTGGGTTCACTAAAGGGAACTAAAGTTGACGAAAATCAAATTTAAAAGCGATTATTAACCTTAATAGTGAACAATAGTTAACTCTACGGTATGGGTCACATTATTTAACTGAAATATCAGTAAACTGCCCTCGTACCGTTCACAAATATTAACTATAACGCTTAATTGCTCCACAACTAAGCCTAATAAGAACAAGCAAAGAGGTTCCAATGAACAATTTTCTGAATCGTGGATTTGACCAATCTGAATTTGAACACCGTACCCAACGCGCTCAAAAAGTTATGCATGACAAAAAGTTGGATGCAATGATTTTTACCACAGAGCCAAACGTTCGCTACTTTACTGGCTTTCATACCCAGTTCTGGCATAGCCCAACTCGCCCATGGTTCGTTATCGTTCCAGCTGAAGGTAAGCCTATTGCCATTATTCCAGAAATTGGAGCTAGCGGTATGGCGGGTACTTGGATTGATAACATTATTACTTGGCCATCACCTCGCCCAGAAGACGATGGCATTAGCTTGGTAGCAAGTGCTTTGAACTCATTACCTTGTCGTCATGGTCGTGTTGGAGCGACATTAGGTATTGAATCTCACTTGCGTATGCCAGTTAACAACTACCTGCAACTGACCACCATGGTTAAGAAGGATTTTGTCGATGTATCTCTAGAGATGCATGAACTTCGTCAAATTAAGTCTCAAGCAGAAATTGAAAAGACGCGAGAAATCTGTCGCATCACCAATGTCGGCTTTAAGAAGGTTCCGCAATACGCCAAAGCCGGTATGACAGAACGTGAAATCTGTAAACAGTTCCGTATTGACATGCTGCTAGAAGGTGCTGATGAGTGCCCATACATTATTGCTGGCTCAGGTCCTGATGGTTACGACAGCATCATTATGGGACCAACAGACCGCATTATTGAGCCGGGTGATGTGTTGATTATTGATACGGGTGCTGTTCGAGATGGTTACTTCTCCGATTTTGACCGTAACTGGGCATTCGGCCACGCGAGTGAGCAAACTAAGGCAGCGTACCGAGCGACCTATGAAGCGACGACTAAAGGTTTTGAAGCGGCGAAGCCAGGCGCGACAACGACCGATATCTACAACGCGATGTGGAAAGTCTTAGAAGCGAATGGAGCATTGGGTAATGACGTAGGTCGTTTGGGTCACGGTTTGGGTATGGAACTAACCGAGCGCCCATCAAACACTGCAACAGACAATACGGTCTTGAAGCCAGGCATGGTGATGACACTAGAGCCAGGCATGGTTTACGCACCGGGTAAATCTATGGTTCACGAAGAAAATATCGTCATTACCGAAGATGGTGCGGAATGGCTATCTGAGCGTGCTGAACCTGAACTGATCATTATCGACTAAATACCTACTTATAACTACAAGCCAACGCACGAGACTCGTGACGTTGGCGAGAACGTGAAACGAAAAGGACTCAAAATGAACACAACAAATAAAGACACATTTTTAGGGTGGGTTGCTGCGATAGCGGTAGCGTGCATTTGGGGCGTGACAGGCGTGGTTTCTAAGCCTCTTTCTATGGCGGTAGATCCAATGACCTTGGTATTTTTCCGATATGTCACGGCGGTTATCGGCCTATCAATTATTTTCTTTTTTACGTCGCGCAGTAAGAGCTTAAGTGTTGACTTGGGATCGTCACTGAAAATTGACAAAAAAGATATCGGGCGAATTGCACTATGCGGCATTGTAGGGCAGGGGGTGTTCTCACTGTTTAACTTCCTGTCATTGGCTCACATCGGTGCGACAGAGAACGGCGTTATTCAGGGTATGCAGCCATTCGCTACCGTCTTTTTTGGAATGATGTTCATGAATTTCCGCATGAACAAAATTCAGTGGGGTGCATTCATTGCATCGGCGATCTGTATTTACGCGATGAGTGTGGGACCGACTAATACGATTGAAGGTGGTACGCCGTTAGTAGGCTATGCATATGTTACTTGCTCAATGCTTGCGCTGGCTTGGACAGCTCACCTTCGTGCGAGCCTAGCAGACAAATATGGCTCAGTTGTGTCTATGCTGTACCAATATATTTCGGTAGCAGTGATGGGGATCTTCGTGGTGTTTGCAATGGGTCTAGATCTGTCTCAAATTTACATCATCTTCTCTAGCCCATTACTGATTGCACTACTGATTTTCCTAGGGACTGGTATTTCAGGGGGCAGTTATCTTATCCAGCTTTACTCTTTCAAACGCATTGGTGTTGAAAAATCAACTATGGCTCTGAACCTAATGCCACTTGTTGGCTACCTTGTCGCAGTACTCACACTGGGTGAACAAATGGCGATGGGCAAAACCATTATTGTTTCGTTAATTGTTGTTGCACTTTACGTTTTCACAAAATACGAGACAAAAGAAGAGCCGAAAGTAGAGCATAGTCTGAAAGCACAAGATGCTTAAACCGAATTATAACTAATAATATGGGAAGCTATCTGGTTAGATAGCTTCTTCTTTGGAGAAAGATATGACAGTAGAAAAATCCGCAATTGAATGGCGTAGACACCTTCACCAATACCCAGAGTTTGGGACAGAAGAGTTCAAAACGTCTGAGTTTGTTGCGAACAAATTGGAAGAGTTTGGGCTTGAAGTTCACCGTGGGATTGGTGGTACTGGTGTGGTGGGTATTTTACGTCAAGGTACCAGTGAGCGCAGTATTGGTCTTAGAGCCGATATGGATGCTTTGAGAATTAAAGAAGAGAACACATTTTGTCATGCCTCAAAGCATGAAGGTGCTATGCACGCTTGTGGACATGATGGACACACAGCTATGTTGTTAGGCGCGGCATGTGAATTGGCTCAAAGCCGAAACTTTGATGGTATCGTGTACTTCATTTTCCAACCGGATGAGGAACGTGGTACTGGTGCAAAAGCTATGATAGCCGATGGTCTATTTACTCGTTGGAGTATGGATGCAATATATGCGATGCATAATTTGCCTGGTATTCCTGCGGGCAAGTTTGTGACTCGCCCACGCTCGGTGATGGCAAGTGAAAGCAGCTTCGAAATCACGATAAACGCAACGGGTGGTCACGCAGCGTTGCCGCATATGGGGACCGATCCTATTGTGGTTGGTGCGCAGGTTGTTACAGCGTTACAGACTATTGTCTCCCGTAATCTAAGTGCTATCAACGAAGCCGCTGTCATTTCAGTCACAAACTTTGAGACAAATGGCACTGTGAATGTTATCCCATCACAAGTGACTATCACTGGTGATACGCGAAGTTTTACCGATGAAGCATTGCATAAGATCGAGAAGGGAATTGAGCGCGTCGTGGCTGGCCAATGTATGTCAGCGGGCGTTGATTACCAATATCACTTTAACAATAGTTTTCTTTCAACGATTAATACGCCAGAAGAAACGCAACACGCGATTGCGGTCGCAGAAGCAGTCGTCGGTTTGGACAATGTAATTGGCAACTGTGAACCATTTACGATCAGTGAAGATTTCTCCTTCATGTTGCGTGAGGTGAAAGGGTGCTACATTCTAGTTGGTAATGGTGTTGGAGAGTGTGGTGGAACTGCACTGCATAACCCGCACTATGACTTCAATGACGATATTTTGGGTACGGGTATGCGCTATTGGCAAACTTTAGTGGAACAGCAGTTAGCGAAGTAATCACGACTGGGGAAAGGCATCGACAAAGCCTCTGATCTGTCGGTGCCACAATGTTTGTGAGTTTGGTTAGTTCCGGTGATTCATTCGTATACTGCATACTTAAGCATTGTTATCGAAGCTCTAATGGACTTTGAACGGTGCCATCAAACACCACCGACTTTCCATATTTTTAGTGTTTCACAGCTTGCTAATATTAAAGCTTCTGTCCATGATTTTTGTCCCAAAACGACCTTCACCAAGCTAGAACAATACAAATAAAAAACGCCTCTCCTATCTCTAGGAAGGGCGTTTTTCTTTTGTTTAAATTATCTAGGTAGATTACCTCTCACGCACGTAAGTGGTTTGTACTAAGGTATCCAAAACAACTTCGCTCTTGGTCACTTTAAAATTGAGTGGCTGTTGCAAATCACCAAATAAAGGTGCGCCGCCGCCAAGTAGAATAGGGAAGCGCGTGATCACCATTTCATCGATAAGATCTTCTTTCAAAAAGTTCTGAATCGTCACACCGCCGTCGATGTATAGCTCGTTAAAGCCTTTTGCATTCAGGTCAGTAAGCACATCTTTTAGCTCGCCTTTTACTAAAAAGACTTTGTCTTCGTAGCCCTGTGGGACTTCTGTCATGGTATTGCTGAGTACGAACACGGGTTTACTGTACGGCCAATCACAATCAAAACTCAGCACAACATCTAAGGTATTACGCCCCATGACTAAGCCGTCAATACGTTCCATTAATGGGAAGAAGCCAGTATCAATATTGTCGGGATTTGGTACGGATTGTAGCCAGTCGAGTTTGCCTTGTTTATCTGCGATGTAACCGTCCAGACTGGTTGCAATAAATACGATATTTGCCATGAGTACCTCATCAAAGTAGTGATGCTTGAGCCAAGCTAAAGTATGGGTTAAAATTAATTCTACAATGTAGAATAATGCTGAGTTTATCGAGAAGATCAAATGTCTGTCAACGAAAAGAAACGTGGAAGACCGACCGCAAAGCAGTCACAACTGAGTGCAGAAAGCATTTTGGAGTCGGCTAAGTTATTGATGAAAAAGGAAGGAAAGGTACCAAGTATTCGCCTGCTAGCGACCCAATTGAATGTGGATCCTATGGCGATCTATTACTACTTCAAAAACAAAAATGCTTTGCTTGAAGCGTTAACAACATCGTTGGTGGAAGACATTTATCAACCGCAAGCAAATGAAGATTGGCAAAGCGAACTCAAACACCTGTGCGTTAGTTATATTGAGCTGTTGCGTGAGTATAACGGGCTGTTGCAAACCATGTTGAGCATGACATCCCACGGACCGGCTCAAGTGTTTACTGAGCGCTATCAATTGATTGTTCAACCCTTGGGTTTATCCCAGCAAGTAGAGAAAGACAGTTTGGATCTGCTGGCGGATTACTTACACGGTTTTGCGCTGTCGATTAGCTGTTGCCATGATGCGAGCTTGATTAAGACTGATATGTTGGATGGACCGTTAAGTCTGATCTGCTCATCATTGTTGGTATCTCGAACCTAGCTCACATTAACGCGCTGTTTGGGTATATACCCTGAAAGAAATTCCCATAACCAAAGGTTCTAACTAAAAGAGATTACAGGACTTTTATTTGGTTAATTAGACCTAATATCTTGGTTATGCCCGAAGCGAAAGGCGAAGGGATACTTTCAATAATGCTTGCTGGCGTGCTAGAGCCGTCAGTTTGAAGATGCATTCAAACACAATAAGGGATAACAATGGCTAACGAATACATTCCACCAAAAGTTTGGACAAACGATAATGAAAATGGCGGTCAGTGGGCGAGCATTAACCGTCCGGATTCTGGCGCGCGTCATGAGCAAGAGCTTCCAGTTGGTGAGCACCCATTTCAGCTTTACTCAATGGGTACGCCAAATGGTCAGAAAGTGACGATCATGTTTGAGGAGCTTTTGGCAGCAGGCGTAACAGCAGCTGAATACGACGCATACCTGATCAAGATCGGCGATGGTGACCAATTTGGTTCAGGCTTTGTGTCAGTAAACCCGAACTCGAAGATTCCGGCTTTGGTTGACCGTTCAGGTGCTGAACCGGTGAATGTTTTTGAGTCTGGCAACATCTTGTTTTACCTAGCAGAGAAGTTTGGTCACTTCCTACCAACAGAAGGCGCGAAGCGCGCTGAGGTAATGAACTGGTTGTTCTGGTTGCAAGGTTCTGCGCCATACCTAGGCGGTGGTTTTGGGCATTTCTACGCGTATGCACCAGAGAAGTTCGAGTACCCAATCAACCGCTTCACTATGGAAGCTAAGCGTCAGCTAGACGTGCTGGATAAGCGCCTTGCGAACAACGAATTCCTAGGTGGTGACGAGTACAGCATTGCCGATATTGCAACATGGCCATGGTACGGTAACCTTGTTCTGGGGCGTGCGTATGATGCGGCAGAGTTCTTAGATGTGGCGAGCTACAAGAATGTTGTGCGTTGGGCGAAAGCGATTGATGAACGCGAAGCAGTACAACGTGGTCGTATTGTTAACCGTTCATGGGGTGAAGAGTGGGAACAAGTACCTGAGCGTCACAGCGCTGCAGACATTGATTCCGCACTAGCGAAAAAGTCTGCGTAATCGCTTCATCGTACTAAACGAAAAAGGAATGCCTGTGCATTCCTTTTTTTGATCCCTAGTGGTGTGTTTTCTCGATTAAGAAGTCGATAAGCACTCGAACCCGCTTGGCTTTTTGGGTGTTCTTGTGAAAGTAAACATATAAGCCAGAATAGGGCTGCCAATATTCTTCAAGCACAGGCACCAACTCTCCAGTGCGAAAGCCCTCTTGTACGATAGGCGTCACAATACGACCAATGCCTAACCCGTTGATGGCAGCGTCAACCATGAGATCGGTGTCGTTGACGATCAGCGCGCTTGGCATGTCGACGGTGATGGCTTCCCCTTTGTTGTTCAACTTCAGCGGTGCGATTTGATTAGAAGAGATAAAGCGGTATTGAATCAACTTATGCTTTTTTAAGTCTTCTGGCGTATTGGGTAAGCCGAACTGCGCGACATAGCTTGGTGATGCAAATAACGCTTCTTTCACTGGGTGAGTGAGCTGACGTGCAACCATTCCTTCTTCCACTTTATCGCCAAAGCGGATACCCATATCGAACCCTTCACGAATGATATCGACAGTTTTATCGGAAACAGAAATTTCCAACTGGATATCGGGATAACGTTGGCAAAACTCAATGTAGATAGGTTTGAGCAAAGATTGATAAACAAAGCGTGGCACCGTGATACGAACTTTGCCCGATGGCACTCGGCTCAAATCACTTACACTCTCGACTGCGAGGTTAAGATCAGACATGGTAGTCAGTGTTCGATCGTATAAGCGTTGCCCTGCTTCTGTCAGCTCAATGCGACGAGTGGTGCGGGTAAATAATGGCAAGCCGAGTTGTTCTTCCAGCATTTTTAGTGCCTGACTCACCGATGGTGGTGCGATTTCTAACTTACGCGCTGCGGCGGTGATGCTGCCTTCTTGTGCAATAGTATGGAACATCATTAATTGATTGTAGGTGGTGCCGTTCATGTTTCATCCTAGTGTTGCGTTTATTGTTAGTTTCTACCTAATAATAATTTAAGTAAAGAGCATCTAAAACTAAAGGTTACTTCAGCGTATTCTCTCTTCATCGGTTAACGCTTCGAAACAGAGGAATCACGATGAGCAAAGTACTGGTAATTTCAGGTCACCCAAACCTAGATGAGTCATACACCAACACAGTTATCCTAGACGAGCTAAAAGCAGGGCTTAGTGATATTGAAGTTCGTCGTTTAGACACTCTGTATCCGAACTACCAAATTGATGTTGAGGCAGAGCAAACTGCGCTTATGAGTGCTGATGTGGTTGTGTTGCAATTCCCATTTTACTGGTACTCAGCACCGGCGTTGTTGAAAAAGTGGGTAGATGATGTATTCAGTTTTAACTTCGCTTACGGTCCTGAAGGCGACAAGCTAAAAGGCAAAGACTTCATTCTGTCATTTACGATTGGTGGACCTGCAGAGTCTTACGATCCACTTGGTTACAACCACTTTACTATCGAGCAGTTTGTTTACCCATTCCAACAAACGGCTTATTTGGCGGGCATGAACTATCGTAAGCCAGTTTATACCCATCGTATGGTGTACATTCCAAATGTGTATAACAAGTTGGAAGAAGTGCAAGCACGTGCAAAAGATCATGCGAGCCGCTTAGCTGCACAGATTGAAGAAATCACCGCTTCACCAGAGAGCCGTATGCAAACATTTGTTGCTGAGTGGTTCGCCAAATTTGATGTTTTAGAAGAAGGGACGGAGTTCTTCACAGACAAGCTAGCGCAAGACGTGAAATGGTCGATGCCAGAAGGTGAATTTTTAGGTCATGATGGCTTTCGTGATTGGTATGCGATTGCCCGTTCGACTTTTAAACCAAACTGTGACCACGACGTTCAGCAGATCGAAGTGAAACCTAATGGTGATCGTTTTCAAGTGGAACTGCGTATTCGATTAACAGCAGACAGTTATGATGATTCGATGATGAAAGGTGAAGCAGTCAACTTAAACGTTAATGAGACATGGCAAGTGTCGATTGATGAGAGTGGACGAGTCATCATTCATGAATACAGCGTTGTTCCAGTGGTGAGTTAACGGCCCTTAGCTAGCAATTCATTGCTTTCGCCCTAAGCCCAGATGCTTAGGGCTTTTTTTATTTGTTTAATATCTAAAAAACGAGCGCCATATTGACGCTCGTTTTCTCTAGATTATGTGCAGCTTAAATTAAGCAACAGATTGTTCCCGCGCGGTGTTCTGATAGGCAGGTAATTCCGATCTCAAGCCTTTGATCAAGCTGACACACATCAGCAATAGAACAAAAGTGAAAGGTAAACCTGTTGCCACCACCCCGGATTGAAGCGCTTGCAAGGCCTCTTTACCACCAATCCACAGCATTACCGCAGCGATAGAGCCTTCGATACATGCCCAGAAAATACGTTGTGGTACCGGCGCATCAATTTTACCACCAGCAGTGATGCT
Source organism: Vibrio sp. MM46 (assembly GCF_027587135.1). Taxonomy (NCBI): domain Bacteria; kingdom Pseudomonadati; phylum Pseudomonadota; class Gammaproteobacteria; order Vibrionales; family Vibrionaceae; genus Vibrio; species Vibrio sp. MM46. The sequence goes on from NZ_JAPPTO010000004.1 coordinate 73,883, forward strand.
ATCGATAACCAGTGAACCGGAGTCTGAAGAAGTGATAAAGAACACTAAAATCAGAACAATAGATAATACCGAGATGACCGAGCTAAACGGCATTGCATCGTAAACGTGGAAAAGGGTTAGTGAGATATCTGTAAGACCATTCGCACCCAGCTCGCCGACTTTGTTGACCACTTGATCAAGCGCGATACCGCCGAATACTGCCATCCAAATCAGTGTTACTGTGGTTGGAATAACGATAACAGCGAATAGGAATTCACGAACCGTACGACCTTTCGAAACTCGAGCGATAAACATACCGACGAATGGTGACCAAGATACCCACCACGCCCAGTAGAAGACCGTCCAACCATGCATCCATTCGGTATCATCTCGACCGTGAGGGTTACTCAGTGCGAAGATGTCTTTTGCGTATGCGACTGTGGTATCCCAGATCGACGTTGTTGCTACATCAAAGCTGATGAATAGCACAAAAGCCAATAGAGCGAATGCCACCGCCATGTTGATGTTACTCAGTAGCTTAACGCCACCGTCGATGCCTCGAACAACAGAAAGTACGGCAATAAAGGTTACGAATGCGATAACGATCATTTGCATGCCAATGCCGCCATCCAGACCAAATACATGGTTGATGCCGCTCGTTGCTTGCTGTGCACCCAGACCAAGCGAAGTCGCAAGACCAAACAGGGTTGAAAGTACCGCAAGAATATCAATGACATGACCTAACCAGCCCCAAGCTCTATCACCAAATAGCGGGTAGAACGCAGAGCGTAATGAAAGTGGTAAGCCTTTGTTGAAGGCGAAGAAAGCCAGCGAAAGTGCCACGATGGCGTAAATTGCCCAACCGTGAATACCCCAGTGGAACATGGTTGCACCCATAGCCAGGGATTTCGCTTCCTCTGTGTAAGGCTCAACATTCAAGGGCGTGCCATACCAGTCAGTGAAATAAGCCGTTGGCTCAGAGACACTCCAAAACAGAAGACCGATACCCATACCTGCGGCAAAGAGCATTGATAACCAAGAAACGGTTGAGTGTTCTGCTTGTGCATCTTTACCACCAATGCGGATTTTACCTAGTGGTGACAGTAAGACTGCGATAGCAAATACGATGAAGAAGTTTGTTGACCACATGAAGAACACATCGAAGTCAGAAATGATGCTGTTCTTTACGCCATTTAAGGCATCACGGGCTGTTGAAGGATCAACGATTAATAGAGAAGCAAGACAGAGAAGAACAAGACCAGCACTAATCCCAAATACTGGATTGTGGATATCAAATCCCCATTTTTGAACGTTATCTTGACCAACCTGATAGTCGGTAGTGTCGATACTATATTTTTTTAGTGCATTATCCATAAATACAACATGTACGCTTTATTAAATGTGCCCTTCTTGAGTAAGAAAAACACTAAAACCGCCCTCCAATTGTTTTGAGTTCAAATTAAAAAATGCGACGCAATCATAATGTTTTGTGTAAAACAATGCAAATTGATGGTTTATTTAAAGGCGTTAACTACGTTTTAATGTGATTTTTGGTTGAAAATGCAATGAGGTGTAATGTTTTGATGTGTAAATATTTGCTTTTTGTTGTAGAGGAAGGTTTGTTCAAAAGGGAGGGGCAAAGCACGTGAGTGGTAACAAATTCGCGTGATTCTCGATAGACACGTTTGGCTAACTTATAAGCACAAACTCCAACCGACTTCGCATTCTTTTCGACAAATATCGAGTAAACGTAACCAATCGTAACAGAGCTGCTGTAACTGAACAGCGTTTCCATATACTCGACTTAATTTGTAAGCCACAGAATGCTGCTATGAGAAAAAACACTTTAATCAATGCTACGTTAGCGACCACCTTGACCGCTGTTTCTGCGTTTAGTTTTGCTGCTCCTACCGTTGTTCCTAATGCCCCAGAGTTAAGCTCTCGAGGCTATGTTTTAATGGATTACCACACTGGCACTGTGCTGGTGGAACGTGATGCCGACAAACGCCTAAACCCGGCGAGTTTGACTAAGTTGATGACCGCTTATGTCGCGGGGCAAGAGGTGAAGTCAGGCAACATTAGCCTAGACGATGAAGTGGTGATCAGCCGCAATGCGTGGGCGAAGAACTTCCCTGATTCTTCAAAAATGTTTATCGAAGTTGGTACCTCGGTTTCGCTTTCCGATCTTTACCGCGGTTTGATTGTGCAATCAGGTAACGACGCCAGTGTCGCGATTGCTGAGCACGTCGCCGGAAGTGAAGCAGGCTTTGTTGGTTTGATGAATAGCTGGGCGAACCAGCTTGGTTTATCGAACTCTGCCTTTACCAACCCACATGGTCTAGACAGTGACGGTTTGTACTCGACCCCGCGTGACATCGCAACGCTAGGTCGTGCCATCATCCGTGATCTTCCTGATATCTACCCGCTGTACAGTGAAACGTCGTTTACCTACAACGGCATTACTCAATACAACCGTAATGGTTTGCTGCGTGACCGTAGTATGAGCGTTGACGGTATGAAGACGGGTTACACCAGCGGTGCCGGTTACAGCCTTGCAACGTCTGCTACCAATGGCGACATGCGTTTAGTCGCGGTTGTTATGGGAGCAAAAAGCCCGAGTGTACGTGAATCAGAGAGTAAACAGCTTCTGAGTTACGGTTTCCGTTTCTTTGATACTGTTGTGCCAACGCAAGCGGGTAAAGAAGTCGCAACAGCACGTGTTTGGATGGGTAACCAAGACGAACTTAAAGTTGGCGTTGAACGCGATATTTACCTAACGCTACCGAAAGGTGACGTGAACAAGTTGGAAGCAGAAGTGGAATACAACGGCGACCTAATGGCTCCGATTCAACAAGATCAAATTGTTGGTAAAGTCCTATATAAAGTGGATGGTGATGTAGTGAAAGAAGCGGATCTCGTCGCACTTGAGCCAGTAGAAGAAGGCGGTATATTTAAGCGCCTAGTGGATTGGTTCAAGCGTTTGGTTGCAAGCTGGTTCTAACCTTCTTTTTTCTCTGATTTTATTTGAAGCCGCATCTTAGTTTTAAGTTGCGGCTTTTTGTTTATTTAAAGCTCAGTTTTTTCTCCCAATGGTTTCCCACAACGCCAATACAAGGATGACAGGAAATCTTGCCATTAGAGCAACATTTATATGACCGTGACATTTATATAAAAATCGATTCTTATGCGCACTTGGGAATGTATCGGATTGATGTTATTGTTCGCTTATAAATCAGATGCTTCTAAAAAGAAAATTCTTAATACAATCGAGATGGAACGTAATACTTCGTGAGAAAAAGCTATGTTGTCACTTTGCTAGCGGCACTGCTTTGGGTAGTGGTCGCTTTTGCTTTACACGATTACTGGCGTAAGGATTCGCCAAGTGAAAATATTCAACAAATCATCAGCCAAGATCCTCAGGTTTTGCTTGCTAAATCAGCTCAAGGTGAGGCATTGCTGGATGTCAGTGCATTGGCGTACAGTGATCCGGAACGCGCACAACAAGCACTGGCTGCAATCGGCAACACCTTTTCGACTGAGCTTGAAAAATCCTACGCCTTGTATCAGCAATATCGTGTTGCTCGTGCGAACGATGAGCCACAACTGGCGGCAGAGTATCGTGGGCAGCTCCAGACCATCGCTCGTGAAACTGAACAACCTTGGCTTGATGCAGTACTTTTGGCAGACAGTGCCATGCAGCACACCTTGCACGGGCGTAATGATGTTGGTTTGACTGAAATAAAACTTGCCATTGATATCGCCAAAAAAGAACAAATTAACTCTCTATTGCCACGGTTCTACAATATCGCGGGGGCGCTGAATAATGCGACCAATCAATTAGTCGATGCCCAGCGCTATTTCCTTGATGCAATAGATATCGCCAATAAAGTGGGGCAAGAGGCCTACAAAGGGACAATCTATAACAACCTAGGGCTGCTTTATCTGCATATTGAAAGCTGGGATAGGGCGTTAGAGTTCATCCAAAAAGCGCAGCAGATTTATCTAAAGCGTCACGCTCAAGGGCATAAAGCGCGAGGGCTACAGATTCTGTATCTCAACGAAGCGCATGTTTATAACCGACAGGGTAACGTTGAGCTCGCTCGTGCTGCTTATGAGAAATCTCAAGAGTTCTACAAGGCAACCTCAACGAACCTTCGCCATCATCTAATTCAGTTGAAAGGCAAAGCTGACATGCTGTTGCTGGAAAAGCAGTTTACTAAGGCGCTTGAAACTACACAGCAGTGCGTTATGTTGCCTTCTGCTGCTGACTTTCCAATTGAATACGGACAGTGTTATTTGATTATGTCGAAGTCTCAATTGGCGCTCGGAGACTTAGATAAGGCGATGCAAAGTGCGGCATTGAGTGCGGCTGCGTTTCGTTCGATAGAGCATCAACGTTGGCTGATTCGAGTTGAAGAACAGAAGGCAAAGATATTCGAACAACTTGGCGAGTATGAGAACGCTTTGAATTCCTTTAAGCATTTTTCTGCTAACAGTAAGAAGCAGTTACTCGGCAAAGTGTATGATTTAGAACAGGCGTTTGCGACAGAGCACATCCAGCGTGAAAGAGACGTATTAGAAGTAGAAAAACGTTTGGCGGAATCGGAGCTGGATCAAGAGAAGCTGCGCTTTCAGATTGCGATTGTCTGGATAGCGGTTTGTGCTGTCGTACTGGCGCTTACGGTGTCTAAAGTCTTAGCGACGCAGCGCAAAAACCAAGAGCTTCATCAGCTTTCTTTGCTTGACCCACTGACTCAATTACATAACCGACGCTTTTACTATGATCAGATTGATCACCCTGCACAGTTAGATGCAAAAACAGAGTATCGCGTTGTGTTGTTTGATATTGATAACTTCAAAGACGTTAACGATATTCACGGACATGAGGCAGGCGACCGCGTTTTGGAAGGTTTTGCAGAACGATTGAGGCTTCATGTTCATGCCCAAGAATTGTTGATTCGTTGGGGCGGTGAAGAGTTCTTGATGCTATTGAGATCAACCGATGACCTAGCGAAACGTCTCGAAGAAATTCGTCAGCACATTGATGACGCGTTGTTCGAAACCGAAGAGGGAAGTTTGCACATCACTACGTCAGTTGGGGTAAGTCATGGTGGGCAGATTGATACCTTCACGTACAACGACGAATATTTCCGCCGCGCAGATAAAAGCCTCTATGAAGCGAAGCAAAACGGTAAGAATCAGGTGGTATTTCCTGACGGACGATAAAGAAGATTGGCAACATTGCTTGTAAACGAATCGGCAGATTGAAGCGTTCAATCTGCCGTTTTTGTTTTGTGCTTCATTTTTCTGTCGTTGCGGTCGCCTACTCAGCGTAGAGCACTCTTAAAGAGAACCATTCAGAACAAAAACGGAGTTACGCGTGCGCAAGATTCTATCTTTGACCTTGGCTATGTCACTTACTGGTTGTGTTATGCCTCAGCATCAACCTATAGAAACGGGGCAATGTGTGGGGGTAATGTCATCACAAGATGCTTACGGCTACCTCAACCCAAACCATTACACCATGCAAGTGTTGGCATTGAAGAAAGAAAAAGATGTCAAAGAGTACATTCGTTACATTGACCCGAAACATCCGGTATGGGTGAACTGGAAAAACAGCCGCGGCACTCGTTGGTACACAGTGACGGTGGGTGACTTCAAGACCAAGCAAGATGCCTACAGTGCACTCTCTTCTTTACCAAGTCGAGTTAAGCAATCTTCTCCTTTCGTCATGACGTTTGCTGAAATGCAACGCAAGCAAGAAACCAGTGTAGTACGTATGCGCTAGTGCTGTTCTTGTCATTCCAATAAACACTTTGTTGTTACACATCGAGCCTTTGCAATCGGTTGGAAAGGCTCAATTGAACCATCAGTCATCGATCTTCTCCAATGTACACGCAAGATCACGCTTCTAACGCGCTTTTGACTTTACTTGTTATCGGGTATTTTTTAGTCTTCGCATCCCACTTTTTCTGTTGGAGTCACCATGAAGCAAGAAATGTACACCACCTACGCAAAGCAATACGATGTGGCAGCACAAGATAACCTGTACAACGCGCACTTTGAGCGTCCAAATACCTTTGAACTTATCGGTGATGTTACAGGTAAGAGGGTGCTGGATTTAGGCTGCGGTTCGGGTATTTATGCACAGCTTCTATTGGCGCGAGGCGCAAGCTCTGTGACTTGTATTGATGCTGCGCAAGAGATGATTGATATCGTTAAGGGTAAGTTGGGTGATTCAGTTACAGCTTATGCGCAAGACTTGGCGTTAGGCTTACCAGAAGAGCGAGATGCGCAATATGATCTTGTTATTTGTCCGCTCATGGTTCATTACATCGAAGATCTTCGCCCTTTGTTTAATGATATCCAACGTGTGTTAACAGCAGGTGGTCAGTTCGTATTTTCGACTCATCATCCATTTGCGGATTTTGAGTGTTCTACTTCAGGCAGTTATTACGACAAAGAGCTTGTAGAAGATATGTGGAACACCGTTGGTGAGCCAGTTCCTGTGGCATTCTATCGTCGCTCTTTGCAAGACATTACCGATGCGATCAGTGGGGCTGGCATGGCGATGTTGGCGATCTCAGAAGGTAAGGTGAATGAGAAGATTCGTGAAATCTCAGAAGAACATTACCAACGCTTGGCGACATTCCCGAACTTCATCTTCATTAAATGTGTGGCGCTGAGCTAGTAAAATCAGTGAGTTAAGATAGAAAAAACGGAAGCGCAGAGGCTTCCGTTTTGTGATCTTAGCGCTGAGCTTAAAGTGCTGCGAGAATAGTTTCCGCTTTGCTTGCTTCAAATGTTTTTGGCTCTTCAACGTTTAATGCGGTGACCACACCATTGTCGATGATCATCGCGTAACGCTGTGAACGAACGCCACCAAAACCGCCGGTGTCCATTTCTAGGCCCAGTGTTTTGGTAAAGCTTGCGTCGCCATCGCCAAGCATTAATAACTCAGACGCGTTTTGCGCTTCACCCCAAGCTTGCATCACGAATGCATCGTTAACAGAAACACAAGCAATCAGGTCCACACCTTTCGCTTTAAGTTGGTCAGCCAATACGACATAACCTGGCAAGTGCGCTTCTGAACACGTTGGCGTAAATGCTCCAGGAACCGCAAACAGAACCACTCTCTTATCCGCAAACAGTTCTGTCACTTGGTGGTTAACCATACCATCGGCAGTCAGTTCGCTTAGCGTTGCCGCTGGCAGTGCTTGACCTTGTTGAATCATGATTTTCTTCCTTTTGGGTAGCTTTATTTAGCTCACTCAGTCTAGCGCTAAAACCACGGGCTAACCACGGAAGAAATGTAAGGTCTTAATTGGCATCATAAAAACAAACCGCCTCAGTGGACGGTTTGTTTATTTTTTACATTGCGTTTAGATAAGACTTGTAAGAATGAAGTCGGACGGTTGCTGCGCCGATAACATCAATGAAACCGAACAAACTGTGTGGCTTATTCGCTGCAATCCATGCTGAACCGGTGGCTCCGATCGGGATGGTTTTGCCTTCCGGTTCGAAGATCTCCAGAATCACGGTACGACCATGGCTACTGGTATTTGCGCCGACATGCTGACGGACGCTTTGTGGTCCTTGCAATGGTGAGACAGAGGATTCCCCAGTGCCTGCCGTAATGCTGTGTACACGAGCGCGGAATACTTCGCCTGGGTAAGCATCGACGTAAAATTCGGCAAACTGTCCTTTTTCAACATAGCGGTAGGTTTGGTCAGGTATACGCATTTCTAAGAACTTACGTGACGTATCGTAGATGTGCATATTGCCGACACGGCTTCCATCCGCGACATTCACTACCGCAACTTGCCCATCATAAGGCGCTCGAACTGTCTTACGCTCTTGCTCAAATTGGGTCTTTTGCAGGTCGGCATGCAGGGATTTTAACGAGGCTTCTGCAACGCGCAGTTGAGACTCGTAGTATTCGATGTCTCGACCTTTAAAGATCTCTGGTGATGTTTTGCCGCGAATGATGTCGCGCTTCAACTGCGCCACATTTTCTTCTTGTTGAACAATCCCTGCTTTAATTTTTTCTACGTCTGCCAAAGAGGTGGTGTCGACGAGCGTATAGATCACATCGCCTTTCTTCACTTCTTGGTTGTGGTCGACATAGATGTGGTCAATCTGTTCTCTAAATAGGGGAGAAAGAACCGAATGAGGTGCTTTTACGGTGGATGAGTAGGTCAAATCAACCGGAGCCCAAAGGCGTGAGAGTATTCCTAATACCACCAGAATAAATGCACCACCAGAGATAATCCAAAATGCGCTTTTGAACGTCCATTTTATCGCACCCGTTGAGACCAAAATCCACATGATCAGAATGTACGGAATCATTACCTCTTTCATGGATTATTCCCCTGCTGTTTTGGTCGTTGTTTGTGGCTGTGAAGCCAATCGACTATTGCGAATGATGTTGCTTAGTGAGCTGCCGATGTGTTCCCAGTTGGCGAACGCAATGATTAACGCCAGCACCCACCACGCTTTATGGATGAACAAACCGCATAGAGAAAGCGCAAATACCAATTGGATATGAGAACTTCTCTTCTCTTGAGCTCGATGTACCGCAACTTCGTGGATCTGCCATAGCAAATAGATGACAAAAATGGCAAGCGCTATGGTGACGGAAAATAGATAACCGCTGAAGTACTCGGAGTTGAAGATCACCATCATGGTGTCGTTAGGGGTATTGGTAAACAAGCTCATATCAATATCTTTCGAATTGATCGTACCCATAGGCGCAAGCAAGTAAGCTCCACCGAGCATTAGAGCCATGAAAAGTGAGAACTTTAATAGCACCATAAAAATCGCAAAAATGACACGACCTATGGCTTTTATGACGTTCATAGTTATACCTTTTGTCAATGTGTGAGGGTAAAACGTTGAGCGCGTGATTATTGTTTTGTCTTTTGTAATCACATGCGCGGAATTGTATGAAAAAACGCCATAAGTTGAGTGATATATGATATAAGTTAAGCTCATGTCAGCATGGAAATATTAGAGAACACATAATCTATGAAGCACTCAGATTACAGTCTTATCCCGACCTTTGTGGCGATTGTGGAAGAGAAGAGTTACACCAAAGCGGCGCAACGTCTGGGTGTGAGTCAATCTGCGGTCAGCCAAGCGGTAGTCAGGCTTCGTGAGGTGTTTAAGGATGCGTTATTCATTCGTGAAAGCCATGGCGTTGCACCAACGGCGTTTGCAGTTGATATCTACCCGACATTAGCGAGTGCAGTAGAGAGCATCGCATATATGCTGCCAGAACATACTCGGTTTGATCCTGCTGAGTGCGATAAGCGTTTTGTGATCTCTTCCCTTAGTGTGTTCGGTTTTACTCTTCTTCCTGAACTTTCCGCTTTGATCAGTGAGAGAGCGCCAAAAGCCAGCACACGCATTGAACCGTTATACACCATGGATTTGACGAACCTACTGAGAACCCAGCAGTGTGACTTGGTGATAGAGGCTCACACTAATCTGCACCCACATTTACGTTCTAAAGTATTGATGTCTGATAAGTTGACCGTGGTGTGTCGCAAAGATCATCCTCGCTTAACGGGCAACAGGATCAGTGTCAAAGAGTACCTCAATGAAAAGCACGTCACTTTGTCTCAGTTCAATCAACAAAATGGTTACCTAATTGGTCGAGGAATCAAGGATGAAAAACTCTTAGGTCAACGTGATGTGGCATGGCAGGCGAGTAGCATTATTGAAGTATTGCCGGTTGTGCAGCGTTGTGATTATCTCGCTCTGATGCCACAAACCTTGCTGAAGCAGTATTGCGACCTCTATCAGCTCAAAGAGCTAAAAGCAGACTTCATGAAAGATCCAATTGATGTCGCCATGTATTGGCATTCTTCTCGCACAAATGATCCTAGTCATCAGTGGTTGAGAGAGCAGTGTTTATTAGCCGCTGAGAAATTTACCGAAAATCATTAGATTAAAGTGAATATTTTCACTATACCGTATGGATGGTTCTTTAATGAGACACTAGACTGTAAATATATTCCTCAATATCACTGGGGCTTTTGTGCAGGGAAGTCGGTTTTTTTTCACGAGCATTCGAACTAAGTTCATTGTCATCTATACCTTGATGACGATTTGCTTTGTTTTGATTTTGTTTGGTGCCCTTTATTTTAAAGAGCAGCAACGTGTGTTTAGTGTTGCCTTGAAAAACTCGATTCAAGTTTCAAACCTCCATTCTGATGTGATTAGCCAAGAGCTACAAAGAAACGTCGCCTCACTTCAAACCATCAGTGGGCATCAAAGGGTTCAGCATGGTGATGTTCCATTCATTATTGAAGAACTGAAATGGCTGCAAAGCATGTCGAAACATGCGGTGGTCAATACTTTGTTCGTCGACAATGAATGGAACTTGGTCGATTACCAAGGTCGCAGAACCAAAGTGACGCTGGCAGACATAACTGAGGATGTTAACTGGCAACAGGCAAAATACCATGTCACTAAGCCGCACATTGGTTTGGTGACAGGAGAGCCGTTGATTGCATTGGGTGTCCCTGTTTTTAATTCACAAAATGAGTGGAGTGGTATTGTTGGAGTATCCATCTCTATTGACTATTTGAGTAAGAGACTGTCCAAAGTCAAACTTGGAAACAGTAGTTATGCATGGATTGCCGACAATTACGGAAATGTGGTCTCCCACCCAAATAACACGCTTATTTTAGCGGCAAATATCTTTGATTCTGACAGTATCGGTTTTGAAGGCTTTGGGAATATTGCCTTGCAAACACGACAGCACGATATCGGCTACGGACATTATTATGATGAGAATGTGGGTGAATCCAAGATCGTTACCTTTTCTGCCATTGATAGTCTGCCGGGTTGGACGTTGTTTGTCACAACGGAAGAGTCAGACATATTCCTTGATATCAAAGCACTAGTAGAAGACGTCACCATTACCTTATCGGTGGTAATCATCGTTTTTCTACCGATTATCATCTATCTGACCAACTCTGTGACGTTACCGATTGTGGAGTTAACGCAGGACGTTAAAAATTCGGTCAGCAGTCACTACACCGAATTTGCTGGGCAAAACTCTTTGGATGAAATTGGGCAATTGTCTAACGCATTTAAAAACACCATAGAAGAGATTCAACAGCATAATCGAAACTTGGAAGATGTTGTGGCGAGCAGAACTAACGAGCTGAACGATGCCAATCACGACCTCGCGATGTCTGTGAAATTACTCAACGAAAATAATCAGAAGTTAACTTGGTTAGCCATGTATGACCCATTGACGAACTTATTCAATCGACGAGCTTTAATTAACCAAGTACATCAAGAATTGACCAATAAGACGATACCTTTTCACTCTACTTCTCTGATTCTTATTGATCTTGACTATTTTAAAGTGGTGAATGACACCTTTGGGCACGATGTGGGTGACCAAGTGCTAATGCATATAGCCGATTTCCTGAGTAACAATGTGAGAAAACAAGATCTTATTGCAAGATGGGGCGGGGAAGAGTTTGTCATTCTACTGAGAGATACATCGATTGAGCAAGGCGAGCAAATCGCTCTCAACTTACAAGAGAAAATGAAACAGGAGAACTTTTCGCCCGTGACGTGCATGACATTTAGCGCGGGTGTTGCAACGTTAGAAGTTGGGCAAAACTTCGATGAACTGGTTGCCTGCGCTGATAAGGCGCTTTATCTTGCCAAGAATTCAGGAAGAAATTGTGTCAAAACCAGTTTAAGCGTAGCGTCGTGACCAAGAGCTAGGGTTTGTTGTTCTTTCTCGGCGAGAATCTGCTAAAAAAGTCAACAAACCCTAGTCAACTAGCGCTAATATTTAGTGGCTTGCCAAGTAGTTCGCGACTTGAGTACGGTATTTCGCTTTAAGCGCTTCATCAATGAAACTGGCGTTGATTGCATTAACCGTAAACTGAGCCAGTTCTGATTTCGTCATTGGATGAGCATCGCTGACCGCTTTAAAGTTATCCGTCATATAGCCGCCAAAGTACGCCGGATCATCCGAGTTAATGGTTACCGCGACACCTTTACGTAGCAAATCGACAATGTTGTGCTGCTCCATTTCATCAAACACGCAAAGCTTAATGTTCGACAACGGGCACACCGTTAGTGGCATTTTACTTTCGATAAGCGCATCTACCAATGAAGCATCTTCAACACAGCGAACGCCATGGTCCACACGACTAACGCTAAGCATCTCAACAGAGTCAATGATGTTTTGCGCCGGACCCTCTTCACCCGCGTGTGCTACCGTCAATAGGCCTGCTGCTTTTGCTTGTTGGAAAGCGCGTTTGAATTTCTCTGGCGGGTGACCGAGTTCTGAAGAGTCCAAACCTACACCGATGATTTTGTCTTGATGTTTGATGATTGATTGCAGCGTTTCAATGGCGCTTTCTTCCGATAGGTGACGCAAGAAGCATGCGATAATTTGAGACGTAATACCTAGCTGCTCGTTACCATCTTGCATTGCTCGGTGAATACCGTTGATGACCGTTTCAAACTCAATGCCACGGTCGGTGTGGGTCTGTGGGTCAAAGAAGATCTCAGTATGGATGACGTTGTCGGCTTTGCAGCGCTCTAGGTATGCCCAAGTCAAATCATAGAAATCTTGTTCTGTACGCAGCGCGTTAGCACCTTGATAATAGATATCTAGGAAAGACTGTAAATCTTCGAATTCGTACGCTTTGCGCAGTGCCTGTGGCGATTCGTATGGAATGTCTATGTTGTTACGTTGTGCCAGTTCAAACAACAGTTCTGGCTCTAGCGAACCTTCGATATGTAAGTGTAACTCTACCTTTGGAAGACCTTGAATAAATGCGTTCATAATAAACTCCCACTTTTTCTTATGGTTGTTGTGGATGCAATTACTCTAAGGATAGGTATAGATTGAGAAAAATCGAACGCCATTACAAAGAGTAAGATCCACAGTGATCTCGACTCTTCGTAATCAGCACTTTGCGGGAGCTGGTAGAGACCCCCAAACCATATCATTGGGGTTATACGAAGCAAACGGTTGCGATTATACGCAAAAATTGAAGCTTGGCTAGAGTCGTTGATGAAATTGTTATTTGTGGAGAACGGAGAACGGAGAACGGAGAACGGAGAACGGAGAACGGAAAGGCAAAAAAGTGTTGGTTTAATTGAGCGATGGAGATTGTATCGAGGCTGTGATTCATCGCATGATGGCTTCGTTGTCAGCACACACCTTGCTGAGCGTCGAATATTCAGTGGCTAATACTGAACCACACCATGCGAGAAACATTGGGAGTCATATCGAATTTAATGTGCGTTGCTCATTGTGAACTGAGAAGAGGGGTGGCGATACCTTGCACGTCGATATTTTAGATGAGAAGAGTAGAGAAAAGAAAATGGAATGTATTTATAGTTCGAACATTTTATCAAATTCTCTTTGCTCCATGATGTCCTCAATTCGGCGGCGCGTTTGTTGTTTAATCGCTGCGGCGTTTTGCTCGGACTCTTTCTTTTCTTGCTCAATTTGCTTCTTGCTTTTCTTTGCCATGATTTTTCCTTTGGAAATTCTTCCTAAATATCCGCATTATTCATTAATGCACGAAAATTGATTTATTTAATAATAAAACTTCCTAGCTTTGAACCTGAGTCACACAGAATGTCTCCGGAGTAGGTTTTCTCACAGTATTTAAAATCAATGAGATAACAAGCAGATTGGAGTTTTGGCAATATATGGCGCCTTAAAATATCACTATTGAGTTGATGAATTTTGGCGTTCCAAGAGATGTCGGGTTGTTTTAAACGGAATTCAATCTCTATCATTTATTCTCCTGTTTTTTGGTGATCTTTTCTTTATTCAATAATTGGTACCAGTGTCTTTGACGACCTGTTCTTCTAGACATAATTTTTCCTAATTTTAAGTAAGTGAAATACCAACGATGGCTATCGGGTTCGATAGATCTAGTGTTCCAACGATGGATATCGTATCCGCCGCGTCTACAAACCAAGTCATTCTCGCTGAACTTAGCATCTCGAGGTTACTTGGGTATATTTTAGGCAGCAGAAAACCAAGCAAAATTTAATTGCTAAATATTAAGTTTGAGGAATTTTTTGAAGGGGGAGAGAGTTTGGTGCAGCGAGGAAATGCTGCACCAAGAAAAGCTATCTTATAGAGGAGTAACTTCAGTCGCTTGAGGACCTTTTTTACCTTCTTCTACATTGAAGCTTACTTTCTGACCTTCAGTCAAAGTTTTGAAACCGTCAGCAACGATTGCGTTGAAGTGTACGAATACATCTTGACCGCCGTTGTCTTGAGTTAGGAAACCAAAGCCTTTAGTTTCGTTAAACCATTTTACTGAACCAGTTACTTTACCAGACATAAAAACCTCTGAAATTAAACAATAATATACGAATTGTGATGGATCTTTTTTAAGCTATTGAATGTGCAATCAAGAGGAAGTTTTACGCAGGAGTCTGAATCAAGGATTCAGGGTGTTACTGAGAGGGAACTTAAACTAAATGTAGCATTAACAGCTCTTTTCTAGAGCCAGCCACCACTATACAGGGTGTTTAAAAAATAGCTACATTTATTTTTCAAATTCTTTTCGTTCGAAAAAACTGATGGAGTAGAACAATTTCATCCCCTCATGATTTGGCATCCCCCTTCCTACAATGAGTCCATACCAATAAGGGAGGCAATATTATGAGCACAGTGAGAGAGATTCGTCAGATCATTCCATCGCATGCAACCGCAGATGGTGATGGGGTTAAAATTCGTCGCGTAGCCGGATTCAATAACACGAGCTTTTCACCATTCTTGATGGTCGATGAGCTTAAATCAGACCAACGTGCAGATTATGTGGGTGGTTTCCCTCCACATCCACATCGGGGCATTGAAACACTAACTTATATGCTCACCGGTCATTTCCAACATCGTGACCATATGGAAAACATTGGTGAGCTTCGTTCTGGCGGTGCGCAATGGATGGCTGCTGGTCGTGGTGTGATTCACAGTGAAATGCCAATCATGGAAGACGGCGAGCTGCACGGTTTCCAAATTTGGATTAACCAACCTGCACGAGACAAGATGTCTCCGGCGCAATATCACGACTTCCAACCGGAAACTATTACCGAGCATCGCGCAGAGTCCCATGGTTTGGTTCGTGTTATTTCTGGCGAGTTAAGCATCGGCGATGAGGTTGTCAAAGGACCGCTAAGTAAAACGGGTGTACCAGTGACGGTTGCTGATTGGCAATCGCATCCAGGTGCGACAATGACATTAATGACACCGAAACATCACAATATGATGACCTATGCTTATAAAGGAAGTATTAAGGTGGGCGAGCGCGTGGTCATGCAAGGTGAGATGGCACTACTTTCGCAAGGTGAGTGGGTAGAGCTGCAAGCCAATGACGCTAGCGGAGTACTGCTCTTTATTGGCGAACCGATTAATGAACCTGTTGTGCATTATGGTCCATTTGTGATGAACAGTATCGACGAAATTGAACAAGCGATTCAAGACTACAATTCTGGTGTATTTGAAACTTATTAAGGCACCCAATACCGTTGCTTGGCACCAAGCCTTGACGCCAACTCTTGGAGTTACAGTTCGAGAGAAAAACACTAAGTGATTTGGAGTCCGTTTATTGGGCTCATACGCAAGCAAAGACGATATCCACTGCCATCGAATTTGCATCAGCCACACCAATTGGGTGTGGCTTTTTTTGTCTTTCACGAGGGCAGTGAGCTTTTTGCTCTCTGTTTAGCTTTGCTCCCATCGTTCAATGGCTTGTGGACCACATTCCACACCCAGCTCATAAGCTTGACGTAAAGGTTCTGGCGAGCGGCTTAAACGCTTTAACTTAAAGCCTTCTGGTGGACAGATTTGGATGATCTCAACGCCAACTGGCGGGTTCTCTATCAGTTCCAGACTCTGGTTGTAACGAATATGGCGCGTGAGCATTGGCTCGATTAACGCTGGATGATCTTTCAGTAAACGTGAAGTTAGCTTTTCAAACTTAGGCTTGGATTTGCGATAGCTGGCAGGGCGGCTTCGTAGCACCATGATTTTGGTTGCACCGCGTTTGATGGCTTCGGCAATAGGGATTGCATCCGCTACACCACCATCCACATACCTTACGCCATCTAATGGCACACCATTGCGGTACATGATTGGTAAGGCGCTGCTGGCTTTCATGGTTTCCGCCAACATTTCTACGGAAGGTGTTAGGTATTCTGGTTGTCCGTTGTCTTGTCGTGTGACACCTAAAAAGAATGGTCGAGGATCGGCAGAGAGTACGGCTCGATCAATGCCCAACTCTTTAAGCGTGACGTCCCACATCCAATCTAAATCCATCATATCGCCACCGCGTACGAGTTGAGTGGGGGAGATAAATTCTTTTCGTAGACTGTAGTCGAGATAGATTTTGAGGTTTCTGCCCGGCATTTTAGCAAGGTAAGCCGCTAAGTTACTTGCGCCCGCCGAGACACCCCAAAAGCTGTCAAAAGGGGAGAAATCTTGTGCCATAAAGTGATCGAGTATGCCGCAGGAGAACACCCCACGCATCGCGCCGCCTTCTACAATCAACGCTCGAGAACCAACATGTTCCATCCTAGCCATCCGTTTCGATTATTCTGATTTGGATACGAACTAATTAGAGTAACGGATCTAATGCGTATACCCAAGTCGCGTTCACTTTGACCTTACCTTGATGAATCTATTTTTTATGTTATAACATAACAATAATCAAAATTATTATAAGGTAGCGTGTGTCTTGTGTGAGGTGAAAATGAGCGATATTGACGCCATTATTAAGCATGTTGAGGTGAGCTTTAAAGCTCAAGGAAAGCAATTAACTTCCAAGAGAAAACTGGTGTTGAAAGCGTTGGTCCATGCCGATAGAGCCTTGTCAGCTTATGAGTTGGTGGATTATTGCAAAGCCCATTTTGAACAAAATATTCAGGCAATGTCGGTGTATCGAATCTTGGATTTTCTTGAAGGTGAGCACTTGGCTCACAAGCTTAAAGTTTCTAATAAATACATCGTCTGCTCCCATATCCTATGCGAGCACGAACATGGCGTTCCTCAATTTCTCATCTGCTCCAAATGCAACAAAATTAGCGAGCAAGCCATCGACCCAAGCTTGATTCACGGTCTGCAATCCCATGCAAAAGAAGAAGGCTTCACCGTTGTCAGCCCTCAACTAGAGATCAATTGTGTTTGTGATGACTGTGCGAAATCCCAGTAAGTGTTTTTGAATGTCCACTTATTGTCGTCTTCATCACTGCCACTTTACGACGTTTATCCTTTCCCATTATTAGCATCATCAGCAAGGAGTTCTGAACCGCTATGCCAGCAACACTGATTAAAAACGCCCTTGTCGTCAACGAAGGAACCATTACCGAGACCGATTTACGAATTGTCGATCAGCGAATTGAAGCTATCTCGACCGATATCGCCTCAAAACCGGAAGACACGGTGATTGATGCTAAAGGATGCCATCTAATCCCCGGTATGATAGACGACCAAGTACACTTTCGTGAGCCGGGTTTAACGCACAAAGGTTCGATTGCAACAGAATCCCGTGCAGCGGTTGCAGGTGGTATCACAAGCTATATGGAAATGCCGAACGTAAACCCTGCCACGACGACCATCGAAGCGTTAGAAAGCAAATTCTCCATTGCCGAGCAGAGCTCCCTCGCGAACTACTCTTTCTATCTTGGTGCGACCGAAGACAACCTTGAGCAAATCAAACAGCTTGATCCAAAGAGACATTGTGGCGTGAAGGTTTTTATGGGGGCTTCGACGGGGGATTTGTTGGTGGAAGCACCTCAAGCCTTGGAGGAAATTTTCCGTGATTCACCGGTGCTCATCGTAACGCACTGTGAAAGTGGACCTGTGATTGCGCAAAACAAACAGCGACTACTCAAAGAGAAGTCGGAATTCACCATTGAAGATCATCCGATACTGCGTGATGACGAAGCGTGCTATGCGTCCTCTTCTTATGCGGTAGAACTGGCTAAGAAGTACAACAGTCAGTTGCATGTTCTGCACATTACAACGGCAAAAGAGTTAGCACTGTTTGATGCAGGTCCAATCGAGAACAAAAACATTACCGCTGAAGCTTGCGTTCATCACCTGTGGTTTAGCAATGAAGATTACGCAGAGCGTGGTAACCAAATCAAATGTAACCCAGCGGTGAAATACCCAAGTGACCGTGAGGCTATTCTAAAAGCACTTAATACAGGTCAAATTGACATTATCGCGACAGACCACGCCCCCCACACGAGGGAAGAAAAACAGGTGCCTTACGAACAAGCGCCAGCGGGGTTACCTTTGGTACAGCACGCACTATTGTCTTTATTTGATCAAGTCGCTCGCGGACATATGACGATGGAGCAAGTGGTTCAAAAGACGGCACATAACCCAGCCATCCGCTACGGTATTGAGCAACGTGGCTTTATCCGTGAAGGGTATTTCGCTGATTTGGTGCTGGTGGATACAAAAATGCCGACTTTAGTCACCAATGACAATAGCTTGTACCACTGTGGTTGGTCGCCTTTTGCTGGCCATCAGTTCTCCTCACAAATCAAGAAAACTTGGGTCAACGGTGGGTTGGTGTATGTCGACCAACAAGTCAATGAGCAGGCAGCACATGCTATGCGATTGGTATTTGATCGCTAAGACTCAAGTTTTTCAAAAACTTAGATTATTTGAAAGCTCAGTTTATTTTCGAAAGCTTACATTTATCCGCTTTCATCGGGCTTTATTTGTAGAAGTATAGTTGTCGTAACTTGAGTGTCTTTTCGGCATCAAATAAAGAGAATTCAATATGTTAAGAAGAAATCCCACAGGTCACATGCCCGAAGTGTCGGAAACAGCCTTCATCGATCCGACTGCAATCATCTGTGGCAAAGTGATCATTGAAGATAACGTTTTTATTGGTCCTTACGCGGTGATTCGTGCTGATGAGGTGAACGAGCAAGGCGATATGGAAGCCATTGTCATCAAGCGCGATACCAACATTCAAGATGGCGTGGTCATTCACTCAAAGGCAGGCGCTGCCGTGACCATTGGTGAGCGCTCTTCCATTGCACACCGATCAATTATTCATGGTCCGTGTGAAGTTAGCGATGATGTGTTCATTGGTTTTAACTCGGTGGTATTTAATGCTGTGATTGGGAAGGGTTGTGTTATTCGCCATAACTGTGTGGTAGATGGTCTAGACTTGCCAGAGAATTTCCATGTTCCGCCAATGACGAATATTGGTGCTGACTTTGATTTGAATAGCATCTCGAAAGTGCCACCTGAGTACTCGGCGTTTTCAGAGTCTGTGGTTTCAGCAAACCACGAACTGGTGCAAGGTTACAGGAGAATTGCCAATGAGCTCTGAGAGCCAACCCATACTTGGTGTTCCTACCAACATGATTACGGGGTTTCTTGGTGTAGGAAAGACCTCAGCGATTTTGAATTTAATGGCGAATAAGCCAGAGAACGAGCGCTGGGCGGTATTAGTGAATGAGTTTGGTGAAATCGGCGTTGATGGTAGCTTGGTTCAGGGGCAACAAAGCGAAGAGCAACAAGTGTTTATTCGCGAAGTACCCGGCGGCTGCATGTGCTGCGCGGCGGGGTTGCCAATGCAAATCGCCTTAAACCAACTGCTTAATGAAGCAAAGCCAGACCGTCTGCTGATTGAGCCTACTGGGCTTGGCCACCCGAAAGAAGTGCTGCAAGTGTTGTCGACAGATCATTATCGCCAAGTGCTTTCGCTACAAAAGAACATCACTTTGGTCGACGCGCGTAAGCTTGCGGATGAGCGCTATACACAGCATGACACGTTCAACCAACAAATTGCGATTGCCGATACAGTGGTGGGTAACAAGCTCGATTTGTATCAAGAGGGAGACACCCAGAAGCTAGAAGCTTACGTGGCGCAAGTTGGGCGCCCAAATACCAAAGTGGTTTTTGCTCAGCATGGGGTGATTCCGTTCGCTGAATTTGAAGGTGAGACCACCATTCATGAACATCCCCCGCATCACCACCATCATGCGAGTGACAAGCCTTTGGCTTCAGACATGCCAATGCCTGAGAGTGGTATGCTCAAAGCGACCAATTCAGGCGAAGGTTTCCAGAGTGTCGGTTGGCGCTTTTCACCTGAGAAAGTGTTCGATCGCCGCAAGCTGATTCCTCTGTTGGTTGAGCTGGAAGTGGAGCGCATGAAAGCGGTGTTTATTACTGGTGATGGCATTTATGGCTACAACCTAACGCCAGATGGGCTACAGGAAGTGGAGTTGGATGACTGTGCTGAAAGCCGAATTGAACTGATTGCCGACTGCATTGATGAGCACTTTGAAGCCAAACTGCTTTCTTGCGAATTGGCGTGATCTATAGGCTCAGGCATTCTCAATATGAGTGTCTGAGTCTTCTTCTATGTTTCTAATCACTTCCTGTTTTCTCCCTGTCGTTTGTGCTTTTCCGATTCAGCCCGATCCGTTACTCTTCTTGAAAACATTGAAACATGAGCACTGATATGATCGACAAGCTACCTGGCATTCTTACTTTTTTGCGCGAGGCTGAGCAGCTCAAAAGCACCTTACGCACCGCATGGACGTCTTCTGGTCGCCATGAAAGTACTGCTGAGCACACGTGGCGATTATGCTTACTTGCCATGCTGGTAGCAGAACATTATCCACATTTGGATAGCTTGAAAGTGCTAAAACTCTGTGTTGTTCATGACTTGGCAGAAGCGGTCAGCGGTGACATTTCGGCGTTGGAGCAACACTATGGGCTGGATAAAAGCGCACTAGAACTGGCGGATTTGAAGCAACTCATCGCTCCGTTAGACGCTTCTCTGCAAAAGGATCTGCTGGAGCTATGGTTGGAATACGACAGTGCTACTACCGCAGAAGCTCGACTCACCAAAGCGTTGGATAAATTGGAAACCATTCTGCAGCACACTCAAGGCGATAACCCTACCGATTTCAATTACGCCTTTAATCTGGAATACGGCAAAAAGCACACGGACTTTGATGATCTGACCAAAGCGCTTCGAGCGATCATCGATGAAGATACCCGTCGATTAGCTGAGCGCTAGTTCTCTCGCTCAACTTAAAAACATCACTTTCTGCAAAATCACTTAGGCTTCTCTGGTGAACCTGAGTGCTTTAGCTCGTTTGTGTTTTTTTATACTGAGTAAGACTCTTTTTAAAACTTCCCTTTGATCAAATTCCCTTCCTAGGTTGACATTGTTTGATGGTCAAACTAAGTTAAAATCAAATAATTTGATAATCAAACTAAAATTGGAAGGTAAGTGTCGCAATGGCTGTATCGCAACATTCACATGATTTCGTTTCTCACAACCAAAAGGGTGAAAAACGCACGCTCTACGTATTGATCCTAACCGTGACCACCATGGTGGTGGAGATTGCTGCCGGGACCATGTTTGGTTCAATGGCATTGCTCGCAGATGGTTGGCATATGGGTACACACGCAGCGGCATTTTGTATCACCTTGTTTGCTTACCGCTACGCGAAACAAAATGCCCATAATGACCGCTTCTCATTTGGTACGGGTAAGGTGAGTGTGCTCGGCGGTTTTACCAGTGCCATTGCGTTGGGGATTGTGGCATTGATGATGATGGTCGAGTCGATTCATCGTCTCTTCAACCCAGAAAGCATTCAGTTTAACGAAGCTATTATGGTGGCGGTGATTGGTTTAGTGGTGAACCTTGCGAGCATGCTGCTTCTGCAAGATCACCATCATCATGGGCATGACCATCATGATCACCATTCTCACGATCATGAGCACGAACATCATCACGACCACAACCTAACTGCTGCGTACTTCCACGTGTTAGCGGATACGCTGACCTCTCTACTTGCGATTGTCGCGTTGATTGTCGGTAAGTTTTACGGCTGGGTTTGGTTAGATGCCATGATGGGGATTGTTGGTGCCGTTGTGATTGGTAAGTGGACCTTGGGTTTAATGAAACAAACCGCACCAGTCTTGTTGGATGAGAGCATCAACAAGTCATACCGAGATGAGATTACTGAAACACTTACTCCTTATGCCGAGATTGTTGATTTACACATCTGGAAGGTGAGTGGTCATCATTATTCTGCGGCTATCGCGCTTAAAAATCATAGCAACAAAACGCTGGATGAATTTAAGCAATTATTGAGTAAATTTGATAAGATTCACCACCTAACTTTGGAAGTTCAAACGACTGAGTGATGCGCGAATTAGAAAAGCTGAATCAAACGCTTACCGAGTTCTATGACAAAATGTCTTCTTGGGAGCAATCTGTAGTAAAAGGCACGGGTTACTCACTAGCTCAAATCCACACGATTGAAGTACTGGGTGGGCATGGTGCGTTGCGTATGAAAGAACTGGCGGAAAAGCTTGGGATTACGACAGGCACGTTAACGGTTCAAATTGAGAAACTGGTGAAAGCGGAGCTTATTGAGCGCTGTCCGCATCCAGAAGATCGTCGCGCTATCGTAGTAAAGCTTACGCCAGCGGGTGAAGAGATTCACCGTCATCACAATCAGCTGCATTTAGATTTGGTTCAAGACTTAACGCGCAATATCGAACCTGAGCATCAAGCGATCTTGTTTGCTTGCTTACAGAAGATGAATAAAGAGTTCTGATTGCGCTTTTCGTTTCTCAACTCAAATATTGAGTCTCAAACAGCAAAAAAGTAGAGCACCGAAGTGCTCTACTTTTTTATAAGCTCGATAGAATTTGTTCGATTGGCAGTTGTGTGAACGCATAAGTAATGCCAACACAGAATGCAGCACCGGTAACGCCAATACCGACAGTCGTTGCGAGTAGCAGAAGGGTAATCTTAGGCATCAGAGATTAAACTCCTTCTTAAAGGTTGGGTAAATGACACCATTCGCTTCTTGATAGGATTTAAAGCCATAACCAAACGCAAATGCTGCCACCACAATGGCAAATGCCGCAATGTTTCTTCCTTTCATCCTTAAACTCTCAACTGTTTGTATTGAACAAAGGTAATAAACACTCTGCCAATAGTTTATCTATTGCTTATTTAATTCGGTTATTCAATTACTGGGTAAAACACACGAACAGTACCCATGCTGTTGTTAGCACAAGTAACGGTGTGAACACTTTCTGAATTGAAGCGCCATCGGTTAGGTCATAAATCACGATCGATTCTTTATAGAATGCGCGTTTGAATGAACCAAAGCTGATTTCATTTTTAACGTCAGATTGCTCATAGTGATGACGAGCAGAGTCTGCCATTTGAGACTCTAGATCTTGCATCTCGTATTCTTTGTTAAAAAATGCATCCCACGCCGAAATACGTGCAATAGTTTTTGGCGAACGATTGCCCTTCAGTTTTTCTAGACGCTTAGCGTATGCAGCTTGATATTTATCCACGATGATTTCCTACATGAATAGACTGTAATGCAGAACACAGCTTTAAATGCTCTGCGCAGTGGTTGTAAAAATTTGAAAATGGGAATCAAAAGGGAATTTTTACATCAGTAGGAAAGTTGTCAGATGAAGAAGTACGGCATTTGATTGTTAAAGAGCGTAAGGAATGTCATCCCTTGTGCTGCGGATAATATGGGCTGCTTTTGAATGCGACAAACAAAAATAATTAGTTAGGACAACAATCAATTTTTGTTGCGGATTGCTTCGTTCTGAGCATGGTAAGTAGTACGAAATGAAAAAACGCCATATATAGCAAGGGATTGAGAGCAAATTAGTAACGAGAGTTTTTTGAGCGTTTTTGGTAGATAACAAAACGATAATTGCGAATGATAAATAGAGATTTTATTTATCAGAGACAAAAATAATGTCCATTCACCGACTTAAGAAAAGCGGAAGGGCGAATGGACATGCTGTTGAATTACAGGCTTTTTGCTTGAACGATCAAGCTTGCCAATTGAGCAAACCCATAGCCGCCGTTCTCTTGTGTGACATAGTTAGGTTGATGGTTCAGTTTCGCCAATAAAGGGCGAATGTTATTCACGCCAAAGGTCATTGGCAACCACTCAAACATGCCTTCATCATTGAGTGAATCTCCCACATACGTGATGCGCTCTAAGCTCGGTAATTCGCCGTTATTGAACTGCCTAATGTACGCTTCACCACTTGTACGCTTGCTGTGACTACCGACCCAAGCATTGATGTGAATCGAACTCAATGTTGCATTGACGGGATTAGACTCCACATTCAAATTCATAATGTGGTTAAGAATTTCCATTGTCGTGGAAGGGGAAACAGGTGTTCTATCTTGCGCTATGTTCACCGCAACGTCACAGTAGCGAAAACTCTGATCTTGGCTGAACTCGACATTGGGATAGCCTGCCAAAATGCCGGAAATACTTTCTTGTAATGCGCGTTGTTCTTTGCGCATTGCTTCGGCTGGGCGAGCAAAGGTGGTGTGGAATCCTGCCGCGTCTTTTCTCATCCAAAACGCGCCATTTTCACCAATCACACCATGCAGTGACCACATCTTTGCCATTTGGTCACACCAACCGGCACATGCGCCTGTTACTGCCACCACTTTTACGCCGACACGCTCTAGCTCGGCTAACGCAATGAGTGTTTCAGGTGGCAGCTTGCCTTGCCAAGTCAATGTGTCATCCACGTCGGTTAGCAGCCATTCGATCTGTTTCAGACTCTCTAACTTGAGCTCTGATAACGGGTTAGGCATTCACCACTCCTTGCTTGTTTACTCTAGGGTTGATTGCTTGAGTTTCGTCACTGACGCCTTGCAGTGATACCGCGGAAGCCAGTGTACTCTCGATACGCTTTTCTGTGTTGGCATCAAATAGATGAACATGTTTTGGCTTTATGTCTAGACCAAGCTTGTCGCCAATTTGAATTGGCGTATGTCCCTCTACACGAACAACAAGCTTTTGTGAGTCACCACCTTCTGTGCGGCAGTAAAGTAACAGATCGGCACCGAGCGATTCAATCAATTCGACTTCTACTTGCAACCATGGGTTATCTTGGCTGATTTGTAAATGCTCTGGACGAAGTCCTAGCTTTATTTCGCCAAGAGCCAAGTTTGCTGTGGAGACAGGAAGCAGCGCGTCACCGATAGTGATGCCGTCAACGCTAACATTGCCATCTAAGATGTTCATGGATGGTGAACCAATAAAGGTCGCGACGAACAAAGATGCAGGGTTGTCGTATATCTCTAGCGGTGTGCCAACTTGTTCGACATTACCTTTGTTCAAAACAACAAGTTTGTCCGCCAGCGTCATTGCTTCAACTTGGTCGTGGGTAACGTAAACCGATGTTGTTCCGAGGCGACGCTGAAGCTTCTTGATTTCCAAACGCATTTGAACACGCAGTTTGGCGTCTAGATTGGACAGTGGTTCGTCGAACAGAAACACCTTTGGTTCACGTACAATTGCGCGCCCCATCGCCACACGTTGACGTTGTCCGCCAGAAAGCTGCCCTGGTTTGCGGTCGAGTAGGTGATCCAACTCCAGCATCTTTGCCGCTTCGTGAACCAATCGTTCGATTTCCGCTTTCGGTGTTCTGCGGTTGCGCAGACCGTAAGCCATGTTGTTGTACACCGTCATGTGTGGGTACAAGGCGTAGTTCTGGAATACCATGGCAATGTCTCGCTCGCCAGGTTCGAGATCGTTGACGGTTGTGGTGTCGATCTTAAGCTCTCCTGAGCTGATTTCCTCTAGCCCTGCAATCATGCGAAGTAAGGTGGATTTACCGCAGCCACTCGGGCCAACCAGCACGACCATTTCGCCGTCGCAGATATTGAGATTAAGTTTTTGGATCGCCTGATAGCCGTTCGGATAACATTTAGCGATATTAGAAAGAGTTAATGTGGACATTTATTTCTCCGAATCTACCAGACCTTTAACAAAGGCTTTTTGCATTGCAATTACCACAATCACGGGTGGCAACATGGCGATAATGGTGGTGGCCATAATTTTGTTCCATTCGATCACGCCATCAACCACTCCAAGCATCTGTTTAATGCCCATCACGATGGTGTAGTACTGCACGTCTGTGGTGATCAAAAGCGGCCACAAATATTGGTTCCAGCCGTAAATGAAGGTGATGACGAATAGTGCGGCGATGTTGGTGCGCGATAGAGGCAACAAGATATCGAAGAAGAACTTGATTGGTCCTGCGCCATCAATTCGTGCTGCTTCCACTAACTCATTCGGCACCGTTAAGAAGAACTGACGGAACAAGAAAGTAGCCGTTGCACTGGCGATCAATGGAATGGTTAAGCCGTAAAATGAGTTCAGCATGTTGAGGTTCGTAATCACCTCAAATGTCGGCATGATGCGCACTTCTACTGGTAACATCAGCGTGAAGAAGATCATCCAGAACGCCAGCATTCGTCCCGGAAAACGGAAGAACACCACTGCATACGCTGACAGGATGGAAATGCTCAACTTGCCGATGGTAATGCACATCGCCATGATGAAGGAGTTCAGCAGCATGTTGCCAATTGGCAAAGTATTGTTGTTGTATTGGGTGTCGTTACTCAACAAGTCAGTGAAAACGCTAAAGCCCAAATCGCCAAACCACAGCGGCGTACCAGTAGCGAACGCGCTGTTCTCATGTGTGGTTGCTACGATCGCAATCCAAACGGGAAGCGCAATCGAAATAATGCCAAGAATTAAAATGACATGACAAAACAGATTAAAAAACGGTCTTCTTTCTACCATTAGTACGCCACCTTCTTCTCAACATACTTAAATTGAATCACGGTTAGGGAAGCCACCAAGATCATCAGGATGACGGATTGCGCTGCTGATGAGCCTAAGTCCAGACCAATAAAACCATCGTTATAGACTTTATAAACCAAGGTGGAAGTGCTGTTACTCGGACCGCCTTGTGTCATCGCATGGATGATGGCGAAGGTATCGAAGAACGCGTAAACGAAGTTCACGACCAACAAAAAGAAACTGGTTGGTGAAATCAGCGGGAAGCTAATGGTGATAAAGCGTTTGATTGGACCACTGCCGTCAATGGCCGCGGCTTCGTGCAGAGACTTGGGTACTGATTGAAGCGCCGCAAGGAAGAACAGAAAGTTGTAGCTGATTTGCTTCCATGTCGAGGTGATGATCACCATCCACATAGCATGGGTGCCATTGAGCGTTGGATTCCAGTCTACGCCAAACAGATTCAACAGTTCGGTCATCACACCGATGGTTGGATCGAATAGAAATAGCCATAGTGAACCTGCGACAACCGGAGCCACCGCATAAGGCCAAATCAAGAAAGTGCGATACATGGTCGCGCCACGGATGATTTGCTCGGCAAAAGCGGAAAGGATCAGCGCACTGACCAGAGCAAGCACCGCAACACTGATGCTAAATTGCAGCGTGGTCATTAACGAATCTAGGTAAAGTGGATCATGGAAGAGCGTTTCAAAGTTCTCTAAACCCACAAACTCACGGCTCATACCGAAAGCATCTTCAAGTTGTGAAGATTGGAAAATGGCTTGTCCTGCCGGCCAGATGAAGAACACCAAGGTGATCACCAACTGAGGCGCAATCAGCGCAACCGGAAGCCATTTGTGTTTAAAAACAACAGGTGAGGACATACAAATACCAAAATAAAACAGGCAAGGTGTGTAAACGAATTCCCCACCCATGATGGGCGGGGAGAGTGCATCTCTGAGTACCTACTGGAATAAGACTCGGTGCATCACTGTTCGTTATTAAGGTTCGTTATTTCTGTGTGCGCTCAAAGCGACGTAGCTGCTCGTCACCACGACGAACCGCATTATTTAGCGCAGCTTGTGCTGTTGCTTTTCCTGCCCAAACCGCTTCCAGCTCTTCGTTGATAATGTCGCGAGTTTGCAGGAAGTTACCAAAGCGAATGCCTTTCGAGTTTTCCGTTGGCTTTGTCGACGTCATTTGCAGAACGGCTGTGTCGGTGCCTGGGTTCTTAGTGTAGAAGCCTTGCTCTTTCGTTAGCTCATAAGCCGCTTTAGTGATTGGTAAGTAACCAGTGAATTGGTGCCAATCTGCTTGAACTTCAGGGCTTGAAAGGTAAGAGAAAAACTTCGCCACGCCTTTGTATTCTTCGCTTGAGTGACCACGAAGCACCCAAAGAGAGGCTCCTCCGATAATGGTGTTTTGTGGCTTAGATACTAGCTCTGAATCGTATGGCAATTGTGCTACGCCGATATCAACGCCTTTCATGTTCTCTTTGATGCCCGCCAGACCTGCGGAAGAGCCCATGGTCATTGCACACTCTTGGGTGTAAAACAGTGGCATGCCATCAGACTGACGACCACCGTACTTAAAGATGCCTTCTTTCGACCATTTACCCATCTGTTCGATATGATGTACGAACGCTGAGTCATTGAACTTGAATTTTGTGTCTAAGCCAGCAAAGCCGTTGTTGTTATTGGCAATAGGAACGTTGTTACGCGCACCAAAGTTTTCGATTTGAGTCCATGATTGCCAGGTTGTGCTGAAACCACATTTCGCACCAGACGCCAGTAGTTTACGAGACACTTCTTCCATCTCTTTCCACGTCTTAGGTGGATTTGCTACGCCTGCTTTCTTAAACATGTCTTTGTTGTAATAAAGCACAGGAGTGGAGCTGTTGAATGGCAGTGAAAGCATGTTGCCTTCATTGGTGGTGTAGTAACCCGTTACTGCCGCAAGATAATCATCTGGATTAAACGACTCTTTGGTGTCTTTCATCAATTTATAAACGGGATAAATCGCTTTATCTGCCCCCATCATTGTCGCCGTGCCCACTTCGAACACTTGCACGATAGCTGGTTGCTCTTTCGCTCTGAATGCGGCGATTGCACTGGTCATGGTTTCTGCGTAGCTGCCTTTGTAAACTGGCTTGATCTCGTATTCTGATTGGCTTGCGTTAAAGTCTGCGGCAATTTCGTTGACCTTTTTACCTAGTGCGCCACCCATTGCGTGCCACCACTCAACCTCTGTTTTTGCTTGTGCTTGCGTGCTGATGAATGCCGCTGCAATTGCAAGTCCGGCGAGGTGTTTAATAGCCATAATGATTCCTTTTCATAGATGATTTGAACAGGTTGTTCCCTTGCAGGTTTTCATTTTGATAATGAATCCGCTTCAAAAAATTCAAATGAACATTAAATGAGCCAAATGACGTTCTAGTTACAGAAAAATGAACTTATTTGAGCATTATTTTCGTCACGATTTTGTAATTAAACCGTCATTGAGGGCTGAGATAGTTCATTTGAAAACAAATGAAAAAGACGGAATAAAAAATGACAATAACGGCACACCGAGGCTTATCCAGTTTGGCTCCAGAAAACACCTTATCGGCAATGCAACGCGCTATTGAGTTTGGCTGTGAATGGATTGAAATCGACGTTCAACTCTGTGCAGACAACATCCCTGTGGTTATCCATGACAAAACCGTAAACCGCTGCACAAATGGTCGCGGTAAAGTGAAAGAGCTGACTTGGCATGAGCTAAGGTTACTTGATGCTGGCTTATGGTTCGGTGATGACTTCGCTGGCGAGCATATCCCGAGCTTAGAAGAGACGCTTGAACTCACCGCAAAGGCTGGCGTGAAGCTCAATATTGAATTGAAGATCTACTCAGGCGATGAAATTGATTTGTTGTGTGAAAAGGTGGCACAGGTAATTGAGCGCTTGGATGCGGATACGGACATGATTCTGTTCTCTAGCTTTAATACGGAAGCTTTGGTGACGATGAGAAACTATCTGCCAGAAGTAAGAAGAGGACAGTTGTGGCAAGAGATTCCTGATGATTTTGCTATCGTGCTACAACACATTGATGCTTACAGCGTGCATTGTGATTACCGTTTCCTGACCGAATCGCAGGCTAAGCAAATCAAGCAGTTTGGCTACCAACTATTTTGTTATACACCGAACTTCCCTCAATTAGTTGAAGCGCATTGGCTGTGGGGTGTGGACATGATGATCACAGACACACCACAGAGTTATAAAGTTGAAGCGACTGCAGTCAGACGAGAAGCAGCATTGAATGAATAACCTCAACGTCCGTCAGCAAAGCATCATTGAATTGGTTCATCAGCAAGAATATTGTGCGATAGAAGAACTTGCTCAGCGCTTCGAAGTCACGACGCAAACCATTCGACGTGACATTAATCAGCTTTGCCAATTAGGACTGACCCGACGTCATCATGGTGGTGTCGGATTGCCTGCTACCTTGAGTAATCGCAGCTATGCTTCTCGCCAAGTCACCAATCAACAAGAAAAGCAGATCATTGCAGATGAAGTGGTCAAAGCCATCCCGAACGGCGCGACTTTGTTTTTGGGTATCGGTACTACCATCGCATTGATTGCAGAGCGTTTAGTCCACCACAGTGAGCTTCGCGTGGTGACGAATAACTTCGAAGCGGCGCACATTCTTTCTCATTTTGAGAACATTGAAACTTGGATTCCGGGTGGGCGTATTCGTACCAATGACCGCGATGTAGTAGATGGTGCGGCGGAGCACTTTTTCGCTCAGTTTTCCGCAGATATTGGCATTATCGGTTGCGCAGGTGTAACCGAAATCGCCGAACTTCATTCCGCGCAGATCAATCTTGGTAGCACTAAAGGTGATACTCATGCTTTTGCGATGGAACATGAGTTGCGAGAAGCCAGAGTGAGCCAAGCGATTTTAGCCAACTCAGAACAAAAGTGGCTGGTGGCGAACAGCAGCAAGTGGCAACGAAGAGCCAATACCAAGGTGGCGCCACTCAGTTATTTTGACCGCGTTTTCAGTAACTAAGCTTTTACTTTCCTTGTTTGTCTAGCCCTTAGGAAAATCCGTTACCTATTCAAGTTGGCATGGTGCTTTCTCATCGCGATTCGCTATGCTTAGATAATTGAAATTAAAGAGGTCATGTCATGTTTGAATCGGATAAAACTAAAGTGAAAAACTTGCTTATTGCAACGCGTTTTGGTGTCTCTGCCTCTGAAATGCCGACCATTATTGGTGTGAAGCAAGATAAAGCGCTCAAACTGATTAATGAGCTCAAACAAGAAGGGGAAGACATTCACTCGTTAGGGGAAGGGAATAACCCACAAGAGTTGGTGCTGTATTCGATTGGTGAAATAGAGCCTTAATTGAGCCAACAAGAAACTCAAAAAAGCCGCCCATCGTTGGCGGCTTTTGGGATGGTTCATTCACGCTATTCGTGAATTGGTACAACTAGAATATCAACCGGAGACTTGTTGATCAGATGTCTTGAGTAAGAAATGATCTTGCTCCAGAAGTCTTGATGGTGACCACAAATCAGCAGATCAACTTCTTGTTCTTTGATAGTCACTTCCAGTTTGTCCGCTAAATCACCAGTGCCTACGAAGAAGTGCTTCAATGGTTGCTCCATGTAATCGCTAAAGGACTTCAAGCACTCCATTGAATGTTCATTCAACGGTCTTTGGTCTGGGTTTGCTTTAATATCGACAAGCTCACGATAAATTTCGCCATGAGTACCATCGATATGAATAAAAGAAATCTCGGCATCGAGATAACTCGCCATAGATACCGCTCGGTCAATCAACACAGTACTCTCATCAGACAGTTCCAGTGCGACTAGGATATGTTTGTATTTCATAACCACGCCCTCTTGTGGAATACACTACCAATAGCATAGTACGCCTTTAACAAAAAATGTGTTGATAAGATCCCGAAATCGCTCAAAGTTTTGGCAAATTATGCTTGTTGCAAATGTTTTGGAAACCATGCTTTTAAGTGATTTAAGAACAAAGATAAACGGTAGGGTACATGTTTACGTGTAGGATACATTCCGTAAATATTGACCAGCGGGAATTCAGCCACGCCTTTGATTTCAACAAGAGTATTTTGTTTTAGTTCTTTGTGCACAAACAAACTCGGCATCATAGAGATTCCCATGCCATCTACCATGGCGGCGATTAGAGTATGGGTATCGGAAATGACTGCCGCCCATGGTTGGCGATAGGTGATGCTCTTACCTTCTACCTGCAGCACCCAGTTATCACCGTAACGCGAGCGCCCCATGTGTAAGCAATCATGCTGCTCTAACTCTTTGTAGTGATTTGGCTGCCCGTGTTCAAGGATATAGCTTGGTGCTGCGTACAATCCAAAGCTAGAACTGCCTAGTTTCGTTGCAATATAGGAAGAATCCTGTAAGTCATATGAGAGACGGATAGTTAGGTCAATCTCTTCTTCAATCAGGTTTACGTGACTATTGGACAACACCAAATCAAAGCGGATGTGCTGATAGGTTTGGCGAAATACCTTAATCGCTTTCATCAGAAAAGGTCCCATTGCATCTGGGGCTGAAAGTCTGATTAATCCGGTTGGATTCAGTTGGTGGGCGCTAGTTAAAGAGTCTTCTAACTGCTCTATGTTTTCGAGAATCGCACGTGACCCCTCGTAATAGGCTCTGCCTCCTGGGGTCAGCTGCATGCTCCGAGTTGTGCGATTAAGAAGTACAAACCCTAACTCGCTTTCCATGGCTGCAATATGTCGCCCGACAATCGCGGGTGTGACGCCTATTGCTTTTGCTGCTTTTGCGAAACTGCCTTTCTCTACCACGGTGCAGAGCAGTTGCATGTTTTTGTATTTGTCCATTCGATACTTTTTGTATGTTATGAAGTTACTTTTTACTCAATTGTTTCATTAAAGTATACAAATTATCTTTAGCAACACCAAAGACAAGTAAGACAAAAGGTGTGTCCTATGAAGATGATTTACCAAGCTATGATTGGCGGGCTTTTGATGAGCTCAACGGTAGCGGCTGAAGCGGTGCAATTTGACCCAACCAAACCAGTGATGATTGAGTTGAAAGATGGTGTTTATCAATACTCGCAGTATTTCTATAACAGCTTAGTTGTTATAACGCCTGAAGGGGTGATTGTGACGGACCCGTCCGGTGAAGCGCGATCCAAGCAAATGATGCAAGAAATTAGCAAGCTAACCAAGCAACCAGTCAAAAAGGTGATTTATTCACACGACCATTTTGACCACTCTCGCGGCGGTCAGATCTTTAAAGAGCAGGGAGCAGAGTTCATCTCTCAAGAAAAGTGTACTGAGCTTTTAAGTCGAGACTTAGAGAACCGCGTTGTTCAACCAGATCAAACATATGATGACACCATGAGCGTGAGTTTAGGTGGCAAACAAGTCGATTTGCATTACTACGGTCCTAATGATGGGGATTGCATGAGCATCATTCATATGCCGAAAGACAAAGTCCTACTCGCCGTTGATTGGCATTTGCCGGGTATGGTTAATGAACCACACCGTTTGAATACGCATAACTACGTCAGCATTTTGAATACCTTTAAACGTGCGCGGAATGAATTAGCATTTGACACTGTCATTAGTGGTCACATGCCTGTCTCATCAGCCGAAGCATTTGAAGAAGATTATCAATTTAACAAAGCGTTGTTTGATGCGGTTTGGAGTGGTATGCAAGCTGGTAAGACTCCAGAAGAACTCAAACATTCAGTGAAGCTACCAAAGTTCGAACATTGGGTAGGCTATGAACAAAACCTTCCTGCTCATGTAGAGCGTATGGCTTATTCCATCTGGCATGGAAACTAGGAGGGGTAGGAAAATGATGACATTACATACGTTTGATAGCTGTCCTTACTGTACGCGAGTTAAAGCATTAATTGGGTTGAAGAATCTGGATGTTAAGGTCAAAACATTCCCATTGGGAGAGCTCGAACCATCGGTCGCTGCGAAACTAGAAAAGTTTACCGTTCCTATTTTGCAGCTCACTTCTGCTGCGGAAAAGCAAACAGAGCTTATGACGGAGAGTCTCGATATTTTTGCTTTTTTGGACCAACTTCCTAGTTCCCTTAACGTCGAGCCTTATTTTAGTCGCTATACACTATCGACCATCGTTCAGGATATGTTGGATGATTTGAAGCCATATACTGCCAAGCTGTGTTATCCGCGCATGCCATTGCTTGGGCTCCCTGAACTCAGCACGGAGTCGGCAATGGCATTATTTGTTCACTCTAGAGAAGAGTATTTAGGTGCTTCTTTAGCTGAGTTGCTGAGCACGACCGAAGATTACTTACCTCAACTTGAGGGCGCACTGCTCAAGATGGTGCCTGAGGTTGATATGATGTCTGTTGTAAACACAACACGAGATCTGACGATTGATGACATCGCGTTGTTTTCGGAGCTGAGAAATCTAACCATGATCGGTGAGCTTTCGATACCTCAGATAATGCGCGATTATTTAGAGATCATTTCACAGCGAACTCAAGTGGCACTCTTTGCTCCAGTTTATGCTGATTGCACGGTGAGGTAGGGGCATGGAGAAGGCAGGTAATAGGCTTTTGCCACTGATTGTTGTTTTCGCTTTAGTACCACTTGGACCTCTTGCTATTGACGTGTATTTGCCGTCCATTCCTCAGATGATGGATGTGTTTGGTGCTAGCGATGGTGATATGCGCCAAACCATCTCTATCTATATTCTTGCTCTGGGGGTGAGCCAGTTATTAGCTGGGCCAATCTCAGACCGATTTGGTCGTCGGTTTTCGGCTGTGCTTGGTACGTTGGTTTACGCGATGGGCAGTATTCTTGCGTCATTGTCACCGAATATGGAAGTACTATATATCGCGAGAGGAATGCAGGGCATTGGGGCTTCCTTTACCATGATCACCGCTATGGCGTGGGTACGAGACAATTACCAAGGAAATGATGCAGGAAGGCTGTTGAGTTACATCGGCGGTGTTACTAGTGCGATTCCAACCATCGCGCCATTGATTGGTAGTGGTTTAGCCATGGCTTGGGGATGGGCTGGTGGCTTCTATATGATGGCAGGGTTGGCACTGTTACTTATGGTGTTAGCGACCGTCGGATTTGACAGCCCAAAGCCAGTTAAGGTGTCGGTTGATATCGAGAACACGGTGGCATTGCGTTGCAATATCAAAGACATTCTAAGTAATAAGAACTTCCAGGTGTTTGCATTGGCAAACCTGTTGAGTTTTGGCGGGCTTTTAACTTATGTCTCTGTCGCTCCAGTAGTGGCAATGCAGCAAGGAGGTTTAAGCCAAGTCGAGTTCTCTATGATGTTTGGCTTGATTGGCGGTTCTCAAATCCTATTTAGTGTGATTGCACCTAAAGTGATGAACAGGTTGGGACGTATTGATACGGTATTAACCGGCACGATCATGGTTGCAATGGCAGGAATAGGCTTGGTATTAATGCCCGAAGGTGAAGTTGGTGGATTTTTCCTGATGGCAGGAATGGCGAGCGGCGGATTTAGCTTGTTGGCTGGCGCAGCGACTTCCATGGCGTTGGAACCATTTCAGTATTGTGCTGGTTTAGCTTCTTCCATTGATGGCTTTTTGAGAATGATGGGAGGTGCAGTCCTCGTCGCTATAGCGAGCGCGCTGAATGTGGATGGCACAACTGCGCTGGCAATAGTGTATATGATGTCACTGTTGTCAACCATGGTCTTGATGATGAGGAAGCGCCAAATCGCTGTAGGCAAAGCTCAGGTCTGATAGCTAAGAGCTGGTGTTAATACCAGCTCAATTCAATCTCTAATGGCATGTCACAGCGTATTCTTTCCCCACACATCTCATCGGATGCGTTGAGGTGGACCAGTTTGGCTGAGGAGTATCCTTCTCCTCGGAAGTGGTCTCTTGCCTCACAGAGGCTGGCGAACGTGAGTGGGCTCTTGTGCTCGTTCAAGATCAACGATCTTGTTTGGTTTTCTACGTTGTAAGCGAGGTAGATACCACCCTCAACCGATTCAATCAAAAGATTCATAGCCGTTTCCCATTGGTGTTTTCACTCTTTGGCTATTACGGTGAGTAATGGATTTTAGTTCACTTCTGATGCTCGATCGCTGCCAACAAAAACTCAGTCACTTCTTGCACGTGCTCCTTAATCTCAGCTTGCGTTGGCTTTTCCATTCCCATTAGAACGCTAGAGCGGATCGACAGTAGCATACCTGTCCAGAGGCGAATTTGTGTTCCTGGTTCCTTAATATCGAAACGATCTCGGAAGAACTGAGTGAGTTTGGCATCGGTATCGTCCGGACCGACTTCGCGGAAGATCGTCGTGATCTCAGGCGCTTTGGCGCTTTCTGCAATCAACAAGCGGAAGGTCGCCAAGTGCTCATCAGAAAGGTGGAAAGAAACAAAGTGTTCACCAAATGAGTTCAGTGCTCCTCGCAGATCATCCTTTTGTAGGTGACTAATGAAGCCACCATCCATGTTTTCACCTATCTGGCGCAATGTTGCTTCAAATAGCGCTGCTTTAGATGGGAAGTAACGATACACGGTTTGCTTTGTCATACCTGCTTGGGCAGAGATTTTATCCATGTTCGCTAATACATATCCCTCGGACAAAAAGTTCTCTTTCGCGGCTTCCAAAATAGCTCGGCGTTTCTTCTCTCGGTTTTGCTCGATCTTGCTCATGCTCAGATTCTCTTGATTTGATAATCATACTATACGGTATGATTTTTGTTGACACAACTCTGAAATTAGAAAATCATACTAGCAAGTATGATTTATTTCTTGAGGAGAAAGACGATGACAACGGCATTTATGAACAATCTAAACGCCAAAGGGGCTCGCTTTGCCGGGGTGATGATTACCTTGGTTGGTGCACTGCTGATGAGCCTAGACCCAATTTTTATTCGTTTCTCGGGCGTGAGTGGGGTGGATACCGCATTTCTATTTGGCTTGTTTACCGCGATTTCGATGCCAATATTTATCCAGCTTCGCGATGAGCGCGGTCTGGTTCGAGCGGTGAAAGAGAGCGGCTGGCATGTCTTGTTGTCTGGCTTATTGATGCTCGGCAGTGCTGCTGGTTTGGTGATGAGCATTAAGCTCACCACGGTTGCCAATACCTTTGTGATTCTGAGTGCAGCACCAGCTTTGGCTGCATTGTTTAGCTGGTGGTTTTTGGGTGAAGTGACCCAGCGTTCGACGTGGATTGCGATTGTTGCTGTGATGGTAGGTATTGCGATTGTGGTCTCTGGTTCTTTTAAATCGGGTAACTGGATTGGCGATGGCTTAGCAGTGTTTGCTGTGGTGTGTTTGTCGCTCAACCAGGTGCAATTGCGTAAGCATCAGCACGTAAGCCGCATGGCAAGCGTTGGTTTTGGTGGGCTGTTCTTAGCGATGGCAATGCTGTTTTGGGCAACGCCTTCAACTTACAGCGCGAACACTTGGCTGATTATGGGCTTGATGGGGCTGTTTACTGCGCCGTTTGGGCGTGTGCTTTCACAAGTTGCGACTCGTTACATCACTGCACCTGAAGTTGGCATGATTCTGATGATTGAAACCGTGCTAGCACCACTTTGGGCATTACTCTTCTTTGATGAAATTCCTGCAATGGCAAGCATTCTTGGTGGTTCAATCATCTTGGTCACTATTACCATTTACGCTTTTTCAGCGATGAAGTCAGAACAAAAATAGAGGTTGATATGAACACAATTCAAACCCCACAACTTGAGTTTATTGGGCAAATTCGTACGCCATATACTGAGGTTTCTCAGTGCCCAAATAACATTCAGCCACAAGATGGACCTGTGTGTGAAATTCAACTTAAATCTCAGTATCACCAAGGGCTTCTAGGACTTGAGGTTGAGCAGAAAATACTGGTTCTGTATTGGCTTTCTGGTGCGAACCGCCAACCTGAAATGATGCAAGGGAAGAAGGGCACCTTTGCTTTACGTTCTCCGCACAGACCAAACCCTATTGGCGCGGCGG
Organism: Vibrio sp. MM46; assembly: GCF_027587135.1. Taxonomy (NCBI): domain Bacteria; kingdom Pseudomonadati; phylum Pseudomonadota; class Gammaproteobacteria; order Vibrionales; family Vibrionaceae; genus Vibrio; species Vibrio sp. MM46. The sequence goes on from NZ_JAPPTO010000004.1 coordinate 111,514, forward strand.
TAATACCGATTGAGTCTATCGACGAGGGAGTAATTAAAGTGCGTGGTTTGGACTGCTTGGATGGCACGCCTTTGGTTGATATCAAACCTACAATTTACTTTGAAGCACAATCCTAGGTTTTTGCCCTTGTAAGCGAGGGCATCCAAACGAGCTTTCGGTTTGAAAGCGGCTTGTGACAGAAGTCGCTTGCTTTTTATACAAGAAAACCTTTAGACTTTGCCCATCACTTCTTTAGGAGATTACGCCAACATGAACAACTAAACCTGTCATCCAACTCTCATTTTATTTTTTGGATTTACAGGGTTAGTAGGCGTAGCTCACTTTCCGATATTTCTTTGCAGTTACCATTTTTCTGTTTAAAGCGCTTCTATGGGCGCGTGTATTTGCATCGATCTCATCTCTAGATTTATCTCAAGCTACGGCTGTTGTCCCTGTCATACAGGAGGCAAATTATGCCAGTCTTACAGGCTTACAATATCAGTCATCAATTTGGTAACGGCGAAACACTGTTTCAGCAAATCTCATGTTCTATGACCAAACGTCGTGTTGGGTTAGTTGGGCGCAACGGTGTCGGAAAATCGGTATTTGCATCGATACTCAGCGGTGAGCAAACCTCAACCAGCGGTACAGTAACCTTACCAAGGTCCTTTGCGGTGTATCGCCAGCAACCATCTCACTTGTTGGGGGGAGAGCTGTCGATTGCCCAGTTTTTAGCAAAGGACAAAGTGCTAAGCGCGCTCAAGCAGATCGAAATGGGCGATTGCTCTGAGGATCTGTTTGAGGTGGTGGGTGAACAATGGGATTTGCCCATCCAACTTGCTAAGCAGTTAGAAACCATGGGTTTGCCGCCACAGCCAGACTTTCCTTGCTCGCAATTGAGTGGCGGGCAGTTAGCGCGTTTGCAACTGTGGCAGATGTTCGAAAGCGAAGTGGAATTACTGATCCTTGATGAGCCGTCGAACCATCTTGATACACATGCCAAGCAGTGGTTGATTCATTCGATGCGCAATTTCTCAGGAGCGATTCTGCTCATCAGTCATGACAGAGAATTACTTCGCGAGATGGAGGAAATCTGGGAACTGTCCGGACTAGGCTTGCAAGTGTTTGGCGGTAATTACGATGTGTATGCCGAGCAAAAGCACACCGAACTACAAGCGGTGGAACGCCAGTTAGCCAGTGTCGATAAACAAAAAAAGCAATTAGAAGAACAAGCTCAGCGCAATCGTGAGAAAGCGGAACAAAGAGCGGCTCAAGGTAACAAGCTAAGAAAGGATGGCAGTCAGCCAAAGATCTTACTTGATGGCATGAAAGATAAAGCTACAGCCCGAGCTGCCAGTCGTAATAAAAACGAGCAACTTCGCCAAGCGCATCTGCAAGAGAAAGAGCAAAGTTTGCGAGTGCGTAAAGAGCAAATCAAAGGGCAAAAACTGTATTTGGCAGACAGTCAAAATCGTTCACGAAAAGTTGTGTCGCTTTTAGAAGGCATGTTGCCATTTGGGTCGGCTCAACCCATCACTGCGCAAGTTCATGCGGATGATAAATTGCATTTGTTGGGCAAAAACGGATGCGGTAAATCGACCTTACTGAAAACCCTCTTGGGGGAGTTCTCACTGCAAAGTGGTGAGCTACAAATCAATACGCCGCTTTATTATCTCGACCAACACTTTGGTGCGATACAGCCTGAACTCTCCATGTTGGAAAACCTGATGCAACATTGTGAGGGGATGAAAGAGAGCGATGCCAGAACATTACTCGCAGGCATTGGTTTTCGCCGAGACAGTGTATTTCGTTTGGGCAGCGTATTGAGTGGCGGCGAGAAAATGAAGCTCGCTATGCTGATTGTCAGTCATCAACCAACGCAGCCTTTGTTGCTCTTGGATGAGCCAGATAATCACCTCGACTTGGATTCGAAAATCATGCTTGCTCAGGCACTAAGCGCGTATCGAGGCGGCTTTATTCTTATCAGTCACGACCAAGATTTTGCCGCGGAGTCGGGTGTGTCTCGAAGCATTGAACTGAGTTAATGCAAGTCGGTCTATAAACCGAGGTTTGTCTATCTCACGGAGGCAAAGTGAGTCACTTTGTCTCCGTGGATTCACAGCTTTATTCAGACGATTAGAATCATTTCTCTAATATAGGTAAGATGCTTGGTGCATTACATAAAACAAAAACAGAAAAGGAAGTCTATGAAAAAGAAAACCTTAGCGCTGGTGACCGCGTTTGCGATGACGGGCATATTGCCGAGTGCTTATGCCGAAGACTCAACAAAGGAATTGGTTGAACACGTACACAAAATGGCGGTGAAGTACCCAACGACAAAGAAAGTCGATGTGGTGGATGAATATTTTGGTACCAAAGTCAGTGACCCATACCGCTGGTTAGAAGACGACCGCAGTAAAGAAACGGCAGATTGGGTCAAAGCGCAGAACCAAGTCACGTTCGATTACTTGGCGCAAATTCCTTATCGTCACCAGATTGAAGAACGCTTAACTCAGTTGATGGATTACGAGAAGTTAGGGCGTCCATTCAAAGAAGGTAAATACACCTATTTCTACAAGAACGACGGTTTGCAAAACCAAGACGTGCTTTACCGCCAACTTGATGATGGCAAGCCTGAGGTTTTTCTCGATCCAAATACCTTTAGCGAAGATGGCACGACCTCGTTGGCGAACGTGAGCTTCACCAAAGATGGTTCTTTAGTCGCTTACAGCATTTCAGAAGGCGGTAGCGACTGGCGCAAAGTGATTGTGCTTGATGCCGAAACCAAAAAGCCTGTCGGTGAGACGCTAGTGGATATTAAGTTCAGCGGCGTAAACTGGCTGGGGAACAAAGGTTTCTACTACTCAAGTTACGACAAGCCAGAAGGCAGCGAGCTTTCGGCAAAAACCGACCAACACAAGCTTTACTATCACGAGTTAGGCACTAAGCAGAGTGAGGATAAGCTTATCTTCGGCGGTACAGAGGAAGAGAAGCACCGATACGTTCGTGGTTACACTTCGGACGACCAACGTTACCTGTTTATTTCGGCAAGCACTTCAACGTCTGGCAATAAACTGTTCTTCAAAGATTTGACCAAGCCAGACAGTCCGCTGCAAACCATTTTGGATGACACCAATTCTGATACTTGGGTGATTGATAGCAAAGGCACCAAGCTGTATTTGGTCACCAACTTAGATGCACCAAACAAACGCGTGGTGACGGTGGATGCGGGCAACCCTGAGCCGAAGAATTGGAAAGATTTAATACCTGAAACTGACAACGTGCTTAGCCCATCAACCGCGGGCGGTTATCTATTCGCAAGCTACATTGTTGATGCCCTTTCTATGGTCAAACAATATGACATGGACGGCAAGTTCATTCGTGAAATCAAGCTACCAGACATCGGCAGTGCTTACGGCTTTTGGGGTAAGAAAGAAGACGCTGAAGTCTACTACTCTTTCACCAATTACAAGACACCAAGCACGACCTATCGCTTAGACATCAAAGACGGTGACAGCGAGGTTTACCACAAATCGAACGCGCCATTCGACTCTGCTCAATTTGAATCTCGTCAGGTGTTCTACAAATCGAAAGACGGTACTAAGATTCCAATGATCATCACTTACAAGAAAGGCACGCCGATGGACGGCAGCGCACCAACAATCTTGTATGGTTACGGTGGTTTTAACATCAGTCTAAAGCCTTACTTTAGTCCAAGCCGAGCAGCATGGTTAGAAATGGGTGGTATCTACGCTGTCGCGAACATTCGTGGCGGTGGCGAGTACGGCAAAGAGTGGCACAATGCCGGCACCAAGTTAGAGAAGCAGAACTCATTTGATGACTTTATTGCCGGAGCGGAGTTCCTTATCGATAAAGACTACACCTCGTCAGAAAAGCTCGCGATTAACGGTGGCTCGAACGGCGGCTTGCTTGTTGGTGCGGTGATGACGCAGCGCCCAGAGCTGTTCAAAGTGGCACTGCCAGCAGTGGGTGTATTGGATATGCTTCGCTACCACACCTTTACAGCAGGAGCTGGCTGGGCTTATGACTACGGTACAGCAGAACAAAGTAAAGAGATGTTCAATTACCTCAAAGGGTACTCGCCAGTACACAACGTCAAAGCCGGCGTTAAGTACCCTGCAACCATGGTAACAACGGGTGATCACGATGACCGAGTGGTGCCTGCGCACTCTTACAAATTTGCGGCTGAGCTACAGTCGAAACAAGCGGGTACAAACCCAACTTTGATTCGAATCGAAACCAATGCAGGTCACGGTGCAGGCACACCGACTAGTAAGGTTATCGAGAAAACCGCCGATGTTTACAGCTTTACGTTGTTCAATATGGGTGTTGAAAAGCTGTAAGTGAAAGGGCGAAATAAACAAAGGGCTTAAGCTCATTCACATTGGGATTAAAACGCAGTCTTCGGGCTGCGTTTTTTTGTTTCTCTCAGCCAAATAAAAATAAGGTTATAACGCATATAACCATAGGTGATAGAACTTCCTATTATGCTTCCACTTAGTTTTATACAACGTTGAATAGTCCGTCCTTACTTATCCAAAGTTTGTTTACTTACCTGTTCTTTGAAGGGGATTGGATGACGTATGTACACCCAAGTAACCTCATCCTTCGGGAGCGCACTACCTTGAAGTCACTTGGGTATCGTTAGCTTAAGTGGAATAAATATAATATGAAAAATCTTACCAAATTCGTTGTTGTGGGGTCCCTCCTTTCATGTGCAGCAGCTCAGGCTGGAGGCTTGTACTTGTACGAGACTTCTACCACAGATATTGGTTTAGCCTCTGCTGGTATGGCAGCGCGAGCGCATGATGCCTCAGTAATGGCGGCTAACCCCGCAGGTTTATCCAATGTAGCGGGTCAATCTTTCTCTGGTCATCTGATTAGCTTGTATGGTGATGCAACGCTAGATACCATCGATGGTGGAGATGCCGGTAATATCATAGGTTACGTGCCTCTTGGCTCAGCCTTCTATAGCCAACAGGTAAACGACAAGTGGACTTTAGGCATTGGTATGTATGGGAATTATGGTCTGGGATTGGAATATGACCAGCTTTTTAACCGTATCGATATTCCTAATGCCATCACTCAAGCCGTAACGGTTCAGCCTTCTTCTTCTTACCGTATCAACGAACAGTGGTCTGTGGGTGCTGCGCTTGGCATTCACTACGGGATTCTTGATATGGATGTAAAAGTGGACGGAACTTCGCTAGCCGGTGGTATTGAAGATACCGATGTCCAAGTGAATGGTCGTGTTGGCGCGCTTTATGAGCTGAACTCGGGCACACGTTTAGGTTTATCTTATTCTAGTGAAGCAGAATTCGACTTCGCAGATAAAGACCTGACAACCAGCGCAGTGTTACCTCAACAGGTAGTATTTAGTGCTTATCATGAGCTAAACGACAAACTTGCCCTTATGGGTAACTTGAATTGGCAAGATTGGAGCGCGTACGACACCTTGATGGGAGTGGAAACACAAGATACTTATCAAGTCGCGATTGGATCCCAATACAAGATCAACAGTAAGGTGACATGGAATGCGGGTTTTGCGTTTGATACGAGTATGTACGCAGATCAGTCAAACGGTGACCTTACGATTCCTGCTGGTAAATCTTATCGTTTAGGTACTGGTTTTGATTACAAGATTGATGAAGCAAGCTCGGTATCTGTAGCATTTGAAGCAATGCTAATTGATTCATCTGAAATCAAATTGGCGGGCATTCCCGTTGCGAACTTTGATGACCCAGCGTTGTATTTCCTAAGTGTCGGTTACAACTGGAAAAACCAATAAATCAGTTTAAAACAACGGTAAGCAGGTGTTCGCTTACCGTTGTTTTATTGTTATTGATTATTCTCGAGCTTTTCGCGGTATTGTTCTTGTAGAATGTACATGCGTTTTACGTCACGGTAGCTGCCGTTGATAAAGAACTCTTGCACCAAATGCCCCTCTTCAATAAAGCCGCACTTTTGATATAGGTGAACGGCTTTTTCGTTGTCTAAAGCAACCAAAAGATAGATTTTGTGCAGGTTAAGAATCGAGAACGAATAATCCAAAGCTCGATTGATTACCTCTTCCGCGTAGCCACGTCCTTGATGGTCTGGTGCGATGATGATTTGAAATTCTGCACTACGGTGAATGTAATTAATCTCTATTAACTCTACCAGACCAATTAATACACCATGTTCATCTTCTACGACAAAGCGGCGCTCAGCATCATCGTGAATGTGCTTGCGGTAAAGTTCCTCTAATTCATCATGGGATTCGTACGGCTCTTCAAACCAATACGTCATAATATTGCGGTTGTTGTTGAGGTCGTGAATAAAGCGCAGGTCTGAACGTTCTAAAGCACGAATAGTGAGACCATTTTTCATCGTTTATCTCCAGAGAGCAAAAGCATAATCAAAGGTAATTATGATTCCTCCATCTTAGCTCATTAGGGGGAAATCTCCCCTTTACTTCTCTGAGTTTAAGACGGTAAAAGCGATCTTCGTCATACCCTTACAATCCCTTTAAATATAAGGACTTTGGTAATAATAAAAGTTAATCATAACGACAAAAAACCTGATTAGTTTAAGGGTGCGATTTCAGATTAAATACCGCCAACGACTTAAGGTCATAATCTACATACACAAGGTATTAAATATGTTTTCAATCGGTGACGTAGTAGTAGCTACTAAAGGTATCGAGCTAGGCGAAATGGTTGTTACAGGTCTAAGCAGCGGCGGTTTTTATGCGCACGTTAAAGCTGGCGAAAAAACGCTAACTTACCCAGCTAAAGATCTTAAGAAAGCATAATTTAATTTGCTGACTTGCGAAAAAGGTAGCTCACGAGCTGCCTTTTTTTGTGCCTACAATTCCTTCCTAAATTCCTACTTTATTTCCCTCTGATTTATTTTTATTCAATTTTGATTCATTGTGGTTATACCCAAGTAACCTCGAGATGCTAGGTTCAGCGAGAATGACTTGGTTTGTAGACGCGGCGGCGATTTAAAGATCTAGTCATTCTAAATCAAGAATCGGCAACAAAGTATACAAGCCAAGGCAGCTCGCCCTTTGGGAGCGTGTCATTGACCCGATTGCTGCGTCAAACAACTTGGAAAGAGCTAGCTATTACACTGCGTTGTTTTCCTTACTCTCGAGTCAATGACAGCGCTCTGAATCCTGCATCTTGAAGTCACTTGGGTATATATACCATTTTTGACTCATATCAATAAAAGCTTTGGTTTTAAGTTGTTGTTTTTATGTTGTATTTTTTACTTATCTCCACAAGTGTCTGTTTTTATAAACTTTAGATGTTAAATTAGTTGCTCATCTAAATATTCGATTAATATCAATTCCTTTTTCCCATTTTTAAATATTTGGGCATTTCAATAACTTTCGCCTTAACTGATTTAGGGGAACAGTTATGAATAAAAAGAAAATAGCACTAGGGATCGTGGGAGTTGGTTTGGTGGCTTACTTCGGTACCGTTTACATGGTGAACCAAGACGATAAAAAGGTAGCTCAACAGAATCTGACGCAATTTAGCTCGTTAGATCAATCTACGTTGGATTACCAAGCAATGAAAGTACTGGCAGACAAAGGCTGCGGTTACTGCCATACACCAAATAGCGAAATGCCTTTCTACTCAGAAATACCAGTCGCGAAACAGATAATGGAAGCGGACGTCAAAGTCGCGATGCGCCACTTTGATATGACCAATTTGTTTGATGATGTGAAGCAAAGTGACCCAGTGTCTGAGGTTGCGCTTGCTCGACTTGAGAAAGTGCTTTACGACGATTCCATGCCGCCAGCCATTTACCTAACCATGCACTGGTCAGCAAGCATGTCAAAAGATGAAAAGCACACGCTGTTAAAGTGGATTCGCGAAAAACGATCAGAGCGTCATGCGCAATCGCCTGTATCTGAAGAGCGTAAAGGCAAAGTCCTACAGCCAATTTACACCACGTTTGAAACTGATGCAGATAAAGCTGAGTTGGGTAAGGTGCTTTATCATGACACGCGATTGTCAGGAGACAATAGTGTCTCATGTGCATCATGCCATAGCCTTGATACAGGCGGCGTGGACCGATTAGTAACCTCTGTTGGCATTCATGGTCAAGTCGGTGGTATTAACGCGCCAACTGTTTTCAATGCCGTGTACAACAAACTGCAATTCTGGGATGGTCGTGCTGCAGATCTGCAAGATCAGGCTGGTGGTCCTCCATTTAACCCAATTGAAATGGGCTCTGTGGATTGGGATGAAATTGTCGACAAGTTAAGCCAAGACCCAGAAATGGTCGCGATGTTCAAAAAGGTTTATTCAGGTGACATCAATGGCAACAACATTACGGACGCGATTGCCGAGTTTGAGAAAACGCTTACCACACCAAACAGCCGTTTCGACCAGTATTTGATGGGTAATACGGATGCACTGGACTCACATGAGAAATATGGTTTGATGTTGTTCAAGAAATACGACTGCCAAACCTGTCACGCAGGTGAAGCTATGGGTGGTGAAACGTTTGAAACCATGGGTATGAAAGCCGATTACTTCGCAGACCGTGGCACAGAAATGACCGATGCAGATCTTGGTCGCTACAACTTCACTGGCAATAAAGAAGATAAGCATAAGTTCAAAGTGCCAACGTTACGCAACATTGAACTGACGCCGCCATACTTCCATGATGGTCATGCGGATACGTTAAACAAAGCCATCTACGACATGGGTAAGTATCAAGTCGGTGTGGAGATGTCAGAACAAGAAGTTGATGCTATCAAAGCCTTCCTCAAAACCTTGACGGGTGACTATGAAGGCCGCCCATTGAGTTAAGCTTAAGTAATATGCCAAAGCGAATCTTTGATAAAAGATAGCTCCCACACTTAAGACCACCTTGAACTGAGGTGGTCTTTTTTATGCTCCGAACTCAACCAAATCAGCACTTTAGTGATTGGTTTGTCGACCCTTCTAGATGATAATGACGCCTTAATTTCATCCATATAAAAAGAACGAAAAATATTATGAAAGTGATAGTTAAGAACGCACAAAAACAACACGCTCAAGGCATTACCGAAGTGTTGAACCCAATTATCGAAGAGGGCTTATATACGATTCTCGATACCACCTTTACGACAGAAGAGGAAGAAAGCTTTATTGAGAGCTTTCCTGAAATGGGCGTATTTAATGTGGCATTGAACCTAATCGATGAGAGTGAAGAAGAGGGCACTGTGCTGGGTTTCCAAAACGTAGAGCCTTTCGCCGGTTATACCAAGGCGTTTGCGCACGTTGGTATTATCGGTACCTTCGTTGATGCAAAGTATCGTCGCCAAGGTGTGGCTTCGGTTCTGTTTACCGCTACCTTTGCTGATGCGAAATCGAAAGGTTATGAAAAGCTGTTTGCGTATGTGAGAGAAGACAACCCTAACGCACTTGCCACGTATCTAAAACATGGTTTTGAAGTAGTTGGTACGGCAAAGAAGCACGGCAAGATTAACGGTCAGTATATCAATGAAGTTCTGATTGAGAAGTTTCTCTAACGCTTAGAAGGAAAGCAAGATGCACAATATGCATAAGTCAGCAGGTATCATCATTAAAAACGGCGCACTTCTGGTGTTACGTTCAAAAGGCAAAGACACCTTCTACGCGCCAGGTGGCAAACTTGATAGTGGCGAAACTTCAGAGCAAGCATTATGTCGCGAGCTACATGAAGAAGTGGGGATTAAGGTAACGGAAGAGAACTTGGTATTGTTTGGGCGATTTGAAGCACCAGCGCACGATAAAGACGGCATTACTTTGGTCATGGATGTGTTCTTCGTTAGCGATTACTCGGGCGAGGTGGTTGCCAGTAACGAAATCGAAGAGTGCCAATGGGTAGATTCTTCAAACGTGGATGACATCGCGATAAGCACGATTTTTCGCAATAACGTATTCCCTCAGTTGGTGGAACAAGGACTGGTGAAATAGCGCATCCTTGAGTCACTGATAGAAAGCAACACGCCCGTAATGTGAGAGCATTACGGGCGTTGTCTTTCGAGCTTTGTTCTAATCGTTATTCAGATAATCGATTTGAATCAGCCATTGTTTGGCAGAGCTGTCAAACTTGCCTCCAAGTAAAGATTCCAATAATGATTTTGCTTGTCGATACTGATGCAATTCAAAATGAGCAATTGCTTTAAGCAGTTGCCACCTCTGGTTCTCTGGTTGCTGCTTAATTTGTTGCTTTAATAGCGGGACGGCTTGCTCCCAGCGTTGTTCTGAATAAGCCAGCTGTGCTTTGATGGCTAATGAACTTGCTTGAGATAACGAGTCTAGCAGTTTAATTGCCTGATCACGCTGACGGGATTTTAGCAGCGCGTGAAGTTTCAACTTGTTGACCTTCTCTTGGTATTCTGAAGAAGGCGTATATTCACTCAAAGTGTGATAAGCAAGAGCTGGAGTTTTAGCTTCAAGTTGCAGCTGCGCAAGAAGAATTCGTTGCGGCTCAGTGAGTTTATGTAAATCTTTAACGACGAGAAGTGAGGCAACTGCCTTCGCATTCTGCCCATAGTGAATGTGTGATTGAGCCAAACGCGACCAGAATTTATCTTGGTTTGGATAGAGCTCGGTTACTTTCAACAGCAAGGCATACTCTTTTTCAAATGCTTCTAATCGTTGATAGCTTGCTAAAAGTAATTGATACCGTTGCTGCGTAGCGTCGAGCTTTACTGCAGCTTTCATAATGGTTGCAGTTTCTTGCCACTTCTCAAGCTGATAAGCACTATGTCCTGCGATGGTGCTAACCTCAGCAATTAGTGCGTCCGTCAGTTTGACTTGTCCTTTTTCCAACTCTGATTGGTAGAGTTTTTGCCATACTGCGAATTGGTTCAATACATCGAGGTAACGTTGGTTTTGATAATTGAGCTGCACGGCGAGACGAAGGAGTTGTTCACGATTAGCGGAATTCCTTGTTAGTGTCAGCAATTCGTTTGTTCTGTCGAGGGCACACGACAACATTTCTAGCTTTAAGCAAGCTTGTAAATAAAGGCTTTTTGTCAGTTCTTGAGTTTCCGCATTACTACCTTGGTGGTTATCATGAAATCGTGCAAAGGCATTTATCTCGAAGTCGTCACGCTCCAAAAAACGGCTTAATTTCTGGTATTGCTCAAATGTCTCAATGTCCACTTGTGCATGCGTTGTAAAGCTGAGAAAGGCTAAGCAGAGCAGGGCTGTAAATCTCACTATTTAGTCCTCTAAGCTGTAGTTCAATGTAACTTGTTGCCACTGTTCTCCAGATTGTGGAGGAACAAACTTCCAGCGCATTACGGAGCGCAATGATGAGCGAAGAAAAACGCCTTTCGGAGACTCTTCAACCACTTTGTACTGTATTGCTTCACCTTGTTGGCTTATTAACAAAGAGAAAGTGATGTGCCCTTCAATACCGTTTCGTTTGGCTTTCGTCGGGTATTTTGGGGGAATCTGATAAGTGGGTTTTGCCATCACAACCTGAGATTGAAATTGACTGCCTTGATGAACACCCGCTCCCGAAAAAGAAAAATCAAAAGTTAAATGGACATCTATTTCATCACTGGGTTTAAAAGTAACCTCCGGCAACGTGACCATGCTGTCCATATCTGGGATGGTAAAGTCAACCAACGCAGGACGAGCAGGAGCTGAAGTAGGCGCGCTTGCAACCACGACAGGCTTAGTAACCTCAAGCTCCTTGGGCTTTTTGTGCGATATGATTGTTTGGACATAGATCTGGTTTGAACTACGTTCTGGTTTTGCCCTAGGCGTTGATATCAAAAGGTGCAGGAGAGCAACCAATAGCAAATTGATGAATACAGCAGCTGCCAATATACCTAGCAGTTTTGATTTACTGCTCTTTGGTAGCGATAGCAACATTGTTTAGCCCTGATAAGCGTAAAGTGTCAATGACGGAAATGAGCGTTCCCGTATCTAAGCTGCGGTCAGCATTTACGATCGCATTGGTTGGCTTCTTATCGACCAAGTAAGCTTTTACTTGGAATTGAAGCTGGCTGAGGTTGACGTTTTGTCCGTTAAACCAAATATTATGATCGCGATCGACACTCACCGAAATGGTTTCTGCTTTTGGTTTCAATGATGAGCTGGATGCACTGGGTCTATCGACTTCCATCGTCGACTCTTTTTGAAAGTTCGCCGATAAAATAAAAAAGATCAGCAGAATAAAAACCACGTCGATCAAAGGAGTAAGGTCAACTTGAGGTGACTCTTCTCTATCTGTGAAGGATTTAATTTTCATAGGATTTCCATTGATTGGCGAAGTGGACTAAAAGTTTTTCCTGCTGTCTCTTGAGGTTGTAAGCTAGGTACATACCAGACAGTGCTGCGAGCAATCCTGCTAGTGTGGTGAGCATCGCTTGGCTGATGCCTTCTGACACTGCGTTTAGAACATCATCGCTGTTCAATTGCTCAAAACAGGTCATCATGCCATCCACTGTGCCGAGTAACCCAAGCATTGGCAGAATTCGGACAAAAAGACGTATCTCATTAAGTCCAACACTGAGGTGTTGTCTAATCTCGCTTAACCATCCATTTTCAAGGTAGAGGCGCTCGTTGTCCTGAATACCGGAGTATTGCTTGATCTTTTGCGAGAACTGAGTGTTTAAGTCCGTGCTCTTTAAGGTATGAAAACGCAAGTAACAATGTAGGATGAGACCCCACATAACAAGTGAAACTAAGCCGATAGACCACATAATTGGGTGATCCATCGGTAAGCGTGCAGCGAGCACTTGCTCTAGCATGTTCCTTGGTTCCCATAACGAATATCTACAACCAAACTGGTTACTTGATGCTCTATGATTTCTGCAAGTTGCTGAGCTTGAGTTTTAACTAAGCAATGCAAGATGAGCAGAGGAACGGCAACCAGAAGTCCCAGCTTGGTCGTGAGTAGTGCCTCAGCAATACCGCCAGAAAGCAGTTCTCCATCTGTGACGCCTTGAGAGGTGATCACTGAAAAGGTCTCAATCATGCCGCCAACGGTTCCGAGCAGTCCCATTAACGGAGCAATGGCTGCTAGTACGGCTAAGGTACCTATACCTCTGTGCAGCCAAGGCATTTCTCGACTCACGTTTGCATCTACTACATCTTCCATTTGCTGATGAGCATTGCAGTTTTTCAGTTGCATGAGTACACGACCTAACATGTTGTTTTCTGAAAGTTCATCCAACTGACTCGCTTGTTTTTTTACCGCCTGCTTTTCTTTCGTCAAAGTAATCAAGCGAGCAATTCCGATAGAAAAGCCAATTACGGCTAGAACAACAATAAGCGCACCAACCATGCCTGCAGCCAAGTAGCTCTCGTACCATTTCGGTTGATTCGCTAAAACATCAAAACCAAATCCAAAGCTTGGATCGACTGCCCATTGTCCTTGTGTGATATCAAGCTGCGGTTGTGGTGAGACTTGTCGCCATTGTTGACGAGCTCCATCAAATTTCAACCAACCATAATCTTGCGAAAACTGACTAAATGCCCCCACTAGTTGAACTGGTGCTTTTTCAATGTTTCCGTTGGGAAGCAGTATCTCTCCCTTTACAACGTTTACTCGGCTGGAGGCTGAGATTTGTTGAACCATCGCAAGCCAGAGGTTATTGATAGAAGCAATGCTGAAATTATTTTTCTGAACAGGTAAGAGTGTTTGGCTATCAAACCATGTAGCGAGAGGTTTATTGTTAGAGATAAAGTTGTTTTGTTGCGCGGATGTCAGCTCTATAACCTCTTCAATATCCGCCTGTGCAAGCTGCACTTGTTTTTGTTTGTCACTCAGCTTTTCTTGAAGTGCGATAATGGCTTCTTCAAGCTTCGCATTGCTTGAATTCAACTCTTGCAGCTTGAGTTGTAGGGATTCAACCTGCCCATTAACCTCTTGAAGCTGATGACTTTTTTGTGATTTCAATTGCTTGTAACGTTGAATGTCTTCTTTGCTGCTTTGTTCTACACGCTTAAAAATTTCTTGAAGAGTGTCATTTCCGCTACGTTCTTCGATGGTATTGGCACCTACTGCTGGAGCAATATTAAAAATAACCAGTAAAGTGGCACTCAACAGGTGTGAATAGTTTGATTTCCAGAGGAAGTTTTTCATGTTTACTGCGCCTTTGGAAGGGTAAGAACAGGGTAGGTCATGCCGCTGTTGAACGCGGTAAGTGCTCGCTCAACCTGCTTGGTTTCATCCACTGATAATGTCATCCATTGTTGGCTTTCTGATTGCCATACGCCAGCAGTTGCAGCATCAAGTGATAGGTAGTAATAACCTAGACGACCAACTCTCAGGTATTGAACTTCTTGATTAGGCGTTAATCGGCCAAACCAAGCTTTTACTTGAGACCCGTATTGGAGCTCGGTTTGATAAGCGATAAGGATGCGTTCGAGTTTTTCCGCATCGGTCAATTGAGGGTTATCTAGCTCTGATGTCAGTTGCTGTACCCGTTCAAGTCTTGAATCTCTATCAAAAGGGATATCCGCTAAAACCAGTTCCTTGAGCGTCGTCGTCATTTGCTCTAATAACGGATACAAGTTCACTTTAGTTTGGCGGATGTTCTCCATCTTGCCATCTAAGTTTTGAATCGCATTTTCCAGTTGTTGAAGCTGTTTGGTGAGCTGCTGCTGGTAGCGAGACTGTAACCGGATTTCGTGGTCGAGGTTTCTTACCACTTCACGTTGCAATTGTGTTTGGTCATCAATGATCTCGACCTTTTTTTGCTCCGAAGATGATAATTCGATATTACCAACTTGCTCTTGAAGGTGCTGGATAGTGTTTGATTCTGCAAAAACTGTGTTTTGCAGACAAAGTGAGAGTATTGCTAAGGGTGTAAAACGAGGTTGAATCATCAGTTTGAGCACTGTTTTTGGTTGGTCTTATTCTAACGAATAATCTTAAAGTCTTGGGAATGATAATTGTTTTTAATTGGAAGTGAAGCGTTATTTTTTACTCTACTCTTGGTTTTTTGAGTTAAGTTGATGAATTTTAATTAATTAAAAAATAAATGAACTCAGATGGAAAATGAGTTGTCAGAAATTACCGTTATAACTACGCGTTTTTCATTTTATCGATTGCGTTAACAAAAATGATTTTTTTATAAAAAACTCATGTTAACGAAATGTTTGCGTATTCGTTTGTTTTTGACATTTTATTCCAAATGAGAGTTGGTTTCATTTGGCTCTTTTCGCATAAGGGATTTGAGAGAGTTAGACTTGTTTTTATAGGCTGAGTGAATGTTATCTATTTATTAATAGAACAAGGTATCTAACACATTATTCTGCGCTTATCACAGCTGTTAGTGGGATTTACTTGCTGAATGACTTGTTGATAGCATTAATGATAACGATTATCACTTACAAGCTTTTACAATGCACCCTTTCAACAAAACTTTGCTTGCAGCGACCATTGCGTCGCTATGTTCCGTATCTAACGTTTATGCAGAAACGGAAACGCCGTCCGAAACTCCATCTGATCTAACTGTAAATGTGACAGACACAAGAGATGATGAGCTTTCAACTAAACAAACACTTGATGCTGATGACATTAAAGACACTCCTTCATCTAACGGCAACTTAACTGACTACCTAAAAGACAACCCAAATGTTCGTTTTGCTGGGGGTGATTTAGATGGTTTACAAGGTGGTGAGATTAAGCCTACGTCAATATCGATCAATGGCGCTGAGCCTGAGCAAACGGCTTATCTGCTAGATGGTATTAATGTAAACAACGATATCGACCCTAGTCACTCATTGTTCGATGGCTCAATGGCGGTAAACCCAAGTAAAAGTTCTGAGCAAGCGTATTTCTTTGATGCAAACCTTTTGTCGGGAATTACGGCATACACTAGTGATGTTCCAGTAAGTCTAGGTGGTTTTACCGGAGGTGCTGTTGTTGCTGAAACTCGCCAATACAGCGGTGAGAATCGAGTAAAACTTCGTTATAGAGGTACACAGTCTGATTGGGCTTCTATTCATATTGATGATCATGTAAAAGCGGCTACTGAGAGTCTTGAGCCACTTGGCGCTGACGCGACATATCAGCCTAAATACAAAAAGAATTTCTTTAGCGTGATGGCTGAGCAAGCGCTAACTGATGACGTTGGTATGGTGCTTGGTTTTAGCCGCCGAGATTCTGATATCCAGCAAACAAGACTTTTGAACCCAACAGGTAAGCGTGACAAACAAGATCACACTCGTCGCTCTGATAACTTTTTGGCGAACTTCAACTGGACGCCAGATGTGGATCATAGTTTAGAGTTTGGCTTGCGTTTGTCTGACTACAGTGAAGGTAAATACTATGCTACCAACACCGAAGGGGATGTAACGGATACTCACTTAGCATACGGTTCAACGATCAAATGGACACAGAAGCTTGGTGCAGGTTCTTTCTCAGCAACTGCAGCTTACGACAAATTCAGAGACGAGAGAGATTCATCATCAAACGATGCTAACGTTTATATCGAATTTGATCCTTCGTTTGAATACTACGAAGGCGGTTACGGTGATAGTCAAATGACTCAGCAGAATATTAATCTGAAGCTTACCTATGACTTTGATTTAATTGAAACTGGTCCGCTAACACACTTAATCTCATTGGGTGCTGATTACCGTAAAACAGACTTCAAGTTTAATCGTGATCATGATGTAAACATCAACACGCTTATGACTTGGGGTGGTGTGGAGTTCAATAGATCTGCTGAAACGCTAAATGCTGGTTCGGTTGATACTGACTACCAAGATTACGCGCTGTATGTTGAGGACCAAATCCAAATTGGTAATTTGACGCTTCGCCCGGGCATCCGAGTTGATCGCGACGACTTTTTAGAGAATACCAACGTGGCACCGCGCTTTGTTTCTTCGTTGCAAGTAACGAGAGATACCAATGTTAGCTTCGGTCTAAACCGTTACTACGGTCGTTCTTTCGCTATGATGAAGCTGACTGGTGAGATTCAAGAGCTTAACAAAGATACATCACGCGATTACTCGTCTCTGAACAACCTAGAGACCCCTCATGCAGATGAAGTGACGTTTGGTGTAACTCAAAATATCGATAACTTCGTGCTCTCAGCTAACTATGTTAGCCGTAATTACAAAGATCGAATTCGAGCGAAAGAACTCGGTGGAAGCGGCTCTAAAGTTGTTTCTTACGTGAATACTGAAAGCTACAACGTAGATGTATACACGATTCAAGCAAGAAACATTAAGCCTTGGGTATTAGGTCCGACTTACTGGACAACAACCTTGGCTGCAGATTTGACTAAGACTGATGAGTCTACTCTTGGCAATGGTTACAACGATAATGACCTTATTTATCTCGACGGTAAATTGATGACTCGTAAAGAAGCGGAACGTCAAGTTAACAGCAGTGGAGAAGAGTGGATCATTCGCCTAGGTCTTGATATGGCTGTACCTGAATATGACGTTGTTTGGGCGAACAAAGTGTACATTAAAGCACCAGTTAAAGACACCGAGTACTCAACGGATTCAGCTGAAGGTATCGAGATGTACTACAGCTATGATCACGGTACTCACACTCAATGGGATACTCGCCTACGTTACCAACCAAGCTTGTACGGCACTCACTCTGGTTACATTCAAATTGATGTACTTAACGTATTAGATGATGTTCGCCAGAAGGGATTATCTTCGACGTCTAGCAACGCAACCTTCTCTCCAGGTCGTGAGTTCTGGCTAGAGCTAGGTTACGAATTCTAATCTATTTTCTTTTGTTTGATTAAGGGTAACCAGTAGTTTTGGCTGCTGGTTGCCTTGTCGTTTTGGTGCAACATGTCTAACCATTCTCCCCTGTCTTTAAAAGACAAACCTTTCCTTGCGCAAGTATGGTCACTTGCACACCCTTATTGGCGTAGTGATGAAAAGCGCATTGCTTGGCTGCTTTTGGGCTTAGTCGTCGGTTTAAATTATCTGATCGTTGAGGTAGCGGTTCTTTACAGTAACTGGAACCGTGACTTCTTCAATCTTATGCAAAACGAAGAATGGAATAACTTTTGGAATATGCTGGGGCAATTTGTGTTGATCATGGCGGTTTACACGGTTGTTGATTTGGCCGAGGAGTATTTACGCAGAACATTGCGGATCCGTTGGCGTCGGTGGTTAACCCATGCATTTTTACAAAAATGGTTGGGTGGAAAGCGTTTGTACCGACATCAACTGACCTATCCAGACAGTGATAACCCAGATCAGCGTATCTCTCAGGATGTGAAGGATTTTTGCGATAATACTTTAAAGATGGGACTTGGTTTACTTCGAACTGTGACAAGTCTGTTCTCGTTTGTGGTCATCTTGTGGAACCTGTCTGGCAGCTTTACGTTTGAGTTTGCTGGGAGCGAATGGGTGCTTCCGGGCTACATGGTTTGGGTTGCTATCATTTACTCTATCGTCGGTACTTGGTTAACACACAAGATCGCAAAACGTTTGGTGCCACTTAACTTTGAACAAGAAAAAAGTGAAGCAGACTTTCGTTTTCATTTGATGCGAGTGCGTGAACATGCTGAATCCATTGCATTACAGCGTGGTGAACTTGCTGAAAACCATCGCACACAAAATCTGTTTAGCAAGGTTTGGGACAACTGGCAGCAACTTACAGGTATGAAGCTAAAATACGGCGCGTTCACGAGTGGCTATAACGAAGTTGCGCGTATTTTTCCATATTTGGTCGCTTCGCCGCGCTTGATGAGCGGCGCACTTCAATTGGGCGATATGATGCAAACTGCGACTGGCTTCTACCGAGTACAAGAAGCCTTCAGCTGGTTTGTTGACTCTTATGAAGAGGTCGCAGATTGGCGTGCAGTCACTGATCGTCTTATTACTTTCCACACTCAGTTAGAGATGTTACCGACTACTAACGCTCTACCATTATCAAAACAACCGGAGTGGCGCGATCTCAACTTGTTCTCTCCGAACCAGCAGACTTTGTTGTCTGAACAAAGCGGATCTATTCATCAAAGCATCACTATTAAAGGTGTTTCTGGCGGTGGTAAAAGTACCTTTATTCGCTCGCTTGCGGGTTTATGGCCATATCAAAGTGGCGACATCAGCATGCCTGACGACAGCGAGTGTATGTTTATTCCTCAGAAACCGTATTTGCCGAACGCAACATTACGCGAAATCTTATTGTATCCAAGCGGCGGTTTAGTCTCTGACGATGTGCTCATCGATGCATTAAATCAAGCCGGTATTGCGAAGTTTGCTGAACAAATGGATCGGCAAAGTAACTGGCAACAAAGCGTTTCTGGCGGCGAGCTTCAGAAAATCATGTTAGCGAGAAGCCTAGTTCAAAAACCGCAGTGGTTGTTCTTAGATGAGGCAATGTCAGCACTTGATCCTGAAAGTTATCGTTCTATTCGCGCGGTTATGGCAGAGCAGTTACCAGAGACACATGTTGTAGAAGTCTCTCATCGTGAAGGTGGGGCAGAAGAACAAAATCAGATCACCTTATGTACTCAAACTCAATCGTTCAAATATTCATGAAGATTAATAAATTACTGATCCTGACAAGCGGCGTCTTTTTAAGTGCTTGTCAGGTACTTGCGCCAAATAAAACGGTGGAGTCGTCCCTCGATCTTACACAAGCACTGACTTTTGATCGTCGTGCGGACGTTGGGCAACTAGAAAATGGGCTGAGCTATTACATAGCAGAAAACACCAATCCTGAATCGCGGGTCTACGTTCGTCTGGTTGTGAATGCTGGCTCAATGAACGAGGAAGATGACCAGCGTGGTGTTGCTCATATTGTTGAACATATGGCGTTTAATGGCACCAAGCATTATCCCGAGAACGAAGTAATCAAGGTTTTGGAAGAAGCGGGCATGAAGTTTGGCGTGGACATCAACGCTTTTACGGACTTTGAGAACACCGTCTACACATTGAACCTTCCAAACAACAATCCAGAAACTCTCGAGTTGGTGATGGATGTTGTGTCAGATTGGGCAAGTAATGTCACCATGCTGAAAGGCGACTTAGACGCAGAGCGTGGCATTGTATTGGAGGAATGGCGCGCTCGATTGGGACCAATGTTACGTTTAGGGGATAAGAAGAGTGCGATTGAGATGGCCGGTTCCCGATACGTAACTCGTGACCCAATTGGTGATCCTTATACCATCCAACATGTCTCGAAATATCGTGTTGCTGATTTCTATAACAAGTGGTATCGCCCGGACAATATGTCGATTGTCATCGTGGGTGACGTCAACACTGAGCAAATGAAACAACTCATTTCGCGTAAGCTAGGTCATGACCGCACGCCAGATACGCCGCTGGAAAAAGTAGATTATAGTATTCCGCTCATCGATGGTTGGCGCAGCGACACGGTTTCTGAAGAGGGATATTCATCACCTTCCGTTGAAGTCAGTTTCTTTTCTGAGTTCAAGCCTGATCTCAGCTACGCACGCTACCAAGATGATCTTGCACATCAAATCGCGACTCGTTTGCTCAATGTACGTTTGCAACGTTGGGAACAAGATGAAGACAATGTAGTTAATGCGGCAAACTTCTATTCATCAAATGTTGGAAGAGAAACGACGCAAGCAGTGTTCTCTCTACAGTTGGTTGACGGTGATTATGAGCAAGCAACTCAGGGCTTATTTAAGTTTGTTTCTCAGCTAGCTCAACACGGCTTTTCTGAGCAAGAGATCAACGGCGAAATCAGCCGCTTGAAAGGTGTGATTGAAAGAGGGAAAGACAAAAAAGACTATAGCATCGATCTTGCTGGCGACTTAATGGTGTCAGCGGCAAGTGGACAAACCTTGATCGACAAGGAACAAGCTTATCAGCTTAACAAGTACTTCTTAGAGCGCATTACGCTGCAACAAGTGAATGATGCTTTCAAGCAGATCATCGCACCTAAGTCACGATTGATTCTGTTAACCCAACCTTCTGATAAGCGTAAGCCAAAACTAGATGAGAAATGGGTAGAAGGAGTATGGCAAACCACGATGCAAGAGCAGCAACCACCGTGGTTTATTGATGAAAGCCAAGCCGTATTGCCTGTGGTCGATCCGAAAGTGGGGAGCGTAAAGCAAGAACGAAAGTGGGCGGAGCACCGAATCACTGAGTATCGCTTAAGTAACGGGAGCAAATTGGTTTACCGTTATAGTGATAGCAATCCGGGTCAGGTGCACTTTAAAGCGCTTACTGCTGGTGGGACGCGCTCAATTCCTCAACAAGATTATCATGCGTTAAAAACGGCGGTTAGCTTAGTGGATGATACCGGAGTGGGCGTTGTACCTCAGGCGGATATTCAAACTATTTTCCGCGGCAATCCAGTGGTGATGTCTACACTCGTCGATGAGTACCAACAAGGATTCTCTGGTTGGGCGAAGACTGAGAGCTTCGAAAAAATGTTGAAGCTTTTTCATCTTAAATTAGCCGCAAGCCCTATTTCGGAGAAGTCGTTGAAAGAGTATCAAGTTGAGATGGCGCAAAAACTTAATGGTGCTCGATTTGATGGTGCAGATCGATTTGTTCGCAAAGTCTCAGAGTTACGTTTCCCTGATATTCCTACGGTTTATAGCGACAATGGGGAACGTGCTGCAAGCTATACAGTTCAAGGTCTGAGCGAGGTGTATCAGAAGTATGTTGCGGGAAAAACGGACTATACCTATTTCGTTGTGGGTGACATATCTGCGGCTCAAATTGAATCTCTGGCTGCGCGCTACCTTGCTTCAATCAAGGTAAAAGAAGTTTCTCGTGAGTACTATGAAGTGAAAGCGTCTTCACCAAAAGTACGTTACAGCACGCCAGATTCAAAAGAGCCGAGGGCAGAAGTCGAAATCTACCTAACTCAAGATTCACAGTGGCGACCTGACAATGCTTACTATTTGGAGCTCAGTGGCGAACTGGTTCAGGAGCAACTTCGCCTTAAACTTCGTGAGCAGGCCTCAGGTGTTTATGGTGTAGCGAGTTGGTTCTGGCAAGATATTCATAGCCCTCAAGCGGAAGGGCGAATCCTATTCACTTGTGCACCTGAGCGCGTGGATGAATTGATCTCTCTGACTCATTCGGTGTTGAACTCTGTGGCTGAAACAGGGGCTGATGAACAAGTATTAGAAAACAAACTGCTGCAACGCGATGATCAGATTGATCGTTATCTACGTTCTGATTTAGGGATGTTAAATGCGATGGAGCAATCGTACCTTCTTACCGATAGCCCACGATTGATTCAAGCACAACGTAGAGCAAACAGTGAAGCAAGCAAACAGAAAGTGGATGCAATTATGCGTCAGTTCTTGAATCAAGCGACACGTTTTGAAGCAGTGTTATTACCAGAAAACACAGCTAAATAATCGTGTTACCAATTAAGTAAAGGCTTCAACCACGTGATAGTAGAAGTCAGAGCGTGGTTGAGGTTTAGGTTAAAGAGATGAAAAAACAACGACTAATAGGATTATTAGCAGCGGTCGCATTTAGCGCAAATGCAGGTTTGGAACTGACTAACACCTATCAAGATTGGGAACACTACGAATCTAAGAGTTTTGATACCGGCGAAGCTGTAATCCTTGGGGTTTCAAGTGTCAGAAGTGACGCTAACGTTGATACTGTTGCATTGCGATGCACGACAGAAGGTGTGAACTTACTCTTTTTTAACGGCTTGTTACGAGAAGAGTTGGGCTACGCAGCGAAAGCATCATTAGACAATGGACAAGCGTTTACTATGGATGTTTGGATCAAAGGAAAGACACATTGGGCTACAGTGCCAGTCGAGCAACTTAATGATTTTTACCAAGCAAATTCGCTGAAGGTTGAGTTGAAAGGCGATGCACCAAAAGTTGAAAAGGTAGACGTGTCTTTGCGAGGTTTTAAAACCATGTATCAGACCTTGATACCAAGCTGTAAGTAAATACATAGATAGGCGTATCGAAGTGAACGATATGCCTATCTCGCGAGTCTTCAACCTTACTGTCCTAACTTCTCCGCATACTCTGTTAGGATTTGTTTATACACTTCCACTGGTTGTGCGCCTGTCACAGCACTTTCCATATTGAACACCACTGTTGGTACTGAGCTCACGCCAAGTTGATGCCATTGGCTTTCTTGATACTCGATAGAGTCAGCATTACTTGCATCGTCTAGGGTGGCGATGCCCATATTTGCATCTAAACCAATGTCAGTCAGAATCGCTGCCAGTGTGCTTCGGTCAGAGACATCTTTGCGTTGACCAAAGAACGCAGTAAACAGGGCTAACTTCAATTCAGTTTGCTTACCAAATTGCTCCGCCCATTGCAGCAGTACGTGCGCATCTCGCGTATTGACCATCTTCATGTCATCAAAGTAATCAAAGTCGAACCCCACTTCTTTACCTAGATTAGTCAGGTTATCACGTGCACGAACACTGTCTTCCGGTGTTGTGCCGTATTTATTCGCTAGGTGCTGGCGTAGGTTTTCTCCTTCTGCTGGCATGTTTGGGTTCAATTCGAACGGTTGCCATTCCAACTCAATTTTGTCTTCCAATCCTAGCTCTTGAATTGCTTGTTGTAAGCGTTTGTAGCCGATGATGCACCAAGGGCAAACCACATCTGAAACTACATCGATTTTGATTACTGATTCCATAAAGCAGACCTTACTTTTTCGAGTTATAAAATGGATATGGAGACCAAGAGTGTTAATTCAACCAGTTACCTTTTAGTAACCTGATGCTTTTCTCTCCGCGTTTTATCTTTGATCGTATCTTTTCCTACAATTCATGTTGACCTGTCTATAACTCTACAGTTTAAGATGCTTTCATCAGCGCTGAGGAAAATTACATGTATCGGATATCGGAACTGGCAGAGATGCTGGGTTTGTCTCGCACCACATTGCTCTATTACGAGAAGATTGAGCTCATCAAAGGGCAACGGTTAAGCAACGGCTACCGCGCTTATAGCGATGCGGATCTACAACGCTTGCGTTTGATCCAGCAATTGCAAAGCGGCGGACTGACGCTCAAGGAGTGTAAAGCCTGTCTGGAAGCTAAAGTAGATCGCCAATTGATGCTAGAAAGGCTCAGGCTCCTCGATGAAGAGATTGAGCAAAAGCAGAAATCACGTCAGCTTTTGGCGGCGCTGCTGGGCGAAACACCGTTAACCGATTGGCATGAATCGTTGGATGAAGTTGCACCGGATGCGCACTTGAAATGGCTTATGACGCAAGGTTTTAGCGAGAAAGAGGCCCTTCACTTACGTTGGTTATCAAAAGATATGAACACTCATGAAGATTACATGGCGGACTTCTTCCGCGTATATGAAGCCTTGGAATTTTGGGGGCCGGGAGCAGAGCAAGACACCTTGAAGGCATTGAGTATGCTACCTACGCAACCTGATGAAATTCTGGAAATCGGCTGTGGACAAGGTATCGCGACTCGCACGCTGGCTCAACATGCACATGTTACTGCTGTTGATAATGACGAACCATCGTTGCAGCGCCTGAAAGGCAAAGCTCAAACTCTCGGTTTAAGGGACAAGATCACAACAGTGTGTGCCAGCATGACAGAGCTCCCGTTTGCAGAAGGCTCGGCCGATGTCATTTGGGCAGAAGGCAGTGCATACATCATGGGCGTGGAGAACGCATTCAAAGCATGGCGTCCATTGCTTAAAGAAGGTGGTATTTTAGTGCTGAGCGATTTGGTTTGGAACACCGATACACCAAGTGAAGATACGGTGGCGTTCTGGAAGAAAGAGTACCCAGATGTGGGCAGTGTCGAGAAGCGAATTAAGCAAGCAAATGCAGCGGGATACCATGCGCTAGAGACGTTCCCAATTAGCCAACAGGCATGGGACAACTACTACGTTCCTTTAGATGAGCGTGTGCAAAGTTTGAAAGCCGAGATGCCGGAATCACAAGCATTAAAAGACATACAAGTTGAATTAGATATCGTTAAACGCCGTGGTAACGAAGTGGCGTATCAGATGTATATCTTACAAAAAGATTGATAGAAAAATGAACGAAACAACAAATCAAAACACACAAAGAACAAACTACACACTTTCTCCTTATGAGAGAATAATGAGCAGCGAGATGATCGCTTTATTTACTCAAACCTTTTCTGATTCTGAAGGCGAAGTAGAAGGCAAAACCATCGGCTCGCTCGTCGGTGACTTACTGAAAACAACCCCAGAACAGGAGCTAAAAGGCTTTGTGGCTAAACAAGGTGAACGCTTAATTGCAGGTGTGTTGTTTACGCCACTACGCTTTGAGAGTGGTGAAGTAGGTTATCTATTATCACCAATGGCAACTCTGACAGAATGTCAAGGAAAAGGCGTAGGACAAGCCTTGATCAACTTTGGTCTGGAACACTTAAAACAGCAAGGCATTGAGTTGGTATTTACCTACGGCGATCCTAACTTCTATTCGCGCGTTGGGTTCCAACAAGTCTCCGAGGAACAGTTCAAAGCGCCACATGCCTTGAGCTTTCCACATGGTTGGTTGGCGCAATCACTTACAGGTGAGTTGACGCCAACTCAAGGCACATCTTCTTGCGTGCAAGGTTTGGATAGTCCTGCGTATTGGTAAAAGAGATAAGGCAATCTGGTGTTGCCGCGCTCAATCCACGAATAAGTAACGCCCAATCACGCGGGCGTTACTTATGCTAAGTCTATACCCAAGTCATTCTCGCTGAAGTTAGCATCTCAAGGTTATTTGGGTGTATTTACACTGAGATCATATGCGGTCGGATATTTGTTGGCTGAGTGTTTTCTGGGGTTGGATCCACATCAGAAATCGCAGCCTGTTTTTCGATAAGGTCCTGAATAAAGCACTCTACCCATGCTTCTAATGCTGCCACATTAAGCATCGCAATAGGTTGTTGAGACCATAAAACCGCGGTGTTTTCTTGATGAGAAACAACGTGAGAAGGCCAATATTCACCAAAGATATTGCTCTTTGCCAGTTGCTCTGATATTGGGTTCATCTCACCCAGCTCTGCATATAGGACCATCCACTCTTCATTCTGATGCGTGAAGTGAAGTTGATATTTTTCGTTGATAAGCAGACTGTAAATGCCATCTTTTACGATTGGGCTCTCTAGACCATTCTTTTCAAAAAAGCTGCTAACTAGGTACTCGAATGTGGTTGTCATTAATGGTTAGCCTCCAAGTTGACGATGCTAAACTCTCCGGATAAACCAAATTTTGGTAGGTCGTAGCCTGATTTATGCCAGAAATCCTGAGTAAACCAGTTGGTGAAATCTTCTTTGCTTGAGAAAGAAAACTCGCCGAAGTTAGGGTCAAAGAACGTCACGTTATCCCCATCTACAGCCGCAGCAACGGCATGTGCATTACTTGGTCCTTCCAGACCAATCTTCTTAAATAGTGATGTTTTAGGACCATTATCAACGATCTTCGCAGCGAGTTCTGCCGCTCCATTTTTGCCACGGCTTGTTTGCCCACTCACGCGTGATAATGAACCGAGTTCTCTATAAGGCGATTCGATGTTATTGCTTCTTAACCAACCTTCTGTGATAGTTTCTTGGTGATTGCCAAGCATGCCATCGGTTTGCAGTTGCGCGACGGACTGCATTGTCTCTTTATTCAACTTGCCTTTATCGCTTGCTGTTCCTGATTGAAATAACTGCTCCCCTAAATTAGAACCTTCCGCTCTTGCCTTCATCCAATGTGCGCTGAGTGCTTCACAGCATCCGCCAGAGGTATTGGTGTCTTTCAAAATGGCGTTTTTGATGCTGCCCGTTACTTGGGAGAGCTGCATGGTTACCTCGCCGTTATGTTTTGCTACTGAATTGCGTAACGAAGCGGTTTTCGTACTGACCAGAGCATGCAAAATACGATCGCCTAGAGTTTGTACTGCTGTTTTAAAGTTTTGTAGCCTTGATCTAGGTTCTGCACTTTGTTCTGGTGTCGCGCTTTTCAGAGATAATGAACTGATCGGTGCTGGGTTGGCTGCTGCAACGTTATTAAGACGTTCTAGCATCATATTGCGGATCGCATCTGACGGTGTTTGTGTGCTCACACTCAAACCACCGAGTTGACCTTGATTTTGTGCTTGTGTAACTGGTGTAGAGATGATTGGTCGACTGATAGGAGAAACATTAGTAACACCTTGCATAACTACCTGCTTTTCGTTATTTGTTTTGTGTGTAGCAAGATTAACCAAAACCTATCAAGGTGGCCTGTTAGCCATGGTCGTTGTTTTGTTGATTTGAGCGGGGTACTGCTTTGAATTGATAAAGGGGGAGTTGACGTTAATCAGTTAATTGATTGGAGATTTCGGGGTCAATACATGCGACAATCACCTTATCAGCATTTGTTTTTGCTCTAAAAATTCATTGCAGATAAGCGGGAACTTAAAAACGGTAGTACGTGTTTGAGTTGCATCGCCAAACAAAACCTACCGTTTTCATGTTGGAGTCTACTTTCCGATCTTCATCCTGAGATAGCTTACATATATGATATCTCTTCAGGTTTCGTCATAAGTACTGCTTCATCATCAGTATTATTTCACGGTAAGGACCATCTTGCCTACGTGCCCCTTCTCTTGGAATGCCGCTTGCGCTTGGTTGATGTCTTCAAGTGGGAAAGTCTGCGCGACCAATGGTTTGATGTTGCCTTGTTCAATATGATGAACCAAGTTTCCAAACACTTCAGGCTCAAGGACGGTACAACCAAAGAAGCTGAGATCTTTGAGATACAGAGTGCGCACATCTAACTCAACCATCGCGCCGCCAATGGCACCTGAGACCGCGTAGCGACCTTTCGGGCGTAATACATCGAGAAACTGTGACCACTGGTCGCCAGCAACTAAATCAATCACCACATCGACGCTGTTGTTGCCAAGTGCTTCAACAAGATTTGCGTTGCGTGGCACGACTTCATCTGCGCCCAGTTCTAGCACTTGTTCATTTTTGCTTGGACTTGTGATGGCAATAACGATGGCACCGCGTGCTTTGGCAAGTTGAATCGCTGCAGAACCGACCCCGCCGGAAGCACCAGAAATCAAGACACGATCTCCCTTGGCAACACGAGAGCGCGTGAGCATGTTTTCTGCCGTTGAGTACGAACATGGGAAAGACGCAAGCTCTACATCGCTCAAATTCGTGTTTAGTTTGTATGCGTGCGTAGCTGAAACCACGGTGTATTCAGCAAATCCACCGTCGCATTCTGAGCCAAAGTACCAAGGTGGATTAATGGTTTCGCCATTTACATCGCTTAAGCAAGGCTCAATTAGAACGCGTTCACCTATGCGGCGTTCATCTACCATACTACCCACGGCAACAATCTCGCCACAGACGTCAGCGCCTTGAATGCGTGGAAGAACCAGTGCATTGCCGCTCCAACTTGCATCCTCGCTGTCGTTGTCGCCTTTTGAATACCAGCCAATACGCGTATTGATATCGGTATTGTTCACGCCCGCTGCGGATACACGAATCAGCACTTCGTTCTCTTTTGGCGTTGGGACAGGAATATCTTGGCGGTATTCCAACATTTCTGGTCCGCCGTGACCGGTCAATAGAACACCTTTCATTGTGGTTGGTAGTGTTGTCATGATTAATCTTCCTTTAGCAATCTTAAAACAGCTTGTTGCGCAGAGTTCAGAGCCTCGTTACCCAGTACCGGCCAAGCGCTGGATACCCCTTCGTGTAATAAGAACAGCTGTGTGGCGAGGTCTTGGCGAAGGCTCTGTTTACCCAAAAAATGTCGAACGTCTTCTTTATGTGCTTTCACGGTTTGGTTGATGATGTCGTGTTCGGGAAATGCCGCAACCGCGTTCATCGACATGCAACCATGCGGTGCGTAGTCTTCCATCCATTGTTTGAGCTTACTGAAGATATGCTGAGTCGCCTCTAACCCTGTTTGTGGAGAGTTATCCAACAGGAAATTCAGGTAGCGTTGGTGACGGTGTTCTAGTGCGGCAACGATCATTTCTTCTTTCGAAGGATAATGCTTGTACAAAGTTCGCAAGCTCACGCCACAAGCGGCTTTGAGCTGCGCGACACTCGGCTCTGCAAACCCAAGTTCGCTAAAAGCTTGTTCTAAATTGGCGGCGATCTGTTCTTTCAACATAGCGTTTTCTTAAGGTAGAATGAATGTTCTACTTTAGGGTAGAGCGATCGTTCTACCTATGTCAACTAAGATCGTAGATATAAAAAAACGGAGCCTGAGAGCTCCGTTGTTAATCATAAAGTTAGTGTTAAATATTTTTGTATTCGTCCAACACCAGTTGGCTAATCTGAGCAATCACTTGGTCACGAGCTTGCAGTGACAGATCGGTGCCGGTGATATAGATACTGATGTAAACAGGCTTGTGATTTTCTTTCCAGATCATCGCGGTGATACCACGTGAGCCAAAACCGCCTGCGCCAGAACGATCTGCAATTGACCAGCCTTTAGGCAACACAGAACGCATTAGAGAGTCAGATACCTTGTTGTCTTGCATCCAGATCTTTAATTGAATGCGAGATTCATACGATAGCGCGTCGCCTTCTAGTAGGGTGTGTAGGGTGTTTACCATGGCGTTAGGTGTTGTCGTGTCTTGCTTGTCGCCCGGTTTCGCTTCATTCAATCTCGGCTCAAAACGGTCAAGTCGGGTTGCTTTGTCTCCAATGGTACGCAAGAACATTGTCACACCACGAGGTCCACCCACACTGCGCAAAACAATGTTGGCTGCGGTGTTGTCACTCATCAGCATCGCGGCTTCACAAGCATGCTCAATGCGAGTCGTTTGACCAGCCATGCGGTCCATCACCGGAGACCACACCACCATGTTGCGTTCTTCTACTTTAGCGGTCGCGTTCTTATCGAGCTTTTCATTATCCATGTCATTTAGCATGGTCGCACATGCGAGTGTTTTGAAGGTGCTCATCATGGGAAAGCGCTCATCGCCACGATAATCCCAATGCTCATCGGTTTGTGTATCCCAAACCGAAACACCGATGCGACCTGAGATATGTTCTTCTATTGCAGCGAGGTCTTCATTGATTTTGGCGGCGTAAGTTGCACTTGAACAGGCTAACAATCCGAGCAGCAGAAATAGCTTTTTCATCGTTGATTTTCTTAGTGTTATTAATACCAGTTCTTACTCTGGTGACATTACCCGGAACTATAACGAGTGAATACTCTAATAACTGTTAGATTCATGTCTTTTTTCTGTAGGAATCTTTGCATATGCCAAGCTTTACCCGTTTTTACGCTTATTGACGTTGTTTTACATGTGAAGGACTAAAGTAAAGTTGTCGATTAACCGAGTAACCAATCATGAAAACAATCCGCAATATCATCTGGGCAATGATCGCCGTGATGTCCGTATTATGGTTTGCGATGGAGCCGCAGCTTTTCTCGTCCAGCAATGTCTTTGAATGGCGATCTGCCATGATCCAATATTCAGGCATTTTGTCTTTGATGTTGATGTCGGTCACCATGGTGTTGGCGATGCGTCTGCCCGTGGTTGAAAACTGGCTTCATGGCATGGACAAAGCGTATCGAGTGCATAAATGGTTAGGTATTAGCGGTGTTGCATTGGGTATTGTGCACTGGCTTTGGTATCAAGTGCCGAAATGGTTGGTTATGTCGGGAGTATTGGCGAGACCAGTAAAACACTCGGGAGTAGGACCTGCTGGTAATTTGTCTGGCATTGAAGCTTGGGTTAGTGGTCTACGTGAATTTGGGCAGAGCCTTGGTGAGTGGGGCTTCTACTTACTGTTGGTGTTGTTGGTGGTTTCTTTGTGGAGTGCGATAAAATACAAACCGTTCAAACTCTCTCACCGTTTGATGTCGGCTGCTTATCTATTGATTGCTATCCATTCCGTGCTGTTGTTAAAACGCGCGTACTGGGGTGAGCCTGTTTACTACGTTACGGTCGCCTTTGCAGTCGTTGGTTCGATCGCCGCACTTTACAGTTTGTTTGGCTTGGTTGGACGTCGGAATAAACACTCCGCTATGGTGACTTCTACACGTTACTTCCCACAAGCAGAGGTGATGGAGTTAGTTTTAAAATCGGACGCGTCTTGGCAAGGACATAATGTGGGGCAATTTGCCTACTTACGCTTTGGTGACGAAGATGCGCATCCATTTACCATTGTATCCGGTAGTGAAAGTAACGAACTGCGTTTCTTAATCAAGGAGCTGGGTGACTTTACCACTGGGCTTTATGAACGAGTGCGAAATGGGGACGCAGTCACGATAGAAGGTCCTTACGGTCGTTTAGCATTTGATTTAGATAAACCGCAAATTTGGGTTGCTGGTGGGGTAGGTATTGCTTCTTTCTTCGCTGCTTTGGAAGCATTAAAAACGAAAGCGAGTAACAATAACGTGCACTTGTTTTATTGTACACGTGGTGTGGATAGCCATTTAGTTGATGAGCTGTGGCACCTTGCTCACCAATCCCACGTCAACTTGCATGTGATAGACACATTGAAAGCACCACGTTTAAATGCTGAGCGTATCATCGCGCAATGTGGTCATTTAAATCAGTATGAAATGTACTTCTGTGGGCCTAAAGCGTTCTCAAAAACATTGAAAAAAGAGCTCGAGGCGTGTCAATTTAATATTGAAAGAAGCTATCACGAAGAGCTGTTTGTAATGAGATGAAAATCGTTATTGAATGAGAAAGGAGCTGAATGAACAGCTCCTTTTGTATATTTGATTTGATACTACAGCTCGATACTTTTAACCATGCCAGCTTCCGCATGCCCCGGAATGTTGCACGCGAACTCAACGTTGTTGTCACCGTGGAAATGCCACAATAACTGCTTCGCTTTGCCCGGTTCTACCGTCACAGAATTGCCTGAGTCGTGCATGTGCCCACCAGTCATTGTCTTCATCATTTCACGATGCTCTAGCTGCTCTTTGGCAGAACCGATAGTGAACTCGTGGTTGATTTTACCCGTGTTCATGACTACAAACTGCACCACATCGTTTGGCTCAATCTTAGCGTCCTTCTTGAACTTGATTGTCATGTCATCACCTAAGATAACGTGTACCACTTTGTCTGGCTTTGCCCCTTTTGCAGGCATACCAACTGCCGACATGCCCGGCATATCCATCATGTTTGAATGGTCCATTTTACTGTGGTCCATCTTCATGCTGCCGTGGTCCATATTTTCATGCTTCATATTGCCATGATCCATTTGGGCAAAGGCAGCCGTTGTAGTTAGGGCTAGAGCAAGAGTGATTAGTGTCTTTTTCATTTTTATATCCTTGTTTTAATTCATTAATAACTTGGTTACTTCCCCTCAAAACGGATTGTTTGAGGGGAAGGTAGGGATTACGCCTTGTTGCCAGTGTGAGCTTTGTTGTCGGTGTTTTCGATTTGATTACCAGCTTGCGTACTTGCTTGACTAGGAGTTGAGTTACTTGGGCGCAACTCGCGTTGTTTCCACAGCTTGAAGATGGCTGGAAGTACCAAGAGCGTCAGTAGCAGTGCCGATGCCATACCACCAATCATTGGTGCGGCGATACGTTGCATCACTTCTGACCCTGTACCTTCGCCGTACATGATCGGAATCAGACCAATAATGACCGTTAGTACCGTCATCATTACTGGGCGAACACGTAAGCCTGCACCTTCGCGAATGGCATCGGTTAGGTCTTTCGCCTCAAGCTTTTGTTGGCTCTCTTCCGCATCGAGTTTTTTGTAGTGCCACGCTTGGTTGAGGTAGACGAGCATGATGACCCCAATCTCAACTGCGACACCTGCTAGGGCAATAAAGCCGACCCCGACGGCAATCGAGAAGTTGTAGTTGAGGATATGCATGAGCCACAAACCACCGACCATAGCGAGCGGTAGGGTAAGCATGATGATCATCACTTCGCCTACACGACGGAAGCTGAAGTAAAGCAGCAGCATAATGATGGCGATGGTGATTGGTACCACGACACTCAAGCGATCTTTCGCACGCTCCATGTATTCGTATTGACCAGACCAAGCCAGCGAGTAACCTGCAGGAAGCTCCAGTTGATCTGCCACGACCTGTTGCGCTTCCACGACGTAAGAACCAAGGTCACGACCATCGATGTCGACAAACACCCAGCCGTTTGGACGTGCGTTTTCCGTCTTGATCATTGGAGGACCGTCTTCGTAACGAATGTCTGCTACGTCAGCCAGTGCAATACGAGCGCCATTTGGTGTCACTAACGGTAAGTTTTGCAGTTTTACCACTGAGTCACGGTAGTCTTGTGGGTAACGAACGTTGATTGGGTAACGCTCCAAGCCTTCGATGGTTTCACCCACATTCATGCCGCCCACCGCGGTCGAGATCACCTGCTGAACATCTTTGATGCTTAAACCGTAACGCGCTGCCGCACGACGTTTAATGTCGATCGTGACATAGCGGCCTCCTGCTACACGCTCTGCATAAACCGATGCCGTGCCTTGTACACCATTAAGAATTGGCTCCAACTGAGAACCGATTTTCTCGATCACTTTCAGATCGGGTCCGGCGATCTTAATACCGATAGGGGTTTTGATGCCCGTTGCCAGCATGTCGATACGCGTTTTGATCGGCATAACCCAAGCGTTAGTAAGACCAGGGAACTGAACCAGACTATCGAACTCTTTGCGTAGCGACTCGGTTGTTACGCCTTCACGCCATTGAGCGCGTGGCTTCAACTGAATCACGGTTTCGATCATGGTGAGTGGCGCTGGATCGGTTGCAGTCTCAGCACGACCAATCTTGCCCCATACGGTTTTCACTTCTGGAACGGTTTTGATCAGCTTGTTGGTTTGTTGTAGAAGCTCGCGCGCTTTACCAATCGAGATACCTGGGTAGGTCGTTGGCATGTACATCAAGTCGCCTTCATCCAGCGGTGGGATGAACTCGCTACCCAGTTTACTGGTTGGGTAGTAAGCCGACGCCATTAGACCTAATGCAATAACAATCATGGTCTTAGGGTATTTTAAGCTGGTGTTCAACAGCGGGCGGTACAACGCGACCAAGCTGCGGTTAACCGGGTTTTTGTGTTCCGGTAACACCTTGCCGCGAATGAAGTAGCCCATAAGAACAGGGACGAGTGTGATTGCCAAACCTGCTGCCGCTGCCATGGCGTAAGTCTTAGTGAACGCAAGCGGCGAGAACATCTTGCCTTCCTGACCTTCTAAGGCGAACACCGGTACGAAGCTAAGTGTAATGATCAGCAACGAGAAGAACAGCGGTGCGCCGACCTCCTCTGCGGCTTTGCCAATTACTTGCCAGCGGTTCTTGTCGGTCAGTGGCGTTCGTTCAATGTGCTTATGAACGTTTTCAATCATCACGATTGCGCCATCCACCATGGCACCAATGGCTATCGCAATACCACCCAAGGACATGATGTTGGCGTTGATGCCTTGCCAATGCATCACGATAAACGCACTAAGAATACCGACAGGTAGACTCAGAGCGATAACCAATGAAGAACGAATGTGGAATAGGAACAACGCACACACAATCGCAACGACGATGAACTCTTCTGCAAGCTTCTTCCATAGGTTTTCTACCGCTGAATCGATAAGGGTAGAGCGGTCGTAGGTTGCCACAATTTCTACGCCTTCTGGTAGGCTGCGTTGCAGGTCTGCAAGTTTGTCTTTGACTTTCGCAATCACTTCACTGGCGTTTTCACCAAAGCGCATCACGATAACCCCACCCACAGCTTCACCTTCGCCATTCAACTCAGAGATACCACGGCGCATTTGTGGACCAAGGTTAATGTCTGCGATGTCTCCTAATAGTAACGGAGTGCCTTTCTCGGTGACTTTTAGAGGCAGTGATTTGATGTCTTCAATGCTGGTTAAGTAACCCGTGGTACGAACCATGTGTTCGGCTTCCGCAACTTCGATAACGGACGCGCCGGTTTCTTGGTTGCCGTTTTGGATTGCCATGTTCACTTGTTGCAAAGTGAGGTTGTAAGCACGCAGCTTGGCAGGATCAATCTGTACTTGGTATTGCTTCACCATACCGCCCACGGTAGCGACTTCAGAAACGCCATCAACGGTTTGCAACTCGTACTTCAAGAACCAGTCTTGCAGGCTGCGAAGATCAGCCAAATCATGCTTGCCGGTTTTGTCTTGTAATACGTAGCTGTAAACCCAGCCTACGCCTGTCGCATCAGGACCTAAGGTTGGTTTTGCGTTCGGTGGGAGCTTTGGTGCTACTTGGCTTAAGTACTCCAACACGCGAGAACGTGCCCAGTACATGTCGGTATCATCGTTGAAAATGATATAAACGTAAGAGTCACCAAAGAAGGAGTAGCCACGAACCGTCTCAGCACCGGGCACGGCAAGCATGGCGGTTGTGAGTGGGTAAGTGACTTGATCCTCGACGACTTGAGGAGCCTGACCCGGATAGCTTGTCTTGATGATCACTTGCACATCAGAAAGATCCGGAATGGCATCAACAGGCGTATTCTTTACACTGTAAAGTCCGCCTAATACAAGAGCTAAGGTCGCGATCAACACTAAGAAACGGTTGCTCAATGACCAACGAATAATTGCACTGATCATAGTGATTCCTCAACCGCCTCTGTTGCTGGCGTTAGCTGTTTAAGAATGTAATCAGAACCTTGTTTTTCAACTAGAAACCGAACTTTTTCTCCTTCTTCAAAACCTGATAAATCCACCTCTTCACCGACAGAGAAGTTCATTTCGCCCGCATCCCAATTCCATTCTGCTACTGGTAGGTGGTTTAAGGTAATCATGCCAAAATCAGCCATCAGCATCGTGATGTCACCAGTTAGCCAAACTTCAGCTGCAATGACGCTGTTGTCTGCCTTATAGTCAACGATTTGGTACTGACCAGATTCTGTTTTCTGCATTTCAAATTCGATAGCCTGACCTTTTTTCAAGTCACCCATCTCGACGCCATCAGCAAAAGTAAAGTTCATCACCATGCCTGGCCAATCCCATTCTGGTACCGGCTGGTGGTTAATGGTCAGCATGCGGTGATCTCTCATTACATCTGTGATTTCGCCTTTTGCCCATGCCGTTTCTGCCGCTGCTTCTATGCCGTTGATGCGAGACAGATCTGCTGACTGGCTTGATTCAGAGTCAAGCATGAAGTGAGATGACGTTACGATCTTGTCGTCTTGTTTAAGTCCTTGTAATACTTCGATTTGTTCGCCAGCTTCACGACCGACTTCAATTCGAGCAGAACGGTATTTGCCATTACCTTCAGCCAGAACAACGCGAGTCATACCGCCGGAGCGAATAACGGATGACTTAGGAATGGTTAATACCGCATCGTCAGTGACAGGCTGCAACGCGATATTGGCAAACATGTTAGGCTTTAGATCGCCATTTGGGTTAAGGAACTTGAGACGTACGCGTAACGTACGTGTTTTAGGGTCGAGGATTGGGTACACGTAATCCACGACACCTTGCCATTCAGTACCCGGAATGGCGTCAAGGGTCATCGTGGCTTGAGAGCCGGCTTTCATCCAATGTGCTTGACGCTCAAAGACTTCCGCATCAACCCAAACATTGTCCAAAGGACCAGCACTGATCACCGCTTGAGCCGGAGACAAATAGCCACCTTCTCGCACGTTTAAGCTCGCGATAACGCCATCAGCAGGTGCTTTAATTTCAATGGTTTGGGATGCTTTGCCACGACGAGTAATGGATTTGATTTGGGCACGGTCAACGCCAAGCGTTACTAAGCGCTCAGTCGCCCCTTTCACTAGCCCTTTACGACCAGTACGGTAAGCATTCAGCAGTTCTTCCTGTGCCTTAACCAGTTCCGGAGAGTAGAGAGTGAAAAGCACATCGCCTTTCTTCACCTTCTCACCCACAGCATTGATGTAGAGTTTTTCTACCCAACCCGCAACACGAACGTTGGTTTGCCATAACAGACTTTCATCGAAGGCGATATAACCAACCGTTTCGATGCGTGGTGATAACTGTTGTAGTGCCACATTTGCGGTTTTGACCCCGAGGTTATTTTCTACTGAAGGATCGATAGTCACCGTACCGGGCGCCTCTTGTTCACCGGAGAGGTCTTCTGCGTAAACCGGAATCAAATCCATGCCCATTGGAGATTTACCCGGTTTATCACGTTTGTAGTTGGGATCCATTGGAGCAACCCAATAGAGTGGATCATTAGAACTTGCTGCGGAAGTTCCACCCATCGCACTCATGTCGTGAGCTGAGCCCGCAAGAAAATGATTAGCACCAAACCCTAAAGCACCACCAACAATCAGCGCGATGGTTGCAACTTGTAATGTTTTCATTCTTATACCTTATTTTCCCGTTTGCGCATGACGCTACAGCGTTGTTGACTGCTCTATATCGGTCACATACCTGTAGCCCCAACGTTTTTGGGAATCACAAATTAATATGTCGAGATAGAGCGAGCTTCTGGAGAAGCCACTTGATAATCGAAACCACCGAGTAGGGTGGCTAAATTGCTGTTTGCGATGTTGAGATCGGTTAGCAGACGTTGTTGCTCTAATTGCAGAGCCAATTCGTCTGTCGTGGCTGAAATCACATCGTTAAACTGCGCTGTGTTGTTTTGGTAGCCCCGCTCAACGGCTTGAATGCGCGCTTTCGCTTGGGGCAATAAGGTGGATTGGTAACGTTCTAAACGTTGGGTTAAGTTGCCGCGATCAACCAGCAAAGTGTTCACCTTGGCATTCATCTGCGTTAATAAGGTGTCTTTTTGTGATTGTGCTGCACCAACTTGGTATTGTGCGGCAGCGAGATTGCGATCTTGGCGATCACCCGTGAACAGTGGAATGTCCATGGTTAGATAAGCGCTGACCAAGTCTGATGCTGGCTCACCCTTCATGTTATTGGCTTGACGATAAGCGTACATAACCTCCACACCAAACTGCGGGTTATAAGCTTGTTCAGCAATCTCTACCTGAGTTTTATTGGCAGAAATACTCACATCGGCCATTTTAACCATTGGGTGCTGACTAAGTTGTTGGTAGTGCTTGGTGGAATCTTTGCTGGAAGCAAGTTTGCTATTCAGTGTATCCCAGTTGAGTTGATTGGTAGCGTATAGAGCCTGTTCCGTCGCTAACCAGTCCGAGCCTAGCCATTCCGAAAGCTGAGAAACAAGACGTCGCTGCATTTGCGCATTGGCTTGCAGTTTTTCATCTAGCTTGCTCACTTGTAATTGAGCGTTGAGTAGGTCTTGCGCTTCACTCTTACCAATCGAATAGTTGGTTTGAATAAAGCTTTCCATCTCCTTCATCAACTTGCGGTTCTCAAGCAAGATTTGCTCAGCTTTTTGCTGATATCCAAGCTCTAACCATAGTTGAGTCATGCTGTTGGCAACCTCAAGTTCGCGAGCATGAACTTGAAGCCCAAGCCCATCGGCTTGTTGATTGGCTTTCTTCTGTTGCAGATCGAGCGTGGAGCCACGTTCGAATTGCTGCATTAAACCAACAGAGATGTTGGTCATTGGGTCGTCATCGAACTTAAAGCTGTCGACAGGTAAACCACCAAAACCCACTTTGAGTTTTGGATCCATCAAGGTAGAACTTGCAACACCCGTTTCACGCATCGCAGCGGATTGCGCTGAATATTGTTGGCGGTTGCCATCATTGCTCAGGGCAACATTGATCAGTTGCGCGAGTTTTTTTGATGATGTGCGCATCTCTGGCGCAGTAAGGTTTGCTGCTTTGGTTTCTTTGCTCGGCACTTTTGTATTTGGCATCGCCGCATTCACCAAAGTTGGAGCAGAAACCAAAGCCAAGGCACACATAGGTGCAGCAAGGCGGTATGGTCTAAAATCCATAATCTAAATCCAGTGTTTGCCGAAACGACGAAGAAGGGTTTGGCTTAAAGCAGAAACAGTAATCCAGATTTATCTGCGTCGTATTGGCACATTAAAACCACCTGCGATAGCTACGCAGGGTCGAATGCAATACAGATTTAAATTATTGGAGGTCGGTACAGGTCACGGCTGACGTGTACAACAGTGGAGGTGACTTCAGGAGTAATTGCCGCACGATAAACGATCGGCAATGCGCGATTGACAGGGACAGGTAGGGGGAGGAAAACCAGAGAACAAGCCGCCGTGCAGCAGGTGTGAACCATGCCGGAGCCTCCACCGCAGTTCATTCGGCTTTCTCTCACTTCACCGTCTTCGGTGATGGATACGTCCATCATTCCGGGCATGCCACAATGTTCACTGTCGTCCATCATCATAGATTGTCCATGATTCATCACGCCATTTGACATCATTTGGATGTTCATCAAAGGGGCACTATTCGCCACGCTTGATACTAATAGCATCAGCGTTGTGAAGAGAGTTAACCAAGTTGTATGCAGCGATTTTAGGCGCATACCTTTTCCCGTGTATTTGATGAAATGATGAAAACCACTCGATTCTAAAGGTTAACCTTAGGGTAAGGTCAATGTTTTATTACTCTTCTTATCAAAATAGTTCAGCCAACCATTTTTCGCATTATCTGACGAGTAAAACGTTTGTTGGACACTGATTCTTAGGACTTCGCGCAAGAAGCTCATTCTTTTTATGACACGTAAAAAATGTGGTTTATAAGTTTTACATCACACTAACTTGTCTTACAAATGATTATCCTTATAGAATGCATGGTTTTACTTGTGCAGATTTGGATTTGCTTTGCTGCGGGGGTTGCATGATAGAAATTGTCATCGATGGAAAATATAGAATTGTAGAAGAGGGTTTAACCCTTTTAGAAGCAGCAAAAGTGTGTGGGGTCGAGATCCCATCACTGTGCGGAATGAACAAAAGTAATGAAAAAGTGCCGTGCGACTTGTGTGTGGTTGAAGTCGAAAGTGGCGGCACTAAACGCGCGTGTGAACTCGAAGTTTACCGTGGTCTCAATGTGGTTACGCAATCAGAGCAGTTAAGCGAGCACCGCAGAAAAGCACTTAACCGCATCATGACGGACCATTACGCCGATTGTGAAGCGCCATGTAAAACCGCGTGTCCAGCGGGTGTAGACATCCAATCCTACCTTTATCACATCGCACAGAACGATCATCAAAAAGCGATTGAAGTGATTAAGCGTACGCTTCCTATGCCGTTATCGATTGGTCGTGTGTGTCCGGCATTCTGTGAGAACGAATGTCGCCGCTCGTTAGTCGATGAGCCTATTGCAATTCGTCAGCTTAAACGTCATGCCGCGGATGCGGATTTGTCTGCGCATGAAGCCTATGTACCAGAAAAGAAATCAAGCAAAGGTTTGAACATTGCCGTCGTCGGCAGTGGTCCTGGTGGTCTAACGGCTGGCTACTACTTATCGAATGAAGGCTACGACGTCACTGTCTTTGAATCCATGCCAAAAGCGGGCGGTTGGTTGCGTTATGGTATTCCTGAATATCGCCTACCAAAAGACATTCTCGATAAAGAAATCGAACTGATGTGCCGCAATGGCATGCAGGTTCGCACCAACCAAAAACTGGGTGTGGATTTCACGCTTTCTCAATTGAGCGAAGAATACGATGCAGTGTGTTTGGCTGTCGGTGCGTCTCAAGCGGTTGAAATGCATTACACAGGCAGCGACCTTGAAGGTTGTTACCTGGGCGTTGATTACCTGAAAGATTACGTTACTGAGCAAAACTACGTTACGGGTCAGAAAGTCGCGGTGATTGGTGGTGGTAATACGGCAATTGACTGTGCTCGTACTGCGCGTCGTGCTGGTGCAGACACCACATTGATTTATCGTCGTACACGTGACGAAATGCCGGCAGAAGACTACGAGATTGTTGAAGCGGAACACGAAGGGGTGAAATTCCACTTCTTGACCAACCCTGCAGAAAACCTTGCCGATGAAACCGGACGCGTGAGTGCGATTCGTCTAGAGCGCATGGCGTTGGGTGATCCGGATGCGTCTGGTCGTCGAAGCCCTAAACCAACCGGCGAGTTCTTTACCGAAGAGTTCGACACCGTGATTGCGGCAGTATCGCAAAAGCCAGATCTGAGCTTCCTCGAAGGCGAAGATTTGTCGATTCCACTTACGCGTTGGAACACCTCCGATGCAGATGAAAAGACCATGCACACAGGCACGGGTAACATCTTCAGTATTGGTGATTTCCGCCGTGGTCCAGCAACGGCAGTTGAAGCCGTGGGTGATGGTCGCGTTGCGGCAAAAGCCATTGATCTGTTTTTGAATGGCGATATGGCAGACATGCCAAAGGCGGCGTTCAACTCACGAAAAGAGAAGAAACTTTCTCAAGTCGATCCGCTTCACTTCGAGAACATCCAAAAAGTCGCTCGTTCTATCATGCCTGAACTGACTCCAGCACAACGCGAGCAAAGCTTCGCTGAAGTGGAGTTGGGCTTTGATAACGAAGAAGCGATGAAGGAAGCTGCGCGCTGTCTAGAATGTGGTTGTCAGGCAAATACCGATTGTGCGCTGCGTGATTACTCCACCGAATATGAAGCTGAGCAAAGCTTTGACTTCTCCTTGCAGATTAAATCACATCAAGATTGGTTAGATCTTCGTGCGAAAGACTTGCGTCATAAGTACGAAGTTGACCGCAGTTCTGAGTTTATTGAGTTTGATGCTAACCGCTGTATTAGCTGCGGTCAGTGCATCCAAGCGTGTCGCGACAAAGCCGTGCACGGTGTACTGAACTTTGTGTGCGACAAACAAGGTCGCCCCGCGTTACGTCCAGACGATCGTCCACACTTTGGAAGTAACAAGAATGGTTTAACTCTGATGGGCGATTCGAACTGCGTGCAATGTGGCGCGTGTGTTCAAGTGTGTCCAACGGGGGCGATGGTCGATAGTCGCGACCGTTCGCAAGGTCGTACTGAAGATCTGAAAGCGGTCGACACCATTTGTACATACTGTGGTGTGGGTTGTAAGTTGACTATGTTCGTGGACGAAGCAACCAATACGATTCGTTACGTGAAAGGCGGTGACTCGCCGGTGAACCAAGGCATGCTGTGTGTGAAAGGGCGCTTTGGTTTTGACTTCATTGGCAGTGAAGAGCGTCTTACCACGCCATTGATTCGTAAAGACGGTTGGTTGCAGCCTGCAAGTTGGGAAGAGGCGATTCAGCTGGTTGCGAGCAAGTTCTCTGGCATCAAGCAAGATTTTGGCAGCAACGCATTGGCGGGTTTCTCTTCAGCGAAAACCACCAACGAAGACAACTACGCGTTCCAAAAATTTGTCCGCCGTGAATTGGGCACCAATAACGTCGACCACTGTGCGCGTTTGTGTCACGCATCGAGTGTAACCGGTCTTGAGGCATCACTCGGTAGTGGTGCAATGACCAACGACATTCCGAGCATTAAGCACTCTGATGTGATCTTTATTATTGGTTCGGATACCACATCGGCGCACCCGATTATCGCTTCACATATCAAACAAGCAATTCGTCATCACGGCGCTCGTTTGATTGTAGCTGACCCGAAACGTGTCGATATGGCAGAGCATGCTGAGTTGTACATGGCGCACCGTCCGGGTACTGATGTGATGCTCCTGAACGGCGTCATGCAACAGATCATCAAGAACGGTTGGTACGATCAAGAGTACATCGAAGAACGTGTCGACGGCTTTGATACCTTACTGCAAGAGGTGATGTCGCCAGCTTACAACCTCGATAAAGTGGAGTTGGTTACAGGTGTTAAAGCCGAAGACATTCAAGCAATGGCGCGTATGATTGGCACGGCAGATCGTACCGCTGTGTACTACTCGATGGGTATTACTCAGCACACGACAGGTCATGACAACGTGCGTTCTATCGCTAACCTGCAATTACTGTGTGGCAACATCGGTATTGAAGGTGGTGGCATCAACCCGCTACGTGGTCAATCAAACGTGCAAGGCGCGTGTGATATGGGTGCTTTGCCAAACAGTTTCCCGGGTTACCAAAAGGTATACAACCCAATTGTGCGTCAGAAGTTTGCGATTGAATGGAACGCGCCAAATCTGCCTTCTGAGCAAGGTCTAACCCTGACAGAAATCATTGATGCGGCTTGCCATCGTAACGTTCGTGGTATGTACATCATGGGTGAGAACCCTGTATTGAGTGACCCGAACCAAGCGCATGTGATTGAAGGCTTAGAAGCGCTCGATTTCTTGGTGGTTCAAGACATCTTCCTAACGGAAACCGCTCAATACGCGGATGTGGTTCTGCCTTCTTGCTCGTTTGCAGAGAAAGCGGGGCACTTCACCAATACGGAACGTCGTGTTCAGCGTGTGAATCCGGTTGTAACGGCACCGGGTGAAGCGAAAGAAGATTGGTGGATTATTCAAGAAATCGCCAATGCAATGGGCAGTGATTGGGACTACCACTGCGTGTCTGATATCACTAACGAGATTGCACGAGTGACGCCTCAATACGCAGGTCTTCGTTGGGAGGCGATAACGCCAAACGGAGTGCAGTGGCCGAGCAACAAGAACAACCCAGCAGGTACTCGCATCATGCACCAAACCCAGTTTACTCGTGGTAAAGGTCAAATGGTGGGCGTACCGTTCCGTTATGCGGCTGAGCTGCCAGATGAGGAGTATCCGCTTGTGTTAACGACTGGTCGTGTGCTTGAGCAGTTCCACACCGGCACTATGACGCGCAAAACCAAAGGGTTGGATAATCTTGCTGGTCCACGTGCGATGGTGAGCGTGGAAGACGCAGAAGCGCTAGGCATCAGTAATGGTCAGCGTTTGAAGGTGTCTACACGTCGCGGCAGCATTGAGATTGATGCCTTTGTGACTAAGCGCATTCAAAAAGGTGTGGTGTTCATTCCATTCCACTTTGTTGAATCCCCGGTGAACCGCCTAACGACAACAGCGACTGATCCGCATGCGAAGATCCCTGAATTCAAGGTTGCCGCGGTTAAGGTGGAAGCAAGCGAAAAGGTTCTACATACAGAGCCTGCAACGGAAGCGGTTCATACTATTTAAGCTGATACGCTACGTATTGGTCAGCGACGTACTGGCGAGTTAGCAAACTACATATAAGCTTATGATATGTAATCGCTAAACGAGCAGTGCGTGTGCTGAGAGCCATTAAATGGATCATGTTGTTTCTACCTGCATCAATTTGGCTGGTGGCAAGGCAATATCATGATATCTGGTGGGCGGAGAATCTGACCTCGATTCCCGCCCTCATTTTATTCGTCTATTTCAGTCTCGCTCTCGCGCTTTTAGTCTTTCGTCGCTGGGCGAAGGCGCTCACCTCAATCGTGATCAGCGGTGCTTTTGTTCCATTTCTCTTACCTGCACACATCAACCGCAGCGAAGCCTGTGAGCACCCACTGACAATCATCCAGTTCAATCTGTTCTACGAAAACCCAGACATCAATCAGTTTATTAACTACTTGCTAAAACATCCCGTGGATTTGGTGGTGATGCAAGAGCTCTCGCCACAAGTAGGGAATAAGTTGCACCTTCTCGATGATATTTATCCTTTTTATTACGGAGGGCAGCGTGGCGTTGGTTACCCTTCTAACCAGATGATTCTAAGTCGTTATCCTTTGGAGTCAGTCTCGATTTATCACACCCCTGATGGGCAAGAAGTCATTCGC
Organism: Vibrio sp. MM46; assembly: GCF_027587135.1. NCBI lineage: Bacteria > Pseudomonadati > Pseudomonadota > Gammaproteobacteria > Vibrionales > Vibrionaceae > Vibrio > Vibrio sp. MM46. The sequence goes on from NZ_JAPPTO010000004.1 coordinate 155,866, forward strand.
GCTGTATGGCAAGTAGATGAGCCTATTACCTTGATGACAGCACATCCTCCTTCGCCAAGAACTGAGCTGTTGTGGCAACGCAGAAATGCACTGATTCGAACCATAGAAACTCTTACTGATTTGTACCCAACACCGGAAATGATTGTGATTGGGGACTTTAACCTATCTGCAGTAAGTCCTAGGTTTAATGAGTTGTTTTCACGTTTTCATTCCCAACCTGTCGCCAGTTGGCCTGCGTCACTCAAAGGCATATCTGTCCCCTCGATGGCGATGATAGGCATCGATCACCTTTGGCTTAAATCAGAAAAGGCTGACAGAAAAATTTGCTCACGTTTATCGTCGAGCCAGCCAAAGGGGTCAGATCATAGGTTAGTTACGACTCTGATAGGACAATGAACTGGTACTTTTTAATGGCAAGATTATCAAAGAACCAAAGTTTCTAATTATTTAGAATGAGGTCAGATTGTGCTACGGCTTGTCATGGAATTGACGGATTCTGGCCGTCGCTTGTTATTTGTGTGAATTCTTTAACCTAAACTTCATCCGCTTTCTATACTGAAAGTATACCCAAGCCGTTCTTATGCAATCAGTACGCAAAAGTGGATCGGGTATAACAAGAAATTCATAACGATAAGAGGCAACTTGCATGACAAGAACTACCTCAGCAGTGTTAATACTTATTTTAATGAGCGCTTACTTTGCCTATAACCGCTTTTACGTTTATCCGCAAAAGTTAGAAACGCAGGCGGAATCGATGCTGATCCAAATGGCGAACCGAGAAGAGTGGCTGGATGTACATGAGATGATGGCGCGTGTAGAAGAGCACAAAGCTCATCTAGAACTCAATGCCGACATTACCTCGACCAACGGTAAGCGGGCTTACAGTGAAGGTTATATCACTTACAGCGACCGCAGCCGAAATGTCTGCAAGCAAGTAGTCTTCAATTTTAAAATCAACTCACTAAGAAGCTACATAATCTCTGATTTGCATGATTGCTCTTGGGGCGAATACTACTGAATGCTGCATCTTGAAGTCACTTGTATATAGCATGGTGAGTAGCTGATATCTTTCAATCGTCCCTTTACCAAGTAGCGAATAAACAAAAGCCCGATGTTGAATATCGGGCTTTGTCGTTTCCGGATTCGACTGTCATCGATATGAGTTACCTCGGTTTAATCACCAAGAGGCTGTCTTTCCAAACCGCCGCGATAAGAGTCGAGGGCAACTTTTAGTCGGCGAAGTTTATCGCGCGAGCGTCGCTTATGATTAACGGCTAACGCCATCGAAAGCACATCAACCAAAGCCAACATCGCGTAACGAGAAGCGGATGGCTTGTAGATGAAGTCCGTCTCTTGGTGCTCAATTGGCAGAACCAAATCGGCTTGCTCAGTCAAAGGTGTGTCTTTCGGAGTAATCACAATGACTTTCACGCCGTACTGCTTGGCTAATTGCGCGGTTTCTATGATGGCAGGGGTATAGCCAGTGGCTGAGATCATCACCAACACATCGTTCGCGTCTGCAGTTGCCGCAATCATGCGGGATAACAAGCCATCGTTGTACGCCACAACAGGGTAGCCCAGACGGAATAAACGATGCTGCATCTCCTGTGCTGCAATGGTTGAGCCACCACCCATACCAATACAGATCACTTGTCTTGCGTTGTGCAGCCAGTTCACAGCAGTGTCGATATCTTCTTCAACAATCAAACTGCGGTTTACATCAAGGGATTGCTTGATCGACTCATAAATGCCTTGGTAGCCACTTTGATCAGGCGGTTCAAGGATGAATCGTTGTCCAACCGTTAAGGTTTGTGCCAGTTTGATCTTCATATCACGCACGTTTTTGCAGCCAACAGCTTTGGCAAAACGGGTAATGGTGGCTTCACTCACTTCTGCACTTTCTGCCAGTTCAGTAATGCTGGCATTGGCGGCAGTTTGAATGTCGTCCATGATCAACTTCGCGACCTTCTTTTCGGCATCGCGCAGCGCACTGAAACGTTCAGTGATTTGAGAGATAATATCGACTTCTAAACTCAAGCTGTGTTCCTATCTTTTACATGGAGACGATTGTGCCGCCTCCACTGGTTTGGCATGAAGTATAACGAAAAGCCTCACTAAGCTCATCATCAGAAACGGGTTTTCACCCAATGAGTGACTTGATACTCATCATCACAAATCGCCACGGCACGCCACTTATCAAACGTTAGACATGGATGAGAGGTTGAGAAGGCAATAATATCACCCACTTGCAGGTCGCTGTTTGCGTCTACTTCGATGAACGCATGCTGATCCATCACTGCGGTCGTTACCGCACTTTCAATAGAGATTGACTCACCTTCGCGGTATGCGCGCTCGGGGATTGGTAGCCCGGCATCAAACGCCACGTCACGTTTGCCAAAGCCGGCAACTAGCTTGGTTGGCTCGGGGCGAGAAATGACATAAGCCCAAAGCTCTAGTGCCGATTCCAAGTCACCACCTAAATCACACGCTGCACCTTGGTTATTTTCAGCGCGCTGCATGACTTTGTTTTGTGCGTCTAGGTAAATGCCTGTGTCATGAATTGCGTAGCAACCTGGGCGAATGATGGCGTCAAAATCTTCTAGGTTGGCGAAGCATTCAGAAACTACGTCATACCAAGCAGAGCCTGCGCCAGTAACAAGAGGTTTAGACTCAATCAACTTGTCGTTTTGTAGTTGAGTTGCGATTTCTAATGTGGTGTTGAGGAAGTCACGGATGTCCTGCTCAGCATTGTCACCATGAATGACACCTTCGTAAACCTCGATACCTTTGAGCGTAAGGTGAGGTTGCTGGTGGATGAGTGTTGCGAGGTCAACCACATCTTGTTGATTTCGGCATCCACAGCGACCGCCTTCGACTCCAAACTCAATCAGTACATTAAGCGGCAATTGATGCTCAGCGAAGGCACGCTCTAGCGCTTTGACGTTTCGGCTTGAATCCACACAGCAATAGAAGTTGATTCCATGGGTTTCAATCAAGTTGGCGATGATGGTCATGTTAGCGCGCCCGACTAGTTGGTTCGCCATGATGATGTTTTTCGCTCCGCCTAGCGCCGCAATCTCTGCCTGAGCCGGCGTTGCAACGGTAATGCCCCAAGCGCCGTTTTCTAATTGCTGCTGAAAGAAAGCGGGAGTCATGGTGGTTTTACCGTGCGGTGACAACTTCACTTTGTGCTGATTGGCAAAACGCTGCATCCAATCGAGGTTGTTCTTCAATGAAGAAGATTTGATCACCGCAGCGGGCAAGGTGATCTCTTCATGGATCAAACTGTGTAACCCATCGGAATTGCACGCAACAGGTTGAGCTTTTTCTCCGTAACCTGGCGTGGTAACACACTCATTATGATAGTTTTTATCACACTTTTGGCGATTGTCTTTCATGGCGTACCTACTTCTAACATGGTCTAAGTGATTGATATTAAGTGTTTGTTGCTAACCACCATAAATAATATGTTAGAAAGTATCAAACAAATCTGAGTTTTTTGTGTGTTTCTTCACTGTTTAAATTTCAAGAATTATTAAGATGGAATCATGTTAACGACGGACGAAGAGAGTGAAGTATGTTGTTCGATACCATTATCAAAAGCGTAGAGGTATTTGACGGTACGGGTGCAGCACCATTCATTGCTGATGTTGCGATTCGTCAAGATCGTATTGAGCAAGTAGGGCAGCTAGACGAGCTTTCTGCAAAGAAGGTTATCAACGGTCAGGGTCTTGCGTTGGCTCCGGGATTTATTGATGTGCATACGCACGATGACACCAATGTGATTTGTTACCCTGACTGCTTGCCAAAGATCAGCCAAGGCGTGACGACGGTAATCGTAGGCAATTGCGGAATTAGCGCGAGCCCTGCGGTACTCAGTGATACTCCGCCAGATCCAATGAACCTATTGGGCAAGCAGGAAGATTTCAAATACCCAACCTTTGCGGAGTATGCGAAGGCGGTGCAAGCAGCGAACCCTGCGGTCAACGTTGCAGCGTTAGTCGGTCACACAACTTTACGTAACAACGTGATGGACGACTTACTGCGCACGGCAACCGATGAAGAAATCGAGCAAATGCGCCAAACACTGGCACAAGCGATGGAAGAGGGCGCATTGGGTTTGAGCTCGGGTCTTGCTTATGCGAGTGCCAAGCAAGCCAACGCGGATGAAGTGATGCGCTTAGCGGAAATTCTCGGTCATCACGGTGGTATATACACCACACACATGCGCACCGAGTTTGAAGAAATCATCAGCGCAATGGAAGAAGCCTTTGAAACTGGACAGTACGCCAAAGTGCCAGTGGTGATTTCTCACCTTAAATGCGCTGGCGCAGGCAACTGGGGACGCACGGTAGAAGTGCTGGATTTGATGGATAAGGTTTCTGAGCATCAAGACGTGTCTTGCGATTGCTACCCATATTCGGCGAGTTCTTCAACACTGGATTTAAAACAGGTGACTGATGAAATCGACATCTTCATTACCTGGTCAGAAAGCAAGCCAGAACACGCTGGCAAGATGCTAAAAGACATTGCTGACGAGATGCAACTGCCTCTTATGGAAGCAGCAAAAGCGTTGCAACCTGCGGGCGCGGTTTATCACTGCATGGATGAAAACGACGTCAAACGTGTCCTCAAATATAAGTTGACCATGGTGGGCTCGGATGGATTACCAAACGACCCGCACCCACATCCACGTTTGTGGGGAACATTCCCGAAAGTCTTGGGGCATTACTGTCGTGAAGAGCAGCTTTTCCCATTGGCAGAAGCGATTCACAAGATGACGGGGATGTCGGCAACACGCTACCAATTGAAAGATCGTGGGGAAATAAAAACAGGCGCTTACGCAGACTTGGTTTTATTTAACCCAAATACAATTAAAGATACTGCAACGTTCGAAAATCCAATTTCCGTCGCGCAAGGTATTGAATCTGTATTTGTAAATGGCGAGTTATCTTATTTAAAAGATAAAGTCACCGAAAATAGAAATGGCGTATTTATTTATCGAAATAATACCCATCAATAACTTATTAAATTAATTAATTTTATAGATTAAGCATTATCACTGGAGAATATTATGTCAATTAAACGTTATGGTGTAGAAGGCGGCGTAGGTACTGGCGGTCAACATTTACCATTTGCACGTGCAACAGAAGCGGGTGGCTTCTTATACGTATCGGGTCAAACACCAATGACTGACGGCGAAGTGGTAGAAGGTGGTATCGTTGACCAGTCTCGCTTAGCGATTCAAAACTGTGTCGATATTATGGAAGAAGCAGGTTACACGTTAGCTGACGTGGTACACGTAAAAGTGGTACTAACGGATTCGCGTTACTTCCAATCGTTCAATAAAGTGTTCAGAGAATTCTTTGGTGATCACCCACCTGCACGTATTTGCATGGTGTGTGACCTCGTGGTGGACGTGAAAGTCGAAGTCGATGTGACTTGCTACCGCGAAGATCGCCGATAGAAATCACACTTTACCTAATTAAATAAAATAGAGTGCCGGAAATAATTACTTTCCTGTTATTATCTTTTTGGCACTCTCACTCCCTACATAAATATAATTTCATAAAGCAGTAGTGCCTAATATATTTAGCAAAAGCTATAAAAATAAAATTAGATAATTTCTGGAATAAAATCTAATACTTGCTGCTGGAATTATATCAATCTGAAAGATGGATTTTGATATGAGAGGTGTTCAATGAACAGTACACTTTTTCTTACCGGCTTCGGTGCGTATGTCTTATTTTTAATTTGGTTGGGATGGTTTGTCTCTCGCAATCAAAAATCAGGTGAAGACTTTCTACTCGGTGGTCGAGGCTTACCTCTGTTCCTCGTATTAGGTACCACGGTAGCAACTATGGTTGGCACGGGCTCTAGTATGGGCGCGGTTGGCTTTGGTTACTCGAACGGTTGGGCTGGTGCGCTTTACGGCATTGGCGGCGCAATTGGTATCTTGTTATTGGCACTGTGGTTTGCGCCAGTTCGTAAACTCAACTTTATGACCATGAGTGAAGAGCTCGCATACTACGTAGGTGCAAACCGCATCGTGAAGAACGTGGTTGGTCTGCTTATCTTTATCGCTTCTATCGGCTGGTTGGGCGCACACATCCTTGGTGGTGGTATGTACCTAGCGTGGATTGCCGATATTGAGCTGAGCACTGCGAAGATGATCATCGCAGCAGCGTTTACCATTTACGTCGTTATTGGCGGCTACACTGCAGTGGTTTGGACAGACACCATTCAAGCTATCATCTTGTTTGTTGGCTTCATCCTAATGGCGGTACTGTCTGTGCAACACATTGGCGGCTTGGATAACCTGTACTCAGCCATGGACCCAGAAGCGGTTAGCTTCCTTGCGATTGATAAGCTTGGTTTAATCCCAGCGGTTTCTCTTGCTGTTGTGATTGGTGTGGGTGTACTTGCAACGCCTTCATTCCGCCAACGCATCTACTCAGGCAAAGATGTATCAACCATCCGCCGTTCGTTCGTGGCTTCTGGTGTGCTGTACTTGTTCTTCTCCATCATCCCAGCAGTCATCGGTATGGCGGCGCATGCGATTGACCCTGAACTAAACAACGCGAACTTTGCTTTCCCATACATCGCGGCAACGGTATTGCCAGTAGGTGTTGGTCTTATCGTTCTGATTGCTGGTCTATCAGCAACCATGTCGAGTGCGAGTTCCGATGCGATTGCGGGCGTTTCTATCCTACTGCGTGATGTTTACGTCATGTTCACCGGTCGCGTGCCAAACAAAGAATCTATGTTGAATTACTCTCGCTTGGCTTTGGTTGTAGTGATCGGTTGTGCATTGCTGTTCGCGCTAACGTCTAACGACATCATTAGCTACATCACTAAGATGATCTCGACAGTTATGTCTGGCATGTTCGTGTGCGGTATGTTGGGTCGCTTCTGGAAGCGTTACAACTGGCAAGGTGCATTGGCAACATTGGCAGGTGCGTCTATCGCTTCATTTGCTGTCATGATGAGCCCTGACCTGACCGCTTTCTGGGGTAACCCAGTGATTCCATCTTGCTTATTTGCCCTAACCGCAGGTGTGGTAGTAAGCCTAGTGACTCCTGCGAACCAAGTTTCACCAGAAATGGCACGAGCAATCCTCGATGATGAGCGTGCTCTGATGGAAATGGAACTGTCTGACAAAGGTGTTCTGGAAGAAGACGCTTCTCTACAAAATCGCGCAACGGCGGCAAATCAAAACGCTTAACAGCAGAGAGTTTCCGGCTCGACCAGAAACTCGCTCATAAGCTCCTGACAAACTGGTGGCTCCCCCGAGCCACCATTCTAAATCTATCCAAAGTAGGTGAACGATGACCGATTCATCCCAGACTAAAATTGCTTTCTTTGGCGAATGCATGATTGAACTGAGCGGCGACCCAATTCGCAAAGGCTTTGGTGGCGACACGCTCAATACCGCACTTTACCTCTCTCGACTAACGGCTCAACAACCTGTCCAAGTGTCTTACGCAACCGGTCTTGGGGATGATGTTCTTTCTCAAGAGCTTCTGAAAAACTGGCAACAAGAGGGCATTGGGACTGACCTTGTCGAAATATTCCCTGCTCAACTGCCGGGGTTATACATGGTGCAGACCGACCAAGAAGGCGAACGCAGCTTTCTATACTGGCGTGACAGCGCAGCCGTTAAAAATTACTTCTCTACCTCTTCTCTCAACAAATTAGAAGCCGCGATTGCGAACCGAAAGCTGGATTATCTCTACCTAAGTGGCATCAGCATTGCGATTCTCAATGACGATAACAAAGTAAGGCTTAAAAAGGCGTTAAGTCAGTTCTCACAAGGTGGAGGCAAGGTTATCTTTGATAACAACTTCCGTCCTCAACTTTGGTCTGCACAAGAGGCGAAACATTGGTACAGCCAAATTCTGCCATTGGTCGACATTGCGCTTATCACGGAAGACGATGATGTCTTGGTATGGGGTGAAGAGGAAAGTGCCGAGCAGCGCTGCCTTCGCTTTGGTTGCCAAGAAATTGTGATTAAACGTGGCTGTGAGCCTTGCAAATTGGTTTGGTCGCATGGTGATGACAAGCAAACCGCTTACGTAGCTGCAGAAAAGGTTGTCAAAGTAATCGACACCTGTGCCGCTGGCGACTCTTTTGCTGCTGGTTACCTTGCAGGTCGATTGACCGGGCAAAGCTGTGAGCAGTCTGCCCAACTCGGTCACGCACTAGCAGCAACCGTTATTCAATATCCTGGCGCAATCATTCCAAATGACGCCATGACTCATCTAATTCGATAATTTCCGAGAACGTATTATGTCCCAAGAAATGATTAAGCAACTTCAGCAATTTAAAGTTATTCCTGTTATCCAAATCAATAAGGTTGAGCACGCGATTCCATTGGCGAAAGTGTTAGTAGAAAACGGTCTGCCAGTCGCGGAAGTGACGTTTCGAACAGAAGCCGCTGCCGATGCGATTAAAGCCATGCGTGATGCTTATCCGCAAATGTGCATCGGTGCTGGCACGGTACTGACGCCAGAGCAGATTACCCAAGCAAAAGACGCGGGTGCAGAGTTTATTGTTGCGCCGGGGTTGAACCCCAATACCGTGCGTCGCTGCCAAGAAATCAATATGCCAATCGTACCGGGCGTCAATAACCCAAGTCAGGTTGAACAAGCACTCGAGCTGGGTTTGAACTTCCTCAAATTCTTCCCGGCGGAAGCGAGCGGCGGTATCGCGATGGTGAAGTCACTACTCGCACCTTATGTTGATGTGAATCTGATGCCGACAGGCGGTATCGGTAAAAGCAACGTCAATGATTACCTAGCCATCGACCGTGTGGTTTGTTGCGGTGGTACTTGGATGGTGGCACCGAGCTTAATTGAAAACGAACAATGGGACGAAATTGGCAAGCTGGTTCGTGAAGCAGTAGAGCTGGTTGCGTAACTCAAACAGAGCTCTTTTACCCAAGTCGCGAGACCCCATTAAATAGCGTGACTTGGGTTGAACAATAATAACGACGACAGGATGGCGCGGATGAACAAAGGTACATTAGCACTACTCATTTCAGGCTTAATTTCAATTCCAACGACAGCGATGGCGATGACTCCCAATACCGATCTTAACCTTATGCCTTACCCACAAAATGTAGAGTTGGGGCAGGGTAAAATCACACTGGATAAATCCTTCAGTATTTACATCAAAGGCTATGATTCACCGCGCGTGCAGTTCAACGCAAAGCGCACCATGGACCGTCTATATCGCCAAACCGGCTTACCAATGTTGAACTGGCATGCTGAGTCGGAAAAAGACGCGACCTTGGTGATTGATATTCGTAATGCGCCTAAGTCCGAGGTGCAAGACATTAACAGTGATGAATCGTATCAGCTTGAATCGCGTAACGGTCAGATCATCATTCGCTCCGAACGCCCTTACGGTGCTTTCCATGGTTTAGAAACCTTCTTGCAGTTGGTGACTACGGACGCGACTGGCTACTTTGTGCCAGCTGTGTCGATTCAAGATGAGCCGCGCTTTCCTTGGCGTGGTGTTTCTTATGATACTTCTCGTCATTTCATTGAACTCGACGTGATTCTTCGTCAACTCGATGCAATGGCATCAGCAAAAATGAACGTCTTCCATTGGCATATTTGGGATGACCAAGCGATTCGTATCCAGCTCGATAATTACCAAAAACTGTGGCAAGACACCGCAGATGGTGATTACTACACCAAAGATGAAATCCGCTATGTAGTGAATTACGCGCGCAACCTTGGTATTCGAGTTATCCCTGAAATTTCTTTGCCGGGACATGCTTCGGCAGTGGCGCACGCTTACCCTAAATTGATGTCTGGTATGGGTGAGCAATCTTATCCGCATCAACGTGGCTGGGGTGTGTTTGAGCCGTTAATGGACCCGACCAACCCTGAACTCTACAAGATGCTGGCGAGCGTGTTTGACGAAGTGGTTGAGCTCTTCCCTGATGAGTACTTCCATATCGGCGGTGATGAACCAAATTACCAACAGTGGAAAGACAACCCGAAGATTCAGCAATTCATCAAAGACAACAATCTGGATGGTGAGCGTGGTCTGCAATCGTATCTGAACACCAAGGTTGAACAGATGCTGGAACAGCGCGGTAAGAAGATGACTGGCTGGGATGAAATCTGGCACAAAGACCTTCCAACCTCGATTGTGATTCAAAGCTGGCAAGGGCATGACAGTATCGGTCGAGCAGCAAAAGAGGGCTACCAAGGTATTCTCTCAACAGGCTATTACCTAGACCAACCACAACCAACCAGTTACCACTACCGCAATGATCCAATGCCGAAAGGAATCACGGTTGATGATCAACTTCATCAAGGTGAGAAATTCGCGACTTATGACTGGGTGAAACCACGCAACAAAGGTGGTCCACGTACAGGTAATCTGACCATTATTGAAGCGACAGACGGCAGCTACCGTGCGTTTACCGATTACAACGGTAAGTCGCGCGAAGAGGTGTTCATCATCGAGTATGTGCCGGGTGTGAAGTTTAAAGGGCACTTCGATAACTTTATGTCTTACACCGAATTCAACTATGACTTTGCGGATGGCAAGTTGAAAGACACCAGTTACCAATTGATTGGCAATGTTCGTTGGCCTGCGACTGGAGAATTGGTCGCGAGCAGTGACATGGCAGGGAGTGTCATTCCTGAGCCGAATGGCGGCTATCCGGCTGAGCTGACCGAGAAAGAACAGCAGCTAATCTTAGGCGGAGAAATCACCATTTGGGGTGAGAACCTCGATTCAATGACCATCGAGCAACGTTTATGGCCCAGAAGCTACGCGATTGCTGAGCGCCTATGGTCGAGCCAAGACCTGACCGATGAGCGCAGCATGTACAAGCGCATGAAGGTGATGGATACATGGTCTGAGATTTCGCTTGGTCTGCGCCATCATGCCGATGCCAATATGATGTTGAAACGTCTTGCTAATGGTGCGGACGAAGCACCGCTACAAACGTTAGCGAAGTACATCGAGCCGGCTCAATACTACGCTCGTCATTGGGAGAAGTGGATCTCTACGCCAAACGAGGGTGATTTGTACAACCAGTATGAGCGACTAAACCGCTTTGCGGATGCATTGCCAGTAGAAAGCCTAGCAGTGTACGAGATGAAAGATTTGGTCGCAGTTTATGCTCAAGGTGATAAAACCGCGTTGGATGCGTTAGCGATGCATTATCAAAGCGTTAAGTTAGCGGCGCAGCAAGCCAAACCTATTTTCGCGGCCAACGTGGCGTCAGTAGAAACGGTGCCAGTTGCAGAGTCTGCCATCAAAGTTGCCGACTTAAGTTTAACCTTGATTGAGCTCGCCAAGCAGGGCCGTGGTATTAGTCAATCTGACGCTAAAGCGTATCAACAAATCATCAATGAAAATGCGATTATCTTTGATGAAACCATTGTCGCTATTGTCGTACCAACTGAGCGGTTGCTTCACACTTTAACCGATTGATAACTAAAAGGGATTGCCGTCTGGTAACGCAGGCGGCATCTTATCGTTTAAGCACTCTTATATCTCCCAAAGGTTTTCTCATGACAGTAAATGGTCACTTACATTTTTATGTAGGCACCTATACCGATTCACCAAGCCAAAGTCAGGGCATCGCGTGTGTTTCTCTCGATATTGCTACTGGCGCATTAACGCTCACCAATGAACTTGTTCCTGAAGCGGTGAAAACGGTTCGTAACCCTTCTTACCTTGCGCTCAAAGGAGAGGGGTTATATACCTTTAATGAAGTAGAACGCTTGGAAGGTGCAGAACTGATTTTTGCTGAAAAAACAGACAGCTATGCATTACCAATTGAAGGCGACTATCCTTGCCATATTGATATCAAAGCCTCGCTGCTTGCTGTGGCAAACTACGGTTCCGGTAATGTAAGTGTTTACCAACTTTATGAGCAAGGTAAGCCCCTGAAATCCATCGCAGAATTATATGTGGAAGGCAGTGGTCCCAATGCTGATCGTCAAGCCTCGCCTCATGCGCATCAAGCAACGTTTCTCAACCACTCCGAGCAACTTGCTGTGGTCGATTTAGGCACAGACAGTGTTCATTTCTATGACTATAAAAAAGATGGTGAGACAGTTAAGTTTTCACTTTCTCAAAGCATCGCGATGCCTCCTGGTTCTGGTCCTCGTCATTTGGTCTTCGATAGTGATGAGTCTGTCTCGTACGTTGTTTGCGAACTGTCCGAAACGCTAGCGGTACTTCACAAGCAAAGGGGGCAATGGAATCTGGCTCAGCAAGTTAAGTTGCTAACCGACGAGGAGAACAAAGAAGCGGCGTCTGCTATTCGTCTCTCTGCGGATGAGCGCTTTGTCTATGCCTCATGCCGTGCGCAAAATCTGATCAGTACATTTGATGTAACGAGTGATATTCCGGTTCAAATTGCCGCGTCCGATTGTGGTGGCGCGTTCCCAAGAGATTTTGTTTTATCCCGTGACGGGCAGTGGATGCTCGTTGCCAATCAACATTCACATAATGTCGCTAGCTTCCATAGGAATCCGGAAACTGGCGTTATCACTCCAACCGGATACTCATGCGACATCGGTGCGCCTGTGTGTTTGGTTGAGAAGCCGTAATTAAGAGAAATAACATGACAATTCATCGTATTAATCCATGCAAACGTTGGTCTGATGTAACGGTATTCAACGGTATTGCCAACTTTGTTGAGGTGGCAGAAGCAGATACAACTGCGGATATGAAAGGACAAGTACAACAGATTTTCGACCAAGCTGAGCAAATGCTAGCAAGTGTTGACAGCGATAAGTCGCGCATTCTATCTGTGACGATTTACGTGACAGATTTTGCTAACTTCGATGCCCTTAACGAAGTGTGGGATGCGTGGTTCCCTGAGGGCTGCGCACCGAGCCGTGCTTGCGTCAAAGTTGAATTGGCGAATCCTGAACTCTTAGTAGAAATGGCGTTCGTTGCAGCTGCGGGTGAAAAGTACCAGTAACGGCTCATCGTTAGGTTTTATCGAGATAATATACCCAAGTGACTTCAAGATGCAGGATTCAGAGCGTTGTCATTGATTCGAGAGTAAGGAAAACAACGCAGTGTAATAGCGAGCTCTTTCCAAGTTGTTTGACGCAGCCATTTGTTTGACTAAAAAAGCGAGTCAATGACACGCTCCCAAAGGGCACTCTTTGCAAATAGTAAGGGCCTTGGCTTGTATACTTTGTTGCCGATTGTTGATTTAGAATGACTAGATCTTTAAGTCGCCGCCGCGTCTACAAACCAAGTCATTCTCGCTGAACCCAGCATCTCGAGGTTATTTGGGGATAAAGTGCCACTCGTATTGAACGGAGTGGCATTTTTGTTTCTGCTCTAATCGAGTGATTTCTTAAAGCGCAAAGAAGCGACGACTAAGCCCACCACGGTAAAACCAAGCAACCATATTGTGTCTCGCCATAACTCCATTAAATCGGCACCACGAAGCACCACACCACGAATGATGCGCATAAAGTGGGTCGCGGGCAGAGCCTCTGATATCCATTGAGCTGCGACTGGCATCCCTTCATAAGGGAACATAAAACCAGACAGAAGTATAGACGGGAGGAGAATAAATACCGTCATCTGCATGGCTTGAAGCTGTGTTGTGGCGATGGTGGATATCACCAAACCGAGCGTTAAACTGGCGGCTATAAACAACAAGGTGCCAAATAATATCTGGCTAATGGCTCCATTTATCGGCACGCCAAAGATCCAATGCCCCAAGCCAAGAATAATAAATACCTGAATTAAACCGACAAAGATGTACGGAATAATTTTCGCAACCATGAGCTCAATAGAGTGAATTGGCGTGGTGATGAGTAATTCCAAGTTGCCTCGTTCTCTTTCTCTCACAATGGCAGCACTGGTAAACAAGATCATCGTCATTGTAAGTATGACCCCAAGTAAACCGGGTACGATGTTCACTGCCGAGCGCCGACTCGGGTTGTAATACAACGCGACTTCAAAAGTTTTGGTGGGAGCAGGGCGGATCTCAAAGTCGAAATCAGTCAATGGCATGGTCTGCAGCGAGAGAATGGCTGAACTGATCATGGTATCAGAGCCGTCTACAATCCACTGTCCCAGCTCTCGACCTTGCACCATACGCTGAGTTAAATCGCTTGGCAGAATGAGTGCCGCGCGCACGAGACCGTCTTGTATCGCTTGTTCCGCCTCTGAAGCGGTGGCAAAGGTTTTGACCACATCGACAACTTGAGTCACTTTTACCGATTCAGTAATAACGCGACCTGCGGTGCTACCGCTTTGGTCAACAACGCCGACGGGAATATTGCGAATATCGGTATTGATGGCGAATCCAAATAACAATAATTGGATCAGAGGAATCATGATCACCATGCCAAAGGTGATTCGGTCACGGGAAAGCTGTCGAATCTCTTTGATCATCACCGCCTTCATTCGAGCAATGGACTTCATCATTGGCGACCTTCCCCCGTTACACTAACGAATACATCTTCTAAGCTAGGACGCGCGATGTTCATCTCGCAGCCTTCAAGCTCTGGGAAGGTTTGTATTAACCAATTAATCGGTTGTTCGATATGTTGATGAATTAGGATGCGTAAGCGGATACCTAACTGGGCAGCAGAACGGACTTCTTCACGTTTTATGACTTTCTCTTTCAGTTCACGCAAGTTATCCGCTTTGACCTCGACAATATTCACACCCATTTGCGCCATGAGTTGCTCCGGCTCACCATCAGCACGGATTTCTCCAGCCTCCATAATAGCAAGTCGATGGCAGCGTTCTGCCTCGTCCATATAGTGAGTGGTGACCAAAATTGTGGTGCCTTGATCGGAGAGATCAAATAATTGTTCCCAGAAGTCACGACGGTTCTCCGGGTCTACGGCGGAGGTTGGCTCATCGAGAAACAACAATTCAGGTTTGTGCATGGTTGCTGCCGCAAGAGAAAGTCGCTGCTTTTGTCCGCCACTCATGCCACCAACGCGTTGCTTACGTAATTGATCAAGTCCATATGTCGCTAATTGTTCTTCGATGCGAGCTTTAAGCGCTTTAGTATCCATGCCAAAGATCTGCCCAATAAACTCGAGGTTTTCTTGAACGGAAAGATCATCGTAGAGGGAGAATTTTTGCGTCATGTAACCAATTTTGAGTCGCAATAGCTCAGATTGTCTTGGGATCTCTAACCCTAAAACATCAACATTGCCTTCACTTGGGCTGAGTAGACCCGTTAACACACGAATGGTGGTCGATTTACCGCAACCATTTGGACCCAGAAAGCCATAAATACTGCCTTTGGGCACATTGAGCGTGATGTTATTGATGGCAGTGAAGTCACCGAACTTCTTTACCACATTCTCTGCTTGAATTGCGTATTCAGTCATCGTTTACTCCACTAAATCCACTTGTGCAGGAATGCCTGAAGGTAGAGATTCAGCAGAGTCTTGTAAATCGACTTCTGCAAGGTACATCAAGCGCGAACGCTCTTCCTCTGTTAGGGCGAAGTAGGGGGTAAATGATGGCTCAGTAGCAACCCAGCGCACGGTTCCTTCTAAAGGTTTTTCGACGCCATCCACATGGACTTGTACGGCTTTACCGGGAATAAAGTTAACTCGATAAGTCGCAGGGACATAAACACGTGCATAAGGGACACGGCTTGCTTGAATCACGGCAACGATGCCATTGACTGGAACGCGCTCGCCTAAGTTAAAAGGTAGATTGTCGAGCAAACCATCACGGGTAGCGGTAATGGTTAGCTCTGCTAGTTTTTGCTGCTGAAGAGCCACATCTGCTTTTGCTGCCATCAGTTCGGCTTTGGCTTGTTCAATGTCTTCTGGACGTGAGCCTGCGGTAAGTTTGCTGAACTCTTCTTGTGACGAGTCTAACTCGGCACGCGCAGAATCTCTTGCTGCCAATGCGGTGTCTTTTTCCGATTGGCTGATGAGTTTCTTACGTACCAATTCTGCTTTACGTTGGTAGTTCTTTTGAGCTTCGGTTAATTGCGCTTCTGCTCTTGCAACTCTTGCTTGGGCTGCAGCAATATCTTCAGGACGTTCGCCATTGGTCAGCTTTAATAGGTAAGCATCTGCTTTAGCTTGCTCAGCTACGGCGCGGGCTAATATCGCTTCTTGGTTCTTAGTATCGAGTTGAACTAGCACCTCACCTTCAGTTACTTGGCTGCCTTCTTTAATGGGTAGAGCACGAATGATTTCGCTTGAGGTGGCTGTAAAGGTGACGCGGTCACGCTCTAGTGTGCCAAGAGCTTGCTGACCATCGTCTTTTGAGCAAGCGGTCAAAAGGGTAATAACAAAGGTGCCAAGAATGATTCGCTTCATCATGCGATGCTTCCTCAAGAAGTTGAGCCTGATCGTAGGTCAGGTTGCAGAAGAATGTGGGACTGTATTCAGTGTAACGTGGACAAGTTTTAGTCGGCTAGGGCGATAATTCCCTCAATATTCATCAATTGATTAATTATTATACCCGAGTGACTTCAAGATGCAGGATTCAGAGCGTTGTCATTGATTCGAGAGTAAGGAAAACAATGCAGTGTAATAGCTAGCTCTTTCCAAGTCGTTTGACGCAGCCATTTGTTTGACTAAAAAGCGAGTCAAAGACACGCTTCCAAAGGGCACTCTTTGCAAATATAAGGACCTTGGCTTGTATACTTTGTTGCCGATTCTTGATTTAGAATGACTAGATCTTTAAATCGCCTCCGCGTCAACAAACCAAGTCATTCTCGCTGAACCTAGCATCTTGAGGTTACTTGGGTATAGAAATAGTTTTTACACTTTATACGCCACAAAGAATAATCATAGTGGGTTACCCTGATGCTAGTGGGTTTCGGTGGGATAAATTGGAGAATCGAGACGGCGATCGGGTTTTCTCTGAAGCGATAAAAGAAACAGAACCCAATGAATGAACATTGGGCTTTGGATATGCGAGTAAAGGTAGGCTAGAAGCCTTTAATGATTGGTTAAGCCGTTTTAAATTGACTTACAATTTCTTGTAGACCAACAGCCAGCTCACTTAAGTCACGACAAGCAACTGCGGTTTGGCGAGAGCCCGTTGCCACTTCACTAGAGAACTGATTGATGTGTTCTACGTTACGATGCAATTCTTCAGTGACTGAGCTCTGCTCGCTACATGCGCTTGCAATTTGAATGCTTTTCTCTGCAATGTTGTCCACGCTTTGCTCGATTTGACCAATGGTTGCACCTGCGTTTTGTGCTTGTTCAACACACACTTGAATCAAATCATTGCTGTTGTTTGTCGCAGACACTGCGGTTTTAGAGCAGTTTTGTAGCTTGCTAATGATGGAGACGATCTCTTCTGTGGATGATTGCGTGCGACTTGCTAGTGTACGTACCTCGTCTGCAACAACCGCGAAGCCTCGACCTTGTTCGCCAGCGCGTGCTGCCTCGATCGCTGCATTGAGAGCCAGAAGGTTGGTCTGCTCAGCAATATCTTGAATCACGTCGACGACAACGCTGATGTTTGATGCGTCTTGCTCAAGCTCGCTGACCATGGTGCCAACAGATTGGATCGCAACAGATGCTTCATTGATTTGCGAGATACACTCTTGAACGACTTCTAAACCTTGTTTCGCATCGTTCGACGCACCATTCGCGGTTTCAGATGCGGCTTCGGTGTTGTTGGCGACATCGTTAACTGTTGCTTGCATCTCGTTCATTGCGGTTGCAATCAGATTAAGCTGTTGTTGCTGCTCGTCCATACCAGATGAAGTTTGTTCCGAAATCGCGCTCACTTCTTCTGTTGCTGTACTTACTTGTGCGGTAGTTGAAGAAATGCTGTCAACCAGACTTAAAAGCTTCGCCTGCATATCGATACATGCATCGGCAAGGATACCAAGTTCATCATTACCAATCTTATTGCGTGGCAGTTGGTAAGTAAGATCACCAGAGGCAATTTTAGATGCCATTTCAACAACATAGTTAAGTGGCGAGCAAATTTGCTTGGTAAGGAATAGCCCTAGAGAAAAACCCAAAGCTAACAAGGCTACAATAGCAATGATGCCATAAGTAATCGCATCGGTTACCACGATATGCGTGCTGTCGATGTCTTCTTTAATGAAGGTTTGGTTTAGCTCAACAAGAGCGATGATAGCGTTTTGTAGCTCTTGGAAAGCAGGGAAGCCATCAAGCAGCATTGCGTTGGCTTCATCAACTTGCTTGGTTAGAAGCAGTGCGGAGTATTTTTCATTGAAGCTACGGTATTTTTCCCATGCATCGTTGACACGGTTGAAGGCATCACGGTCACGTTGATCCCATAACGACTGACCATACTTTTTAATATAGTTGTCAACTTTACTTTCTGATTCATCTAGACCTTTCAACCATGTTTTAAACTCAGCATGGTTTACATTCGTCAATAAAGAAAATTCATCTTTTCTTAAAATGCCGACTTCGATTTCAATGTTTTTAACTAACAAAATACTCGGAACTGTGGTGTCAGAAAATTCCGACATCTTTCCATCGATTAATTTAATTTGAGAGTTAAAGAAGAAAGAGAGTGCAATTACGGCGGCGGAGATAA
Source organism: Vibrio sp. MM46 (assembly GCF_027587135.1). NCBI lineage: Bacteria > Pseudomonadati > Pseudomonadota > Gammaproteobacteria > Vibrionales > Vibrionaceae > Vibrio > Vibrio sp. MM46. The sequence goes on from NZ_JAPPTO010000004.1 coordinate 174,397, forward strand.
TTAATATCAACGCACTAATTTTACTTTTAATACTTAAGTTAGAAAGCTTCATAGACTCACTGCAAATTTGGGGGGCTTGAAAAGTCCGGAGTCTAAGGGGGAGAATAGATATATTGTGTGATGAATGTCGCAAAAAATTTTATCGCAACCTGAATTAAGTTGGAAACTTAATGTTCATCTTTCGTTTGAAAATAAGTTAATAATTAATCGATATTGATGAGGGTGATTATTAATTAAATGATAAATTATTCTAATTCCCAATATGTATTATTGTTGATAACTAAATGGCAATTCAGAATTTACCTATTGTTCAATTTGGTTATTTGTGTATCCAAAACATTATTGAATGATTAAAACAGATTAGACTCGGAAATTTGAGTGTTATTTAGGCAAAATAAAAGCCCAATATTGAACATTGGGCTTTGTTAGGCATAAATCGTTTGGTTAATCGATAGAGGTTATGCCGCAGCGTGAACTTGTGGGAAATCCAACGTAGGGTGTTTGGTCACAATGGAGTGATAGCCGTAAACCTGTTCTATGCGTTCCGGTGTTAATGCGTTCCATGGCGTATCGTCACAGACAAGTTTACCGTCGTGCAGTAGTACAAGGCGATCTGCATACTGGGATGCCAAATTAAGATCGTGTAATACGACTACGACCGCTGCGTTGTGCTCTTTTGCCGCTTGACGAGCGATTTTTAATGTATTGTGTTGATGAGCTAAATCCAATGCAGAGGTAGGTTCGTCCAGCATTAAGATCTTCTTATCACCGGATAGATGAAGTTGTGTTAATACGCGAGCCAAATGCAAACGTTGTTTCTCACCACCAGAGAGAGCAGGGTAGAGGTTATCAGCCAAATGCAAAACATCGGTTTGCTTCATGTATTGCAGAGCAAGCTCTGTGGTCTCTTTATTAGAAATGGACAGAGGAATCGCACCTAGTTCGACTACTTCTCTCGCTAAGAACGGGAAGGTCAGCGTGCTGTGCTGCGGCAACATCGCCACGTGTTTGGCGCTCTCCGAAGGCTCCCAGTCGTTTTTTTGTTTACCAAAGAACTGGATATCATTCTGAGACGGAATCTCGCCACACAATAACTTCAGCAGTGTACTCTTACCCGCGCCATTAGGACCTAATAATGCGGTGACCTCGCCTGCACGAATATCAATACTGATGTCGTCTAGTACCACTCGGCTCCCATATCTCATGGAGATGTTTCTGCCAGACAGAACGATGTCACTCATTACAGAATCCTCCCTTTTTGTTGGAACAGTAAGTAGATAAAGAATGGCGCACCAATCAATGCGGTTACAATGCCTACAGGCAACTCTGCGGGTGCAACAACAACTCGTGCAAACATATCAGCAGCGGTAAGAAGTAGTGCGCCCATAAGCGCTGAAATAGGCAGCAGCGTGCGATGGTCTGGACCGGCAAGCATACGACCTAAATGCGGAATCACCAGACCGATAAATCCAATTGCACCACAGATACTCACCGTAATACCCACACCAACTGCAGACAACAGGATAAGTTGGCGTTTGAGCTTCTGTACTGGCACACCTAGGTGTTTGGCTTCTGATTCTCCCAAAAGCAACGCATTTAATGACATGGCTTTTCTCTGGAACCAGAACATCAAGATGATGAGAGTCACAGCAGCTAAACCAATCCCTGACCAGTTTGCCCCAGCCAGCGATCCCATCGACCAAAGAGTTAAGTCTCGCAGCATTTGATCATCGGCGATGAAGTTCATAAAACCAATCGCAGCGCCCGAGAGTGCGCTGATTGCAACCCCCGCAAGCAACATGATGGTGACTGACGTACCAAACTTATTCGTACCTAACCAGTAAACTAATACCGTGGTAATTGCACCGCCGAGGAAGGCGAAAAATGGCAAGGCAGCTAAGTTCATTAGTGTCGGGTAGTTTTGACTGAAATCGGCAAATACGACGATTGCAAATGCGCCGCCAAGCGCCGCGCCAGCGGAAACACCGATGATGCCTGGCTCAGCTAGAGGGTTTCGGAATAACCCCTGCATCACAACACCACAGATAGCGAGGATCGCACCAATAAACATACAAAGAATGGTGCGTGGAAGGCGGATTTCGTTGATGACTAACTGAATATGAGGAGCAAGGTCTGAACCTGCTCCTGTTAAGCTTCTCAGACTGTCTGAGAAGCTAATATTCATTGGACCTACTGTAATGGACGCTACTGCGATAAAAGCTAAAATGCCAGATAACGCGAGTAGGGTAGTAGATAAAGGAATTCGTCTTAACAGCATTGAATCTCTCTACGGGTAAAGCAGCTCGTTTAGGCGCTTCGCCTCTGAAAGGCTCTTAAGTCCTAAACCACCAACAAGCGCATGACCGTCAATTGTCACGATGTTTTTGTTCATACCTGCTGGAGTCGCGGCAAGGAGAGGCATTGCTTTCAGAATGGCATCTGCACCGCCCATTGTTTGATAGCTACGCCCACTCACAAGAATCACGTCTGGTTGCATCTCGACCATAGCTTCTGTTGACAGTGGCTTGTATGAAGAGAGTTTGCTTGCTGCTGGGTTTTCTCCACCTGCAAGTTGAATGATTGCGTCTGGTGTTGTTTCTGACCCCGCTACGTTTGCTGGGCGACCTTCGTGAATCAGTAGGAAAAGTACTTTCTTTTTGTCAGCTTTTGCTGGTTGGTTGCCTTCCAGTGCTTTCACTTGTGCTTCAACTTCAGTTTTTAGCGCTGTCGCTTGAGCTTCGCGATGCATGATAGTCGCAATTTGGTCGATACGATCAACCAAACCTTCCACGTTTGCTTCTGTATTGACGACTTCAACATCAACACCTGCTGATTTCAATTGGTCTAGCGTGGTGTTTGGTCCCATTTCATCTGATCCAATCAATTTAGTCGGGCTTAATCCCAGTAGACCTTCAGCAGAAAGACGACGGTGGTAACCAACTTTTGGCAACTCCATACCTTCCGGTAGTTGGCTTGTTACGTCGACAGCAACAAGGCTATCTTTTGCATCAAGAGCAAGTAACAGTTCAGTGACAGCGCTGCCGGCACTGACCACGCGTTCATTTGATGGAGCTTCGTTGGCAAATAGGCTCGCACTAGCAAGCATAGTAATGGCTGCAGTCAATGCGGTACGAACGGGCGAAAGTGTTTTATTCATTAGTGTGTTCTCAATCTTGTGTTCTTCTATTGCGACTCTTCAGTGAGCAGTTGAGTCGCTTGAATTCCGTTTTCTTGTAAAAAGCCAAGAAGCTTAACCAGTGACTGAATGTCTGCGGTTTTTTCCGCACCAATCACAATAGGTTTGTCGGTTGATTTGCTCTCTTCTAACAGAGCCATCGTAAAGTTTTCCCAATCGATGTACGCCTTACCGTTGATCGCCCAGTGTGGCTCTTCTTTAAGGATGTTCACCGTGATTGATTGTTTGTCCACCTCAGCCACAGCTTGGGAATCGGTGCTTGGTAGGTTCACATCTAGGGAATCTAACTTCACTGCTGCAGTGAGCATCAAAAACACCATTACGATGAAAATGATGTCGAGCAGTGGCGTTAAGTCTGGTGTTAAGCCATGACTGTTGTTGTCTTGTGGTGCCTTAATCATGAACTTCTCGCTTCAACATGATTTGCAACAGTCGCGACTTCTTTGCTGTTTTCCGGAGATACATGCTGTAGAGAAATGCCTTCGAGCCACAGATTTACATAGTTCAGAGTGTGTTCAAGCTTAGCGATAACACGATCTGCCCAAAGACCAATCAGTTGCGCGCCAGAAATAGCAGGTAACGCAATGATCAAACCAGCTGCAGTCGTACGCATCGCAAGACCCAAGCCATCTGCCAAGTCGTTTGGCGTAATGTTACCGGTAGAAGAAGCAATACCTTTAAACATGTCGATAAGACCAAGAACGGTACCTAATAGACCAATCAGGGGGCTGATCACGCCAATCAAGGTCAACAGACGCAGACCTGAGTGCAACTGATGACGTTTTTCTTGAAGCCAAATACCAGCCGCATCTTCACGCAGTGATTTAGAAAAAGAGTGATGCGCAAGCAGCATTGCAACACCACGATATAAAAGAGGTCGTTTACCCGAAAACTCATCCGCTAGTGCTTCGATGTCTTTGTTGTTGGTTGGGTCAAGCTTGGTCAGCTTTTGGCGAATCGCGCGTTTACCAACTCCTAGGCTAATGAATACTTGAAAGAGTCTTTCCGCAATGATCATGACTGTAAGTGCAGAGCAAATAACTAAAGGCCAAGTCATAAGACCAAATTGGGTTTGTAAATGTTGTAGCTGTTCCATTATCCATCCAACTTAAAACGAACTGGGATTTGAACTCGGTGAGCGACTTTGTGCCCGCCAGAAATATGAGGTGAAAACTGCCATTGTTTAATGGCACGTAGAGCAGAAAGATCCAGCATTTCTGCACCAGATGATTCGATAAGTACTTGTTTAATTTGGTTACCGTTTTCGTCAAGCCAAATTTCATACAGCGCAACCCCTTCAATACCACGCTTTTGCGCTGAACGTGGGTAACGAGGTTGTACTGGTTGAGAAACAAACGTTGGTTGGTCAATCATTACAGGCTGTGATGTCGCCCCTTTCGATTGATCTGTAGGAGCCGCTTGTTGTGGTTGAGGTTCTTTTGCGATTTTCTCTTCCACTTTTTCTTTTGGTTGCGGATCTTTCTTTGCAACGGGTTTTGGTGGTTGAGGTTTTTTAACCGGTTCAGGTTTCTTTTGGACTGGTTTTTTCTTCACCGCTTCTTTTTTTACGATCGGCTTTTCTACCGTCTTTTTAATCGGCTCAGGCTTTGGTTTTGGCTTCGGAGGCTCAGGTTGTTTCTTTGGCTCCGGGTGCTTCTCTTCCACCACTTCTTGTGGCGTAGGAGCCGCTTGTACCGGTTTTGGCGCTGAGACTAAATTCAAGCTTACCGAGCTGGTGGGATTGCCTGCTGGCATTGCAAACACTTTTGTCTCTTGGGAGACAAAAAGAAGCGCTGCGTGCACCACTAAAGAGGCGCCACCGGCAATGGCATATCTTTTTACGTTCACGGGTAAATCTCGGTAGTAGGAATCATTATCAAGTGGGAAGATTATTGCTCGAAAAGGAAATAAGATCAATTATCAATTGCATTATCATTACGTGCAAATTATGATCTTTACAGTTTTTTTGAAATGAGCCTCAATCCTTTGTGTGGTGGGCTTTAAGTGAGTAAATATGAGCGTCGACATTTATAAATTTGACGAATCAATTCTCGGGAGTGACAGCCCCGATCCGCTGCGTTTTGCGTTTGTGAAAAAACACTCTGCGCACGCGGGTGGTAGCAGTATGCCTGTGCCACCGCCACAACAAGGTGAAATCCTGTCACGGATCACTTCTGAAACAACGCAAAAGAACAATAAGCGTTGCTTGTACATTCATGTGCCATTTTGTCGTGTGCGCTGCACTTTTTGTAACTTCTTCCAAAATGCTGCGAGCCGTAAGCTTGTTGATGAGTACTTTGAAGCGCTGATGAAAGAGCTGAAAGAAAAAGCAGCACTGCCATGGACACAAAGTGGCATTTTTCATGCGGTTTATATCGGTGGGGGCACGCCTACAGATTTATCTGCAGATCAGGTTCGTATTCTTGGTCAGGCAATTCATGACTATTTCCCTTTAGCCGCCGATTGTGAAATTACCCTAGAAGGACGTATTAACCGATTCTCGGACGAGCTGTATCAGGGAGCGCTAGACGGAGGTTTCAACCGTTTTTCATTTGGTGTGCAAAGCTTCAATACCAAAGTACGTCGTAGCGCTAAGCGTTTAGATGATCGTGAAGATGTCTTGAACCGCGTTGCTGAGCTCGCTAAAGAAGACAAAATTCCCGTCATTATAGATCTGCTATATGGCTTGCCTTATCAGACAAAGGAAGTGCTCGAACAAGATTTGCACGACTTTATGTCTACTGGTGCGCACGGTTTGGACCTATATCAACTGGTTGTTGGTGGGACAGCCCCAATGTTGAACCTAGTTGAGAAGGGTAAGATGCCGCCACCGGCAACCACGCCTGAAAAAGCTGGTATGTACGAGCTCGGTGCGAAATTCATGTCGAAACACCATATGAAGCAGCTCAGTGTAAACCATTGGGCGATCGATAACCGTGAACGCAGCTTATACAACAGCTTAGCGAAGACGTATGCAGAAGTGCTTCCGGTTGGTTGTGGTGCCGGCGGTAACATCGGTGGTTACGGCATGATGCAACATCGCACGCTAGACACTTATGTCAAAGCCGTCAATGAAGGGCAAAGCACCATCGCGATGATGATGAAACAAAGCCCGCTAGAGCCACTCTTTGCTGCGCTAAAGTCAGGTTTCGACCGTGGCATTGTTCAAGGGAACAAACTGCCAAACTTCATGGGTGAAGACACCTTTAACTTCCTAATGCCGTTGTTCAAAGTATGGCACGACAAGGGCTTGGTCGAGCTTCAAGAGCGTAGCTTAGTGCTAACCCTTGCAGGGAGCTTCTGGGCTGTTTCTCTCGCACAGGCATGTATTCAGGTACTAACGTCGGAAATGAACGAAAACGTACCAAAAGTATCTAACATCTAAAAGAAATGGAAAAACCAATGGAATCAATTAAGCAACAGGTTGAAAGCCTACTAGAACAAGAACCGCAACTGTTACCTGCGGCGATGGCAGAGCGCCTTGGCGTATCGGAATTTGATGTGGTTGCAGCACTACCTCAAGAAATGGTAGCGGTGGCTCCGGGTGAGCAAGCTCAAAGCATTTTAGAAGGTCTTGTAGGCTTTGGTCCTGTAACGACGATTGTTCATTCTTTCGGCTCAATCTTTGAAGTGAAAGCACCGTTCCCGAAAGGCAAAGTGGCACGTGGTTACTACAACTTAATGGGCAAAGAAGGGGAGCTTCACGGTCACCTTAAACTGGATAACGTGAAAAACATCGCGCTAGTAAGTAAGCCGTTTATGGGGCGTGAAAGCCACTACTTTGGTTTCTTCTCTGAGTGCGGTAGCAACATCTTTAAGATCTACCTCGGTCGTAATGAAAAGCGCGAACTGATTGAAGAGCAAGTAACGGCATTCCGTGCAATGCAAGCTGAGTTCAATCAGTAGTTCCAACATAGAATTAACAATGTTAAATGCATACGACGCTTGCTCCATCCGCCAACAGGTGGGGTGGCGTCGTTTATCAAAGAATAACCGAGTTTAAATTCGGAAACACAAAACAAGTAAAGTTAGGTATCAAAATGGATCAGCAAGTTAAACAAGAGCGTTTACAAGGTCGTCTAGGACCAGAAATTAAGGAATTTCGTCAGGAGCGCCGTACGATTCAACTAGCAACAGTTGATGCGGAAGGTCGTCCAAACGTAAGTTACGCCCCATACGTACAAAACCAGGAAGGTTACTTCGTTCTTATTTCTCAGATTGCTCGTCACGCGCGCAATCTGCTTGAGAATCCAAACGTATCTTTGATGATGATTGAAGATGAGGATTCATCTAAGCAGTTGTTTGCTCGCAAGCGTCTAACGTTTGATGCGGTTGCGACAGTTGTAGAACGTGACTCTGAAATGTGGCAGCAAGTTGTTGGTCAAATGAAAGATCGTTTTGGTGAAATCATCGACGGTCTAAGCCAACTAGAAGACTTTGTTCTATTTAACCTAAAAGCAGAGCAAGGTCTATTCGTAAAAGGTTTTGGTCAGGCTTACCAAGTGTCTGGTGATGATTTGGTTGATTTTGTTCACCTTCAAGAAGGTCACAAGAGAGTCGAAAAAGCGTAAGCTGGCTTTCTAACTTAATGATCGTCTAAACGGGTGTGAATGCCCAAAGGGAGTTAGATTATAATAACTCCCTTTTTATTAGACCAAAAGTACAGAGAAAGAGCATGAGACCAGTAAGTAAGGAACTTGGCGAGATTTGTTACCCATTCATTTATGAAGACAGTCCGGTCTGCGATTTTGAAATTACGGCAGACGAGTTGTGCAGTCGAATTGGGCTTGTGCTATCGATGGAGTTAGATGATTTTAGTCGCGACGTCCTAACTCGCATGCAGCCAAACGTGTACCATTTGAACGGCTCTATCCGCGGCAAGCTCGCAATCACAGAAGCGGAAGTTGATGAGTTAAAAGCTGACTACGACGCAATCAAAGCGCGCATTGACGGTGGTTTTAAGGGGTTTGTACTTCCCGGTGGTCACCCAACTTCCAGCCAATTACATTTGTGTCGCTGCCAAGCCAAGAAGGTCGTTCGCGCATTGGTTGCGGTAGAGCATTCAGGTAAGAAGCAACCCGCCCCAATTTTGTTCCGCTATTCAAACCTGCTAGCTAACGTGCTTTATAGCTTGGCTTCCTATATCAATCACATTTATCAAGTGGAAGAAACGGAGTTTGTGTCTCGCAGCTACACGATGCCAAGTAAATAACGAGACAAACTAAAGTCGTTATGATGCCATCGCTTTTGCTTCTAGCTCTTTTGCGCCGCGCAGCATAGCTTCAATCAATTCTCCTGCATTGAACTTCTCTAGTGCTTCATGAGCGCCAACTTGGTGAGCTCGGTCAACACAAATCTCGCTAGAGAGAGAGGTGTGAAGAATACGGTAAGAGTTGTTCAGTGCGGAATCGTTTTGAACTTCAAACGCAAGTTCATAACCGTCCAATCCTGGCATTTCGATATCACTTACTAGAAGATCAATAGGGCGGTTTTCTTCTGCTTCTCGCTTCATTAAATCGAGTGCATCAGAGCCATTTTTGCAAATTTGATAAGGGATATTGATGCGATCCAACGCGTCACTTAACTGTTTGCGTGCAATTGAAGAGTCGTCAACTAAAAGGATACTCAAGGCTTTCAGGCGTTCACGCTCAATGTCTGTCAGCATAGGAATCTTAGTGTTTTCATATTGAGGGTAGATCTTCGAAAGCAGAAGCTCGACATCTAACATTTGGACGATTTTCTCTTCATAGCGAGTAATGCCAGTAACAAAGATGTTGTGACCTGCACTTTCTGGTGGCGTTTCAATTGCTTTCCAGTCACATTCGATGATTTTCTCGATACTTCGTACCATGAACGCAACCACCGTGCGCAAGCAATCTGTCACGATCAGATAGCAGTTTTTGTATTCCTCTTCTTGAATCGGACGGAATCCAATCGCTGCTGCCATATCAATCACTGGTACCGTTAAGTCACGAATCGTGACGGTCCCAATCACGTGGTGATGAGAATATGGAATCTTGGTCGTTGGCATGTAAGGAACAATTTCACGGACTTTAAGTGTGCCAATTGCGAAGTTCTGTTGCAGGGTGAGTTTAAACACCAACATGCCTTGAGATTGGTTCGCTTTACTTGCGACTTTTGCCATGAAAATAACCTTATCAATATCACTGATTTATGTAACTAATCTAATCTTATAAGGCGACAGCTTCAACCGTAGAGCGTGGAAAAATGAGCTTTTTAGGAAATAGAACAAATAAAGAGAGAAATAACGTTCAATAATGGGTAACTTTTCATCAACTTGTCCGCGAGTTCCGATCATTAATGGATGAAGATAGAGCCTGAATTTGAGAAATCATTGCGATATTGAAGCGTTTCGGTAAACTTGCGCCACCCGAACAGTGAGAGACAAACACATGGCAAATACAGCAGCCGCTTTACACATTCTGGTAAAGCACAAAGAACAAGCTGAAGACATCATTAAGCAACTTAAGAAAGGTGCTAAATTCCAGACGTTGGCAAAGAAATACTCAACTTGTCCATCTGGTAAACGTGGTGGCGACCTAGGTGAGTTTCGCCGTGGTCAAATGGTGCCACAGTTCGACAAAGTTTGCTTTTCAGGTGAGGTTCTAACTCCGCACCTAGTAAAAACTAAATTCGGCTGGCACGTTGTGAAGGTTCTTTACCGTACTTAGTTAATAGTTTCTGCCTAGAGATGCTTGGTCGTAGGCAAAAATTATTCCCTTCTGCGAACTATTAATCTACAATTCCTTCGCCTAAAACGATAAAGAGCGGTTGGTTATTCCGCTCCTTGCCCCGCAAGAATTCACCTTTAGATTCCTTGGCACTACTTTTAATCATGGAGTAGTGCATCTGTTGTGCTACTCCCAATGGAGTGCATTATGCCATTTACAATCGAACCAATTACACACAAACACATCGACTCTGTAGCTAAAGTTATTTTCGACTCGTTTGCTAGCAATCAAGTTGACAGCGAACATGTCAACGAAGAGTTTCTAGATTACTTGACATATATGAGTGTGACCAACGTGGAAAGCAAACTAGGTTATGTCGCAGTTGATAGCAACAATGAAATTATTGCTGGCGTATTGTGTTGTGACCTCAAAGAAGCATTATCTTTTGACAATGCTGATGATGATTCAATGATGGCTATTCTCAAAGAGCTCAATTCAAAATACTTTGAGACGCTTACTGTTCCTGAGCGTTCTTATTTACAAGTTAAGTTTATCGGTGTTCGCAATGATCACAGTGGTCAAGGTATTGCCTCTGCGTTGATTAACGCAGCGCTTAATAATGGTCGGGCACTTGGTTTCCGTTTTGTGCAAGCTGAATCTGCGGGTTCTCGTTCACAATATGTGTTTGAAAGAATGGGGTTCAGTGCAAAAGCAAGTGTGAAATATGACGAATTTCTTTTTAATGGTACGAAGCCGTTTCATGCTACAGAAGAACACCAATCAATAAAACTTATGATCAAAAAGTTGTAAGAACAACATCGGAGCAAATAACAGACTTTGAGCGCTTTAAAAAGTACAGCGTAATGAGCATGCTGTTTAGATGTGGTACCGTACTTAAAATTAAAAAAGCCAAGCATCACTTGGCTTTTTCTTTAGCTAGTACTCATTGCATACTGAGTTCCTGAATTGAAGTCCTCTAACCGTAGCGATGATTGTTCTGGCTCTTCGACAAAGACAAAGATTTCACCGTCTTTTTTGAGGACCTTCACGCCCATTTGCGATAACTCTAGTGCTAATTGGAATGGGTTGACGTGATAAAAGTGTTCTACATAAGTCCATAGTACATAGTTCGTCAGTATTTCCTGCTCACCAAATAACCCTTCTAATGCATATTGCAAAAAGATGTGCGCATCGATCATTGTCTCGCCCGAGTTGTTGGATATCGTGACGATGGCAATTTCATTTAGAGCATCCAGTACTTTCGAAACTTCGTCTTCAAGGTCTGGGTAGGTATCTTTGTTCCCTCTACGGACATTACGTTGAAATGAGTGAGATTCGTCATTCTTGAACCCAAACGCATGACTTGCTTTGTATGAGAGGCGATACACTGTTGAAACAGAGGCTTCAAACTCTTTTAGCTTATTGAGCACCATCTGGTCGTCTGCTGGTACTTTGGTTGCCGCCAGTGCTTTTGCTTGTTGAACCCGCTGATAGACCTCTTCTCCTGCAGGTAAAATATCGAGACAAGAGGCTTGCTTTTCTGAGCTTGCTTTCCAAGCGCCAAATCGAATGACATCGTCAAGTTTAAACTTAGATAAATCCTCATCGGTCTCTATTTCTAACGTTTCATACCAGTGTTCACGCCACATTTGCATTTCCTTCATGCGGTATGCTTTGCTGTACCTTAAATGGCAGTATATGTGGTACGAAAAACCAGTCAGAGCAAAAAACCAAGGTAGCCCTAGATATTGATAGTAATGAGATGAGTCACTAAAAATAAGACCGTAGATTAGTAACCCGACAGAGGCAAATAGCGCTAGGATAAAGCAGATAAAATTAACGAGGAAAAACATATGTTGGTAATCGTTTTTATCATAAGTTTCTGCTTTAAAAGCAATCCAAGCCGTTACGACCATTCCAAAAATGCCTGCAGTAACCAGCTGAATGCAGATCGCGAATGTAACTCCCCAAAAAGACATGTTTTTCCTCATGCACTCAAAAATAAGTACAAATTGTTGCATATGTAATTTTAAAAGGTGACCACCCTATAGCTAGGTGACGACGCGCTTCATAGTTTCATTGCTCTATGTATTGCTGTGTAGTTCTAAAGTGTTGAACTTGATGGATTCTTTATCCATCTAAAGGGTGATTAAAGGGATAGGTTTCACTTTGAACGTTTTATTATTCGCACCAACTGTGACGTAAGCAGCAGTTTCACTTTCTTAAATATTTGTTACATATGGTCTTGTTGCGCTCTTTTCTCTCATTCTTATTGAGAAAAGGCGTATTAGCTCGATTAAGCATGGGTTATGATGAGTTTAATAAAGTATTTATAAAACAGATGCTTAGTGGTTCATGTTTTCATGTCTAGTTATCTCCATGGTGTTAAAGTGCTTTTAAACACACGTTTAACCCTTAACAAGGGATGAGCTACGCCTTGTTTTTCCCCCTAGCAGAAACACAAAAGGGGTGAGGGCGACGCGTCAATAGTTCTTATAATTTCGGCTATTGGATTCGCTCACGACGAATTTGAGTAACAATGGGTGAGCGAACGCGACGAGGAGAGAAACATGAGTGGCTTACAGGAAACACTATCAACAGGTGCAAATGTTATCTTGCACGCTTTTGATTGGAAGTATGCTGACATTGCCCAACGCGCATCGGAAATCAGCGAGCTAGGTTATGGCTCGGTGTTGGTTTCTCCACCGATGAAAAGCGCACAAGACGAACGCTGGTGGCAGCGTTACCAACCTCAAGATTATCGGATTATCGACAATGCACTCGGTAACACAGTAGATTTCAAAAACATGATTGAAGCACTCAATCATGTAGGCGTACTGGTTTATGCCGATGTCGTTTTTAATCATATGGCGAACGAAGCGCACCTTCGTCCGGATCTACAGTATCCACGTCAAGGCGTGATGGACGACTACCAACAAAATGCGAGCAAGTATCAAGACCTGATTCTATTTGGCGATTTATCTGAGCCGCTATTTGACGAAAATGACTTTGTTGAAGCCTTTGGGATCAAAGATTGGAAAGACAAATGGCAAGTGCAGAACGGTCGAATCACTGGTGGTCCTACCGATCCTGGCTTACCAACTTTGCGTGTATGCAAGCACGTTGTTGAGCAGCAAAAAGCGTATTTAAAGGCGCTTAAGTCAATGGGTGTGAAAGGTTTCCGTATCGATGCTGCGAAGCATATGACCCTAGAGCACCTAAAGCTGGTTTGGACAGAAGAGATCACGCGAGATGTGCATATCTTTGGTGAGATCATCACCGATGGTGGCGCAACAGAAGAAGAGTATGAGCTGTTCTTGGAACCGTATTTGAAAGAGACACGATTGGGTGCATATGACTTTCCGTTGTTCTCAACCATCTTTAAGGCGTTCTCAAAGAAAGGCAGCTTTAAGTCTTTGATCGACCCATACTGTTTTGGTCAAGCGTTGTCGAACCGTCGAGCCATTACTTTTGCCATCACTCACGATATTCCAAATAACGATGTGTTCTTGGATTTAGTCATGGATGAAGAGAATGAGTGGCTAGCGTATGCCTATATCCTAGGCCGCGATGGAGGTGTACCACTTGTTTACACGGATTTGGATACCAGTGGCATAAAGGGCGCAGATGGTCGACCAAGATGGCGAAATGCGTGGCAAGATACGCGTATGGCGAAGATGGTAGCGTTCCATAACCTAGTGCATGGTGAACCGATGACGGTGCTTGAAGGTAACGACGATATGTTGGTGTTGCAACGTGGTGAAAAGGGCATCTTAGTGCTGAATAAATCTTCACGAGCACAATCACTACAACTTACCTTGAATAAAGCCTTGGTAGACATGATGACAGGCGAAGAGATGCCTTGTACTGAAGAGATTAAAGTGGCAGCAAAATCGGCGATGCTGCTTGTAGAGAAATAATACCCCTTGAAGCGCAAACTGCTTTGGAGTTTGCGCTTCCTTTTCCTTTTTGTCGCTTGGGATTGAGTGCTTAGTCGATGAGCTTCGCGACGATTTTTCCGACCGTTCGTTGCTGACGAATAAAGACTAGAGCTTGAGCGACGTCTTTTAGTTCTACCACTTCCAATTTTGGCACCATAACCTCACCGCGTTCTAACATATGCGAGAATTCCACCCCAGCGTTAACCATAGAAGCAAAGCCTTGTTCACCATGAACATGCCCTGAGCCTAGACTCAACTGATGAAAAGTAAGTCCTTGCAGGAAAGCGCCTGGGTATTCTGTTGCGCGAGTTGTTCTTACTAGTTCAACCATTTCACCTTCAAAGCCAAGCACAGAGGCGCATAAGATGTCGTTGTCGCCACCAACGCAATCCAAAGAAACTTCCACTCCTAAGTCTTCAGTAATTGACATAACTTGCTCACGTACATTCTCTTGTTTGTAGTCAATTACATGTGTTGCACCCAACGAACGTACGAACTCATGGTTTGCAGCAGAGCTTGTGGTTATGATGGTTTCTACGCCGAAGAAGCGAGCTAACTGAATAGCAAAACTACCAACACCACCAGAGCCGCCCGCAATAAAGATACTCTTACGGGTAGAAATGTTCAGCTTGTCGACAAGGGCTCGATAAGCCGTCCAACCTGCACATGGAGAAGCGGCTGCGATTTCTGGATCAACATCAGGATGCGTAACCAGCGTGCGCGAGTCCTGAATTGCGTATTCGGCAAAGCCACCGCTCATTCGACGCATGTTGCCATGGTAGAGTACGCGATCGCCCACCTGCCAACCTGATACCTTGTCGCCAATGGCAACGATTTCCCCCGAAACATCGAGACCACCAACGAATGTATCATCTATCCCGTCGACCATCTCGTGCCAAAGGTTTACTTTTGCATCGACAGGATTGAGCCCAACGGCATGAACTTTCACTAGTACATCGAAGCTGCTGTTTATCTCTGGCGTATCGATGTCAGTATAAGTAAAGGTATCTTGATCTTTTTGATAGGTGATTGCTTTCATTCATTTCCCCAGAGGGTTTGGAACCCAGATTTATGCAGCCCAACAAAGTTAGAATAGTTGGAAATTTCCATGTTGTTCGATGCGTATTCCCACGCACCTTGAAGTCATTTCGATATGTTAGCCATCACATAAGTGAGCTAAAAATTATCATTTGTTTTGAATGTAATAAATTTCTGTAATCAGAGGTCTCTTAATGAGTGGCACGATTGGCGAGCAAGATGGCATCTTTTGCCAATGTGTGGCGTGATTGGATTGCATAAACTGTGTCCATACCAACTACGCTGTGACCAACAGCGAATCAGTCAGAGCATTAAGAGGACAGGCACATGGCAAATACAGCATTAATTACAGGCGCATCAGGTGGTATCGGTGAAGAATTAGCGCGTATACACGCCGAAAAGGGTGGAGACTTAGTGCTTGTAGCCCGCTCTAAAGACAAGCTAGAGGCACTGGCATCAGAGCTTCGCGATAAACACAAGGTTCAGGTTGCTGTGATTGCAGAGGATTTGACTCAGGCTGATTCTGCTACACGTGTGTTTGAGCAAACCGAAGCGCAAAGGTTGCAAATTGATATGCTCATTAACAACGCTGGCTTTGGTGGTCACGGAAAATTCCATGAACGTGATCTCGTGGCGGACCAAGCCATGATGCAACTTAATATGGTGACGTTAACCAATCTGACTCACTTGTATCTGCAAGGTATGGTGGCACGCAATCATGGTAAGATCTTAAATGTGTCATCAACGGCGTCGTTTATGCCAGGTCCATTGCAAGCGGTGTACTACGCAACTAAGGCTTATGTTACTTCGTTTACCCAAGCGATAGCAGAAGAGCTTAGAGACACCAACGTAACTGCCACAGCTTTGTGTCCGGGAGCGGTAGCGACGGGTTTTGTTGTCGCAGGGGATTTACAAGGAGTGGAAGTCTTCAAAAATGCTAAGTCTCCTCGTTCTGTTGCTGAGTGTGGCTATAGCGCTATGGAACAAGGCAAGTTGGTGGCGTTCAACGAAGGCGGTTTGAAGTTCATCCTTGAGTGGATCGTCCCTTTTCTACCAAGAAAATTGGTGCTAAAAATATCGCGTCAAACTATGGAAAAAAGTGCTTAGGAATCAGATATGATCAAGCGAGCGAGTCAGTTCAGCGTACCTCAGAGTTGGAAAGTGCTGCTTAACGATATGGATATCGACCGCAATTGGTGCTGGCATACGCCAAGTTACCTGCCGACTCATTCATTCGAGCGCATAGCACTTGGAGGGGAGTCTCCCCTGGGCATTATCGAGAGCAGCGTCATTGAGTACAAAACGAATAGAAAGGAAAAGCGCCGAGCATGTCGGCGCTTTTTTGAATGGTGCTTTTGTCCACACACCTTTCAAGTTCTGTTTTTTTACATAATCAGAGCTATTTCACTAAGTGCTGACCCATTACACCGTCGCCTTTTTCTAAGCGAGATGAAATGTCACCAAACAGATCCGGTAAGTCGGCTTTGATCGTGTAGTTATGACCGTCATTCAACTTGTTAAAGTCCACTGAGTACTGTGTGTAGCTGTCATCATACTGATAGCGTACGTTCATCACTTTTTGGTCTAAGTTGTACACCAAACCATAGATGGTCGCGTAGCCGCGCATTTCACCATTCACAGGGCGGTTTGCTGCATCCAATGGGATTTTGTAGGTCACACTGTCGAGTTTCGCAATGCCATTGGTGTAGCTACTTGGCTCTTTAAGCTGATCCTTCATATAGCTGTTCCAGATAAAGCGCTGAGCAGAGTTGATGTTACCCGGAATTGGGAACTCACCATTCACATCACTCTTCGCTTTTGGTTGCGCTTCTTGCCAGTTTTTCAAGTGTTGCGCGTACTCTGGGCTGTTAGTCATCACGTCATATTGTTTGCCATGATGCACTTGCCAAGCACCATCAATGTATTCCAATACGGCAGAATCGCCACTTGCATCTTCTAGTGAGTAATGTCCCTTCATTTCAATGCCATTGTGACTGAACTGTTGTATTTGGATTGAATCTAGGTGCTTCAATGCTTCATCAACGGATGCAAAACTATCGATCAGGTAAGCGACAAAGCGCGAGTTTTCAACTTGTTGTTTTCCCGCTTGTGGCGCGCCAGGGTTCTCTTCATCCAAGAACAATGCATTAGCCGCAAAGCCTTTCTCGTTAAAGCCATCAATAATACCCACGCCGTAGATACTCACACCGATAGAAGCGTATTTCGATGTCCACGTCAGCGCATCGCCTTTATCGTATCCACGGTAGGTTTGACCTGCGTGGCGAACATCAATAGTTGGCTGATTGGCTTCCATCCAATCCATGGTACGAGAGACAAATACACCGTGGTCTTGAGTCTCCCAAACCAAACGTGAACACGCATTTGCTGCGGTAGAGATGCTGCCGACTGCCATTGCGACTGATGCTGCTAGAAGTACTTTTTTGCTAAAACCTTTCATTGAATTGCCCTCGTAACGTTTCAATACGAGGTCATTATTACGTGGAATATTCACCATGTAATCTCAGTTATGTTGCAAACTTTGCAACAAAAGAATGTCGGTTGAGCTAAGATAAACGGGTTTATTGTTTGAGGATATTCTAATGCCCAGAGCCAGTTTTGACCAACTTACTGCATTTGTTGCTGTCGCGGAGCATGGATCGTTTAGCCAAGCCGCAAGGGTAATCGGGAAAGACAGGGCGACGCTGCATCACCAAGTCAGCGATCTCGAAATTGATTGGGATGTGATCTTGTTTGAACGCAAAGGAAGAACACCAGTCTTGACGGAAGTAGGGGCGACGTTAGTTACTCAAGCCAAGCACATCCTTTACCAAATGCAGTCTTTAGAACTTTCTTGTGATAGCTACTCTCAAGGGGATGTTCCGGAAATAACGATTTGTCACGACATGTCGGTGCCGTGTGATGCCATCGCAGACATCGACCTGTCTCTGCGCAAGCAATACAAAAATACGGCGATTCATTGGTTACATCGCAGCCGAGATGAAGCGCTAGACATGCTTATGGCGAAACACGCGGATTTTGCGGTGGTACTTAACAGTGGTAAAGCGTTCCCAACTGAAGGGATGTCTTTTATAAACTTGGGCTATCCGAGGTTTACCTTCTATGCGCATCGGAAAAGCTCGATAGCGCAGAACCCCGTTGTGACTCTGCAGGACCTCGCATCACATCACCAATACATTGCAGAGAATTTCAGTACCAGTGCACTTGGCAATCAACAGGTGATGTCACCAAATATCTCCCGAATCAGCAACATTGATGTGTTGATGCGACTATTGAAAAATGATGGCTTTGCCTTGCTTCCTCATCATTTAGTGCAAGCTCATGATGAAAAGAGCGAATTTGTCCCTTTAAACATAGACTTTATGGCGAACGAAGGTCGTGCAGGTTATGTATTATTAAAGCGAGGCAATACGTTAAGCCCTGTGCATCAAAAGCTGGTGGCGTTGGTGACCGAATGGTTTGATAAGCAGGTTTAAAAACTGCTTAGCATTTATCGCAAGAAGAACCGTTTTGGTTGCAACCTGTCATGCGACCTTGTTTATCGAATGAGAAGCTACAACATTCCTCAAACAGCTTTTTCAATTCTACCCGTCCTTTTTGAACACGTGATTTGAGAGTCGAGTAGCTGATGCCTTGCTGTTCTGCGAGCTTCTTTTGGCTCATACCTTCAAGCTCAATAGAAGAGAGCAGTTGCGATTGCTCTTCTGGTAGCGCCTGCACAAACGGTGCAATGCACTTTGACAACTCTTGTTTAAGACTCGCTGCTTGTTCTTCAAACCACAGATCTTCAGCGATGAGGTCATTATCACGCTGGTTTCGTGCACGTTTGCGGTAGAAATCGATGATGGCGTTATTAGCGATTTGGAATAGCCATGACTTGATGCTCGATACATCACGAATATCCCCAAGATTCTGATAAGTCTTAAGCAAGATCTCTTGTTTGAGGTCGTCTACATCATCTTCATTACTGACTTTAGAGCGCAAGAAGGCGTGAATAGCGTGTTCGTATTCGCTCCAAATCGATTCAAGGTTAGCAGTTTTCATTGATACAACACTCGTCACGCAGGAAGCCAATAACCGTATCTAAACATTCATACTCAGCAACACAATACAAAGTACGACCTTCACGACGCTGACTGATTAAGCCAGCTGAGGCAAGGCTCGAGATGTGATGAGAAAGAGTAGAAGCTGGAATGCCAAGTTTATCTTGTACGCCACCAACTGCGATACCTTCATAGCCCGCTTTAACCACCTCTTTATAGATACATAGACGGGTAGGGTGTCCTAGCTCTTTGAGCGCTTTTGCTACAGCTTCGAGTTCCATACTGACCTCTTGGAATGACTGACGATAAATACATTTCGATGATAGTGAAAGTGTAGATGAATAGCAAACAAGAAAATTTCAATATCTAATTTATTGATTAGTAAGGGTTAAATTTATATTTCGATATTTATCGAAATATAATGGTTGACGCATCGATTTTTAATTCTATAATTCGAGAAAAATAGAAATGAAGAATTCAGCTTCATTAGGAAATTTACAGTTACTGATATGACATCAGTAGGAGATAAAATATGAATCCAGAAATCATGACAATGGCCAAAGAAGCGCTTGATATGTTTGCGTTTCTTGCAACCGAACTAATCATTCTATTCCTAGCAATTAGCTATATCGTGGGTGTGTTGCAAGACTTTCTAACACCAGAAAAAATTCAGTCTATCCTGAGCTCTAAAAAGGGTAAGGGCTACTTTATTGCAGCGTTGCTAGGCTCGATTACGCCTTTCTGTTCATGTTCAACGATTCCTTTCTTAAAAGGATTGTTGCGTGCAAGGGCGGGTTTTGGACCAATGATGGTGTTCCTATTTGCAAGTCCACTGCTTAACCCAGTGATCATTGGCTTGTTTGTGGTGACCTTTGGTTGGAAAGTGGCAGTATTCTACTTTGCTATTGCGATGACAGTATCAGTAGTAGCAGGTTATGTACTTGAAAAACTTGGGTTTGAGCGCTACGTAAAACCAGAAGCATACGAAGCAGTAGGTTCTTCTTCATGCGGTACTTCTTGCGGTGACTCAAGCAAGAAAAAAGAAGAAGCGAAACCAGCATCTAGCTGTGGTACCAGCGCTTGTGGTGAACCAGCTCCAGTTGTGGCGAAAACATCTTGTTGTGGTGATGCGCCAAAAGCTGAACCTAAAGTGGAAGTATCTTGCTGTTCATCAGACGGTACTGCAACAGCGACGATTGTCGAAGAGAAGCAACCAAGCCGTTGGGTTCGTATTTGGCACTCAACTTGGAAAGACTTTAAACAAGTGTTCCCTTACCTAATGATGGGGATTGCGATTGGTTCATTCATCTATGGTTTCATCCCAACGGATCTGATTGCAGAATACGCAGGTGAAGCGAAGTGGTACGCGATTCCGGTAGCAGCAATCATTGGTATTCCATTGTACATCCGTGCAGAGGCAGTGATTCCACTAAGTGCGGCGTTAGTACAAAAAGGTATGGCATTGGGCTCAGTTATGGCATTGATCATTGGTAGCGCTGGCGCAAGTCTTACAGAAGTGATTTTGTTGAAATCTATCTTTAAGAACCAAATGATTGCAGCTTTCCTATTTGTCATCCTAAGTATGGCAATGGGCGCGGGTTACTTATACAGCTTTATCTTTGCTTAATAAAAGTTAGACGGGATAAGCACGATTACTTAAAAACAAAAATCCCCAAGTCGTTCCAGACTTGGGGATTTTTTATGTTTGTCGGATGCCCCTGTCAGGGATAAGGAAACAAAAAGAGCCCATTTAAATACAGCGAAATGGGCTCTTTGTTTTCGGAAGAATGTTCATAGTCGAGGTTTAATTACTATAAGACAATGACTACGGGTTCTTCTGATTCTGCGATTGGCTCTCGCGTAGGATGTGAATATTCCGAGTTTTGAGTAAAGTCATCAGGACTGTTGCCATTTAAAGCGGCACACTCTTCGTCGGTAAGCCATCCAATAAACTCCGAATCTTGATCGAAGCACACTTCTTTGGGCGTAAACGCCGCAGACTGAAATGATAAAAGCATCAAAAGTGAAGCAAAAAAGAGTTTTGACATGATTAAATATTCAACCAATTGTTTATTAATAGACGGATAATTATAATTATTGTGATGTTCGTTCACATTTTTCCGGCTGAAATGATATTGATTGGTTATTTTATTGTCAATGTAACTGAATAAATATTTGCGATAACTATCAATAACTTTTATCGTTCGCCAAGTACTTCGAACTCGTCATAGGTCAGACGAGAAAGACCGTCAGCTTGGATCTCCCATAGTTCTTTATGCACCACACCAAACGCTTTGTTCATCGTCCAATCGGACGTCAGAATGTAACCTTGTTCGCTATCTTGTTCCCATTTCGTGTTGGTGTAGTCCACGCTGTTAAAACCTTGGTCCATGATGTTTTGCCAGAATGCTTGAATTGCTTCACGACCTTCAAATGTACCAAAAGGTTTGGCAACCATGATTGCATCTTCGGCGTATTGTGCTGCGCATCCTGCAGCGTCCTGATTATTAAAAGCGATTTGCCATGCTGAAATGCCTGCTTGAGCGCGTTCTAAAACTGATTGAGTCATCCTGAAATTCCTGTGTTTGGTGTTTGTTTATGTGGCAATCATAGAGGTAGAATTGAATCAGAAAAACAAACGAATAAGAACAGAATGTTCTGCTAAATAGAACAATGAGGAAAAGTGATGAATAAGCTGCGTTTGATGTCTCTATTCGTTCACATTGTAGAGTGTGGCTCGATCTCCAAAGCCGCAGAGAAGTTAGAACTTTCTAAATCTGTACTGAGCTCTGCACTTAAACAACTTGAGGGGGAGTTGGATACGTGTTTACTTAAACGCACGACCAGAAAGCAAACGTTGACACCCTCTGGTGAGCGCTTTTATCAGCAGTGCGCGCAAATGACGAAGCAAGCTGAAGAGGCATGGCTAGAAGCAGCAGAGTTGAAGCAAACCCCAGTGGGAGTGATCACCGTGACGGCTCCCAACGCATTAATGCGCTCGATCGTATTACCTGCCTTAACGGCTGCTTTTGCCGATTACCCCGATGTGCATTTAAATTTGATCAGTGATGATAAACATGTCGATATCATTCAGCAGAATATTGACCTTGCAATCCGAGTTGGAGCGTCTGGTGATTCAAACATTAAACAGCGGAAAGTTGGGCAGTTTTGTGACGTATTGTGCCGCGCGAGAGGGGAGCAATCTGACATTGAAGATGCTTCTTATATCGCTCAACATTGGCAGGTCGAACCCATTGTTCATACGTTCTTTTTGGAGAAACAAGACCACCAAGTTCAATACCCAGTGAAGCATCGAGCGAACAGCGTGTTTGATGTGGTGAGTCTTTTAGAGATGGGATTGGGCTTTGGGGTTGTTCCTGATTTTATTCTGGACTCGAATCCACTCCTTGAACCAGTACCTAATGCACAAGCCTCAAAAGTGAATCCAATTTACGTATTACATCCTTATCATGCTCATGTGCCGATGTCTGTGACATTAGCGATTCAAGCAATTGAAGAACGTATTGAGCAAGTGATTACATGCAGAAGCTAAGAGTTTGACTCCATCAAAATTGAGAATGTAACGAGCATTAATCCGCTGCATTTTTATTCGGGATCAATCTTCATCATTATTTCACCCCACGTTCAAAATCCCTCGTCTACACTGTTTGATGAGTTGTCAGTTGGCAGACCAAGGAGGCAGCCATGATTGCAGTTCATCGAGAGTATTGTTTATCGAATAGCCCAGATTTACACGCCCATGTTGAAGTCAATCCCGTCGGCAAATTGGAAGTCGAAATTGTCGAACTTCAAGAGCACCATACCACCGAGTTTGATGATCTTTCTTTTGAAAGCAGCGGTGCTCAAACTCGTATTTGTGGTAAAGAAGATACGGTCCCATGGCAGTTTAATCTTGCTAAGACCGATGCGTTAGAGCTTTCCCATTTAGTGGATGAAGCGCATGAAGAGTACGAGATCTTAATGAGTGATCTTATGTAACGCGGTTGTTTTTGGGGCAATAAAAAACCTCCCAGTGGGAGGTTTTCGCGTTTATTGAGCGTCTTCTTTCGGAAGGTGAAGTTCTTGAACATTTTCTTCGTTGAAGTCGTCCGCGTACCCTTTTGGTGGTGGAGTCCAACCACGTTCGGAACGCGAAAGCTTATCGTGACGATCCTTCTGCATTTCCTCTGCCATTTTTTCTTCTAGATGAATAAATAGCTGACGGAAGTTATTGTCGTAACGTTCGCCTTCCGAATCATCTGCCCACGCTTCATAAAGCATGTCGGACTTACGATCTTCTACTCGTTTGTAAGTCGCTTTTTGTTGCTCAACGAAGAACGGATGAATCCCTAAAGACTTCATCACATGACCGCCCATTTCTAAAGCGGAGTGGTATGTTTCGGATTCAATGATGTCAGCACCCGCCTGTCGAAGCAGATAACCGTGACCACGGTCGAAAGCGCGCGCGATCACTTTCACTTTCGGATAGGTGTGCTTAACGTATTTGACCAATTCAACACTCGCTTCTTGGTTATCTATGGCAACCACAAGTGCTGCTGCGTGCTCAATGCCTGCTGTGTGCAACATATCTGGGCGCATAGCATCACCAAAGTAAGCGCGTGTGCCGATTTGGCGCATGTTATCTACTTGGCTTGCTTGGTGGTCTAATACGACCGTTTGAACGCCGTTAGAAACCAACAAGCGATTGATGATCTGACCAAAACGACCGATGCCCGCAATGATGACTGTGCCTTGTTCTTCAATGGTGTCACTTTCACGCTCATTCGATTCACTCTCGAAGCGAGGAAGGATAACCTTGTCGAATAAGATAAATAAGCCGGGCGTTAGGAACATAGAGATCGCAACGACTAACGCCAGTGTTTGCGAAAGTTCGAACGGAATGACGTGGTTTTGAACTGAGAAGCTCAGCAATACGAAGCCAAATTCACCCGCTTGCGCCAAGCTCAAGGTAAACAACCAACGGTTGCTGCCTTTGATACGGAAGATAAAAGCAAGGATAAAGAGAATCGCCGCTTTCAGGACCATTACGCCAAGCGTTAAGCCGATGATCAAACCAAAGTCGCTGAACAGCACAGAGAAGTCGATGCCAGCACCGACGGTAATGAAAAACAGACCAAGCAAGAGTCCTTTGAATGGCTCAATGTTTGATTCTAACTCGTGGCGGAATTCACTGTTCGCTAATACTACGCCTGCTAGGAAAGTACCTAGAGCAGGGGAGAGACCGACTAAGCTCATTAACGCAGCGATACCGATCACTAGCATCAATGCTGTAGCAGTAAAGATTTCACGTAATCCCGAGCTTGCTACGTAGCGGAATAGTGGACGACTTAAGAAATGCCCACCAACGACTACGATAGCGATGGAAGCCGTAATGACCATGCCGTACGCCCAGCCAGGAAGTCCAGCAACTAAGCTGAGCTCTTCGTGATGCTCCGCCGCAGATTGCGCTGCAGACTGTGCCTGCTCCACAAGTTCAGGGAGTGCCAATAGTGGAATGAACGCCAACATTGGAATAACGGCAATATCTTGGAAAAGCAGTACCGAGAATGCGTTTTGACCCCCTTCGGTTTTAGTTAACCCTTTTTCGCTAAAGGTTTGCAAAACAATCGCCGTGGATGAAAGCGCAAAAATCAGACCGATCGCTAATGCAATCGTCCATGGCTGACCAAAGTAAAGCGCAATCGCCATGATCAGTGCTGCTGTACCACCAACTTGGAGTCCACCTAAGCCCATTAAGCGATTACGCATCGCCCAGAGCATTTTGGGTTCAAGCTCCAAACCAACGAGGAACAGCATCATCACTACGCCAAATTCAGCAAAGTGTTGAATTGTCGTTGTTTCTTCACCAACTAAACCAATGATTGGACCAATAACCACACCGGCGATGAGATACCCAAGCACCGAGCCTAAGCCTAAACGTTTTGCTAAAGGAACGGCTATGACGGCGGCAATAAGGTAAACAAAGGCTTGTAAGAATATCCCTGTCATGACGCTTCCTTAATTAGTTGTGGTAGTGCGCTGTTAAGCTTGATAAGCGAAGCGGCGGCTTCAATGTCTAGCGTGTCGCTAACTAACGCATTGAGCAGTGTTTTGTAGCGTTCAACATGCTGATCGATTCGGTTTTCTTCTTGTGCAGTACGAGAACCAAATAGCGCGAGTGGTGCGATGTAATTCATCCCCGTGAGTGCTGACATTTGCTCGATTGGAGCAAGCAGCTCTCGAATGGTGAAATGGTTATAACCTTCAGCTTTGTACGCTTCCTCTTTACCGCCAGCAGATAACACGCAAAGTAGGGTTTTGCCATGAAGCTCTGTGCCTTCAGAGCCATAAGCAAAGCCATATTCCAACACGAGATCTTGCCACTCTTTTAAAATGGCTGGTGTGGAGTACCAGTACAATGGGAATTGAAAGATCACCACATCGTGGTCACGCAATCGCTGCTGTTCGCGGTCAATGTTGATATTGAAGTGCGGGTATTCTGCGTAGAGATCGACACAGGTCACGCCTTCAACGGTATTAGCTGCTTTAAAAAGAGGAGCATTCACTTCAGAGCGATGCTGGGAAGGATGCGCAAAGAGAATGAGGACTTTTTTATTTATCATGAGGATCCTTGCTAAGCGTCTAAACTATTTTTGCTATAAGAATGAAAGACTTTTAATTGCTGTAACAAACTGTAACTCATAAACCTTATCCTATCTACTTTAGGGATAGAACATCGAAAAGTTTAAAATCACTTTCAACGAAATGAAGATAATCTTAATTCGCGAAAGTGATACTTTTTCTATATGCAGTAGCGCGATTACACGAAGATTTTTCCCTGCATGTAAAGCACACCATCGCCCGAGACTTTTACCTGCTCTGCTTTAACCTCACAATGAAGAATGCCTCCGCGTGTAGACGCTTGATACGCCACGAGAGAGGTTTTTCCTAGTTCTTCTGCCCACAAAGGTGCCAAGCCGGCATGAATTGATCCAGTTACTGGATCTTCATCACCGCCGTTAGCTGGCCAAAAGTAACGTGAAACGAAATCATGCTCTTCTCCTTTTGCTGTGACGACAACATCATAAGGAGCAAGTGTTTTAAGCTGTTCGGATTGATATTGAACCTCGAGTATTTCGTCTTGGTTTTCGAGCACTACAAAGTACGCTTGTGGGCTCAATAACACGCGCTCTACTTTGCAGCTTAAGCCTTCAATCAGTGCTTGTGGAATATCGGAAATAGGTTGAGGGATTCGTAAAGGGAAGGTCATTTCGATCTTACCCAATGCGTTTTTTTCTACGCTGAGTGTTCCCACTTCTAACGTATGAAACTCGATTTTTTCCTGTACGCCTAATTTCTCAAACAACACCAGTGAAGCGGCGAGAGTGGCGTGACCGCAGAAATCGATTTCTGTCATTGGCGAGAACCAGCGAATCTCATATTGGTTTTCACCGACAGATTTGAGAAAAGCAGTTTCAGAAAGGTTATTTTCAGTAGCAATGCTCTGCATGAGGTCTGGGGTTAACCATTCTTTTAATGGGACGACTGCAGCAGAGTTACCTTTAAACTGAGTGTCAGTAAATGCGTCGACGATATAAATATCTAATTCCATCTGTTCTTCCTTGTTCATTGGCAATGAGCTAACCAGATCAGTCTGTCCTCGGTGTCGAGAAGCATTTAAGTGATGATTTAACTTAAAGTGTCAAAAAATAGCTTAAACTGATTTAGTGTGATACTTATTGAAAGGTTGCTATCTCTATTCGGGAATACACTAATTCCGAACTTAAGAAATAGGAACATTATCATGAAAGCAATGACTAAATCTGTATTGGCACTCAGTTTACTTACCATTGGTTCGGCTCAAGCGTTTGAGCTGTCGAGTAAAGATATTCAAGAAGGTCACCCAATGGCGAAGACTTTTGAATACAACAGTTGGGGATGTGATGGTGGAAACCATTCACCACAATTGATGTGGAAAGATGCACCGGCTGGTACAAAGAGCTTTGCTATCACGGCGTACGACCCAGATGCGCCAACAGGTAGTGGCTTTTGGCATTGGATTGCATTCAATATCCCGGCGTCGGTCAGTGAGTTACCTCGTGATGTTAATATTGCTAAATTGGGTGGTAAAGAATCTCGCATCGATTATGGAACGGTTGGTTTCGGTGGCGCATGTCCTCCAGAAGCTGACGGCATGCACCGCTACCAATTTACGGTTTGGGCACTGCCAACAGATAAACTGAATTTAGATGAAAATACACCAGCAGCTGTGGTTGGTTTCACACTGAATAGCATGGCGTTAGACAAAGCTAAGCTGACGGCGACTTACACCCGCTAAAGTGCTGCAGAAATTAGGGCGAGGGGAATCGATGAGCCACCAATATCAAGTCACGTTGTTTCGTGCAGAGCAGTTACAAAAACTGCGTAATGTGAGGATTCATTCCCCAAGTATTGTGCAGATCATCACGGGCAGTAAGCGTTTATTTTGGAAAGAGTCGGCACTGGATCTCTCTCATTCTGAATTACTGTTGTGTGAAGCCTCTGCATCGCTGAGCTTTGAGAACTTGCCACAGAAAGGAAAGTTCCTTTCGCGAATGTTCAGTTTCCACTGTTTGCCAACAGAGACCATGCTTGAACTTAGTATGAGCATTGGTGGAGAAGGCGAACAACCGACACTGTTGGCGGATAAAGCATTGGAAGATACGTTAAACGCCCTGTTTTCATTTGACCAGCAGTCGATGAGTCAAGAAACCCAGACCTTCTGGGTGATGGGGTTGTATCAACAACTAGCGGAACGAGGTGTTTTGCACCACTTGTTTGCCAGCGCCAATACCACGTTCAGTCAAAAATTAAGCCGTTACTTATCACATTCACCTGGTGAAGAGCACTCACTAGAAGGGGTCGCTGAGCGCTTTGCAATGAGCCGAGCAACCATGATCAGAAAGCTCAAGCAAGAGGGAACGCAATACCGAGAAGTTCTCGCGGAAGTACGCTTAAATCATGCTCTGTATTTAATGCAAAACGGTCACTACAACGTTGCCATGTTGGCACAATTGTGTGGTTACCAATCCGAAGGACGCTTTAGCCAACGCTTCAAAGGGAAGTTTGGACTTACTCCAAGCGATTACATCAAAACGGTTGTTGTGAACTAAATCCGACGACAACATTCAGGTCACTTGAACCCTTGTTGCGGTGGGAGCGGGGTTAAATCGGTTGTAGCGAGTTCTGTTAAGAGTTGCTGAAGTAACTGTGCTGCGTGAACGTTCGCCCTGACTTTATCGGTGTCATTCAGCTTGCTGCTGTTTTCTTCATTCAAGTATTTAATCGTTTCTTGGGAAAGCTTGAGAACAGCATGCCACTTCAGTTTTTTATATTCTAAATTCATACCCAAACTCCTTTTGAATCTTCAATTTAGAACATTGTTTAACCCTCAAGTTAGCATATTAGAATTTGTTGAGCGCGTTATGCCTATTAACACAAACAAAAAACGCCTTTCACATTTATGAAAGGCGTTTTTGAGCGATGATTACGAGTTGTTATTTATAGTATTTCTGCTTCATTTTAAGCGCAACGTTCACCAGAGCAATCAATACGGGTACCTCGATAAGCGGACCAATTACACCTGCAAACGCTTGATCTGAGTTCAGACCGAATACTGCAATGGAAACTGCAATAGCAAGTTCGAAGTTGTTACCCGTTGCGGTGAAGGCAATTGATGCGTTCTTGTCGTAATCGATACCCATTTTCTTACCAACGAAGAAACTCACGAAGAACATCAATACGAAGTAGATTGCGAGCGGAATGGCCACTCGGAATACGTCCATTGGCAGTTCTAGAATCATTTCGCCTTTCAAGCTGAACATCAGCACGATCGTCGCCAGAAGGGCAATCAAAGTAATTGGTGAAATGCGCGGAATAAATACCTCGTTGTACCATTGTTCACCTTTTGCTGCGACCAGCCATTTACGGCTTAGGAAGCCTGCTAAAAATGGAATACCAAGGTAAATTAGCACGCTTTCAGCGATGTCCATCATTGAGATATCAACCACGAAACCTTCGTAACCAAAGACAGGTGGCAAGACAGTAATGAATAGCCATGCCATCACACTGTAAGTCACGATTTGGAATGCACTGTTCAACGCAACCAACGCTGCACCGTATTCTTTGTTACCGCCGCCAATGTCGTTCCACACCA
The DNA here is from genome assembly GCF_027587135.1 of Vibrio sp. MM46. NCBI lineage: Bacteria > Pseudomonadati > Pseudomonadota > Gammaproteobacteria > Vibrionales > Vibrionaceae > Vibrio > Vibrio sp. MM46. The sequence goes on from NZ_JAPPTO010000004.1 coordinate 203,520, forward strand.
ATACCATCGCGATACAGCGAGCAAGACCGATAAGAATAATGCCGACCATGTACCCCGGATGATCACCTAGGAAAGTCAATGCAAGGATGAACATCAAAATAGGGCCGACAATCCAGTTCATGACCAAGGACAGCGTTATGGCTTTTTTGTCTTTAGTCACCGTGCCTAGTAGGTTGTAGTTCACTTTTGCGAGTGGTGGGTACATCATCAAAATCAAACCAATCGCTAACGGTACGTTTGTACTGCCAACAGACATTGACTCGTTCCATTCTGCAACTTGAGGGAATGCAGCGCCAATACCTACACCGATTGCCATTGCCACAAAAATCCAAACCGTTAGATAACGGTCCAAGAAGCTCATTTTGTCGCTGGCACTATTTAAAACTTGAGTAGTCATAGTGTTCTCTTATTCGTTCATCGTCGAAAGGCGATAGTTAAAGGTATAGTTTATCTTTGTGCGCCGTACCAGCACACAAAGACAATTAGTTAAATAGTTTGGAAAAATCTAGATTGAATTGATCAAACGCGTCGCGCTGAATGCGGTAGCAAACCTTAGGAGGGTTTGGCTCTGCACTGATAAAGCCAGCCTGCTTAAGAATGCGTAAATGCTCTGAAACGGTAGATTGTGCAAGACCAAGCTCAGAGACCAAATCACTGTTTAGGCAACCGCCCATGGTATCAAGCGTATGCAGAATATGAAGGATGCGCAAACGAGCGGGATGTGACAGCGCCTTAGCTTGAGCCGCTAACGCTTGTTCCTTCTCAAGTTGCTGCTGTGTGGTCTCAAAAGCTACGCCGCAAGTTGTGTTGCATTTATCACTCATTGACAAGCCTTAATAGTTAATCGTCGAATTACGATAAAGTGTACGCCTGCTCTATGTAAGATGCAACAATTCAATGGAAATTTAATCGGGAAATCACGATAAAGAAAAAGTTTAAGAAATATTTCCTTCAAAAACAGAGTTATATGAAAAATCTTAGTAGGTTACTAAAAGTTAACTAATTGCATTGTGGCTCTAGGTTACCATAATAAACCACATGAGGCGCACCACGGTTATCGCGTCATCTTGTGAACTTATTTAAAGGTAATCCCATGAGCAATGTACTGATCATCAATGCACACGAGCCATCTCCATACTCTGAAGGTCGTCTAAACGCTTCTCTTGTCGACAAAGCACAGACGCTTCTACAAGCAAAAGACCATGAGGTTCGCGTTGTGACAATGCAAGATGAAATCAACGTAGAGGAGCAACTCGCGCACTTTGAATGGGCTGATCGAGTGATCATCCAAAGCCCAATAAACTGGATGTCTGTGCCTTGGTCATTCAAAAAATACATGGATGACGTGTTTACTGCTGGCATGGGGGGCGCGCTATGTGCTTTCGATGGACGCAGTGCAGAGGACCCAAAGAAAAACTACGGTACGGGTGGTACTCAAACAAACAGCAAATACATGCTGTCACTGACATTCAATGCACCAAAAGAATCGTTTGATGATGAGAACGAATACTTATTCCAAGGTAAAAGTGTGGACGATTTAATGCTTCATATGCACGCTAACTTCCGCTTCTTTGATATGGGTGCACTACCGACTTTTGCTTGCTATGACGTAATGAAGAATGGCGACATTGAAAATGATTTTGCTCGTTTCGAAGCGCATATAAACGAAAACTTCTAATTATCCTAGAGTAATCGATGAATTAAGGTGGACTGCTGTATGCGGTCCATTTTTATTTGTTTGCGGCGAGGGAATGTTTTTATTACTCTAAAGCACGAAATGTAACTAACGTACTTTTCGTTACCTAGATTAGGTGCGTATCTTGAGGTGAATCGTGGAAAGTAGAATCAGTGTGGATAACAAAGGTCGCAAGTCTGTGGCGAATGTGTGCTCAGAGCCGTGTGCTATTGAAAAAGGGATGCGCTTAATTGGTGGCAAATGGAAAGGTTCTCTGATTTATCACTTGAAAGATGGTCCAGTTCGTTTCAATGATTTAGCACGAATGCTTGGCGGCGCCAGTAAGAAGATGATTGACCAACGTTTAAAAGAGTTGGAAGCCGAAGGCATGGTAGTACGCCAAGTTATCAGTGACCGCCCAATAGCAGTCAGTTACGAGCTGACCGAATTTGGGCGTACGGCACTTAAGATCCTTGATGATTTGCGAATTTGGTCTGAAACACACCAAATTGAGTTACGAAAGTAATAGCCGAATAGTGGTTTAGCACTACGAATTCACCGTTTAAGCCAATAAAAATACCAGCGTATTGCTGGCATTTTTTATGTCTGATTGTTGTCTAGCGAGAGGTGTTTAGTAATCTAACGTACCTCGGATAGGGTAGTTATTATCTGGATTACGGATCCAAGCTAAACCACGTGATAACGCCCCAAGTTCTGGTCGAACAAACGGGTTGTTTGAGATATCGACGACATGCAAGTTGCCATGTTCATTCACCACAAACAAACCGGGTTCTGCGAAATTGTGGTCGGTCTCTTGTTCTGAACGCGGTATGGAAATGTACAGACCCAACGTTTTCATTTGCTCTTCGGTGAGTCCGTAAGCAATAGGGAAGCTGATTTCGAGTTTCTCTAGGTGTCCTTCTAGCTGCTCTTTTGAATCGCCTGAAACTGCAAGAATATCAACACCCGCTTCCGAGAAAGCTTGTTTGTATCCCTCTAACTCGTTGAGGTATTTGGTACACAGAGGACAGTGCTTACCACGATAAACGAATACAGCTTGCCAAGTCGCATCACCTTGCGGCTGACCTAATGTCACGCTTGAACCATCTAGCAAAGTTGCTTGAAGAGAAGGGAAATTGTCGCCCGCTTTAAGTTTTACTGAAGTTGCCATATTGACTCCTGAATCGGTCATTATCCATGAACCTCCTTTCTCAATAGCAGCTATTGGGTTGGAGATTTAAGCTTCAATGTAGACCCTGTTTCGAAGCATTTCAACTAGTTAACTTTTAGTAACCTAGTCGGAAATGGCAAGAATAAAAGATGGGAAAAGAAAAAGCAGAACTTAAAGATACAACGAAGTGGGGGTGTGGTATCAGGAGCTAAGTTCTGCTTGGTGTTGTTCTTTCCGTTATGACCAATTAAACAATTCGATCATGTAAGTCAGAGCTAAAACTTCAAGTTTGTTTTCTGATTGCGCTACGCGCTTTTGGAAATAAGCTGCCATGGTAGGCAACGTTTCAGTCGATTGAGTTGTGCTTCTACATCGCATGACATTTCCTCCTTGTTGCTGATGGATTCAGTATGCAAAGAAAAGAGGAGCTGAAAAAGAGAGTAGATTTCTGGTGTTTATTCCTAATTAGGTGCGGGAAGTGCGCTAAATCACCAATTTTTATTATCAGGGGAGCAAAAAGAGGAACAAAGTGATGGGAAGTTTTCTTATTTTCTACGGATGAAGTTGAGTAAAATAAACTTATACCCACTTATTGAGGGCGCTCGGTGTCTGATCTCAACTTGTTTCGTTATTACCAACGGCTTACTCCACTTGGCATTGGTGGTGAAGTCAAAACCACATTGCAGGAAGTTGCTGACTTGCTGTTTACTTCTCCTCGCCATGCACGCAGCTTGCTGTCTCAAATGCAGGAGCAAGAATGGTTGAGTTGGCAACCAAAAGCAGGGCGAAATCAACGTTCGACGCTTCTGTTAAATATTGAGCTGAGCGCACTAAAGGAAGGTCTCGCACTGGAGCGGATCAAACGAGGGAAATATGAAAAAGCGCTAGCGATCCTTGATGAAGACGAGGCGGCATTTGGTCGACTACTCAAGACCACATCAGGTGCATCCGTTCAAGAAGGTCGACTCAATATTCAGCTCACTTATAAACGCATGTTTGAACGTATTGTCCCGCACCAATTGCACCGCAGCAGTGAACGCTTTTTCTTGCGCCAAATTTATTGCTGCTTGGTATCGAGTGACTACTACGGTGTGGTGAAGCCAGAGCTGGCACACCATTGGCGATATGATGAGAAAAGCTATGAGTGGACGTTTTATCTTCGTCCGGGGCTAACATTCCACAATGGCACACCGATAAATGCCGATACAGTCGTTAGTCTTTTTGCCAAACTCAGTTCACTCGAACTGTATGAAAAAGAACTTGCCCATGTGGCAAACATTACTGCGCCAAATCCTCTAAAAGTGGTCTTTACCCTTAGTAAGCCAGACTTGGGGTTTGCAGGGCTAATCTCTGGTGTGAAATATGGCATTCAACCAGTTAGCCAAGTCAACGTTGCCAACAACAACTTGGTCGTTGGTAGTGGTCCGTTCTCTGTGATTGAGCACAGTGCTCATCGGTTAAAGCTGCAGGCGTTCGATGGTTATTACGCATGTCGAGTACTGACCGACATGGTGACGATCTGGATCGTCAATGACGAGAAGATGGAAAACCCATCCTTAGCCGCAAATCCCCCTCAAAAGCAGGTGGAAAAAGTCAGAGATGAGCTTTCTGAGAGCATGTGTGGGCATTATATGTCGACCCAAGATGCAGAGTCTGCACCTGCAAGCCAACATAGTCGCACAGAGGATGGATGTTTGTTCGCTCTGTTTAATCAGCATGCTAGGCATCCGCTTTCTCAGAGTCAACGTCGCTATATTGCCGAGTTAATCCAACCGGAGCGACTTACGGAGGTCATGCGCAAAGAAAATATTGTGTTTGGAAGCGTGCCTGCTTACAACTTGCTACCGAACTGGAAGCCTGTATTACGTCCGTTTGGTGAAGAGAGCAAACTACCAAAAAACATCACCATTGCCGGCTATAACTATACGGCATTGCGTCGATGCGCGCGTGCAATCGCGAGTCGTTTAGAGGGAACGGGAAGTAAGGTTGATATCGTCATGTACACCTACCGAGAGTTAAGTGAAAAAGCTCGAAATGGTACCCTTGATGAGACGTTAGTGATCACCAATATCAACTTGGATGACAATCGCCACGCTTCGGCGTTTACTAACTTTTTCAGCAACGTCGTATTACATCACACCTTGGGAGAAGAGAATGCCGAATGGTTGAATGAGCAACTAGAGAATGTACGTGGCTATACGGCGTTAGAAGATTATCTCAAAGCGTTAGAGCCGATCGCCTCAACACTGGTCAGTGAGTATTGGATAGCGCCTATGTTCCATCATACGCAAACTTTACGCTTTCAAGGTGTTCTAGAAGACGTTGCCCTAACCAACTGGGGCTGGCCGGATATTCGCTCGGTGTGGTCGGCAGATTAAAGTAAAAAAATCCCACCAATGTGCTTCGCTCGACACTGGTGGGTATGGTCAAAAGTCTTGGTGATGGAGTGGACCATGAATATTAACGGTAACGGTCTGCTCGTCTTCGAAAAGCGTCATCGAAGTGGAGCGTGACAAGGTGGTTATTGCTGACCACTGACAAAATCAGCGCAAACCTAGGTTAGGAGCGTGCTTACTGGATAACAGAAAGCTGCTATCCAATAAGCTGTCAGTTCATTTCGCCAATCAGTTAAAGGCGCGAGCTAAGGTGCCCTGACCTTGGCAAACGTATTTCACTGAGTTGCTGCAGACGAATACCGATTCACCCGCTTTCAAAGTGATGTGATCGTCTTGGCTAGAAACCGAGATTTCCCCTTCAATACAAAATAAAATCTCTGCGCTACGCACGAATTGAGTCGTTGCAGTGTCTTCAACTGCCATCACTTCAAAACCGAAATCATCCACCGGAATTGGGTAACTAAGCTTGCCTTGTTTATGTACGGGCGCGAGCTTGATTTGTTCTGGGTCAATCGCGTTGAAGATGGTGTTGTCGATAAGCTCAGGAACGTCGATGTACTTCGGTGTTAAGCCAGCGCGCAGCACGTTGTCTGAGTTCGCCATGATCTCCAAACCTGTCCCTTGAACGTAGGCGTGTGGTGTTTCTGCATGGAGGAACATCGCTTCGCCCGGAGCCAGTTCAATCGTGTTCAACATCAATGGCGAAAACAGACCAATATCGTCCGCGTAATGCTGACGGAAGTCTTGAATATAGCCATAGGCTTCTCGTGCCATGGCGGTTTTCGCAGGGCGCTCTAGGCTCGCGTAAAGCTCATTCAAAGCCTGTTGTTTGCGCTCGCTCTCTAACGACATAATTGCTGAGAAGAACACTTTAAGGCCTTCACTGTTTGGTGTGGCTTTCAGTGCGTTGATTTCAGTCTCTAGAGCAGTGATGTTCGCTTGTTCAAACAGAGATAAGATCTGCTCAATTGGGCGGAAGCCGTTCATCGCTTTGTAAAATGTCAGCGCATAAACCAACTCCGGTTTATGGTTTGGATCTTTGTAGTTACGGTTTGCAGCATTAAGTGGAATGCCTTGTTCGTTTTCACGAGCAAAGCCCATTTCTGCTTTGTGCTTACTAGGGTGTACTTGAATAGACAGCGGTGTTTCAGCTGCCAGTACTTTGAATAGGAACGGCAGTTCACCAAAACGTGCTGCGGTGTAATCACCCAGCGATTGCGTTTTGTTTTGGTTGATGACTTCTGACAGCAGTTGTTTGGTGTCAGCAAGCTTTGAACAGCCGTTTGGATGAGCTCCCATCCAGATTTCTGCTTGTGGCTCGTTCGCTGGATTGTCGATGCCGAATAAATCATGAATCGAGGTGTGGCTGCCCCAAGCGTAGTTTTGAATCACATTGTCCAGTTTGAATAGAGCGTGTTGCATGGCGATATTCTCTTGATTGGAACGAAAGAAGAGGAGAGGCTTGCCCCACGATGAGAGCAAGCCTGAACTGCGTTGGACGGGTTATCTAGTTGATGACCTTATCCTGATAACCGGATTAGAACTTCACTTGGAAAGACTTAACCTGACACGGTTTCAGCGTGCCGAACGATGCTGCGTCTACCTCATTTGGTAGCACTTTCTCGTCTAGCTGTGTTTCTTTCCATGACGTTACTTCTGAAGCAAACGTCACTGTGTCCTTAATCACTTCGCTCTCTGATGGGTTGTAGACGCGCAGGATGAGTGCATCCTCGTCTTCCGCCTTCTTCAGTACGCTCAGTACCGCGCCTTCAAGCGATTTGTTTAGCAAGCTGTGCGTTAGCGGTAGGTTTTGCTCGCCTACGTTCAGCTTCATCGCGTTGTAAGGAATCTTGTTGTAGCACTGGATTGGAGTCACGTTGTCACGCGCCGCCGCCATTACGTTTGCTTCGATGTGGTTGCCCGCGAAACCAAACAGTGCGAACTCACAAACGATCTTGCCGCGTACTTGTGAATCTGGCGTCGGGATCTTGATACCAGATGGACGACCCGGACGAAGCAACAACTCTTCTTTACCCAATACGCCGATACCACGCAGAAGGGTTAGGGCGAATGTGTCACGCGCTTCATTGCCTTGGCTTGAAATTACTTCAAACTCACGCAGACCGTTGCTCATCAGCGCCATACCACCTTGTGCGTTCTCAACCGCGGCAAAGTTCATTAGCTGGTAAACCGGCACTGGTGCTTCTTTCCAGCCGTCTGCTTCCCAGTTCGCCATTTCTGGATCGTTCGTTGGACGAGTGATCAAACCGAACTGGTTGTCCGCTACCACGGTTTCAGACACAAACGGTGTTGGTACTAATACGCGAACTCGGTGGTCGTCAGCTTGGTTGTCCAGCTCCATGCGAACTTCAATACGGCGTGTACCTTGTTTTAGAACCACTTGGCAGTTCACGTTTAGGTAACCGTTTTGACCTGTGCGCTCTTCACGTTGTTGTAGGTTCTCAGGCAAGTTCATGCGCAGCTTGATGGTTGCCACAGATTGGAAGCCTTCGTGCTTCACATTCACTTCTGCATCGAATTCGTCAGAGTACAGTAGCCACTCTTTACGAGAAGGTGAGTAGTCGTATTCATCACCATCGTCAGAGCCGTCTTCAATGCGCAGCGCTTGTTCGTAAAGGTGCTCTGTCTCTTTGTCGAAGATGTTCAGAGTGCCGTTTGCGTTTACGTTGATGCGGTAGAATTCGTTCTCAAGAAGGAACTCTTTCTGCTCAGCCACTTTTTGCGTGCCTTTCTCATTCGCTTGAATGTGTAGGGTAGTGAAGCCCATCGCTGGCACAGTGTGCTTGATTTGAATGTCGTATTCGATGAACGGGTCGTAGTTACCGTAGTGAACGATTTGACGGTCAATCTTACCTGGGTCGATTACGCGTTGATCTTGGATGAAGTATTCAACTGGCGTGCCGTTTTCATCAAACAGGTTGAACTGTTCTGCACGGATAGTGATGGTGGTGTTTACCACTTCTTCACGAGCGTATGGCGATAGGTTGAATAGTGCTAGCTTGTCGCAACCTTCGCGTGCAGGCATGTGGTCAACAATCTTACGTTTGTAGAAGTTGATCAGGTTGGTCGCCATGTCGTCAGCAAGGATGTAACGGTTCAAGATCTCTGCGTGTACTTTGTCTGAACAGCAGCAGCCAATCGAGTCGTGAGCGTGGTTCTTCATGCTCTCTTTCCACATCTTCTCGATTAGACCGTGGTGGTATTCGAAACCTAGTGTCCATGCGATAGACGCTAGTGGCTCAAGAATGTTTACGATCTTGTTTTCTACTTCTGCGTGGATCAGTTTGATGTCCATACGCGTTGAAGAAATAGTACGGTGAACACGCATGTATTTACCGTCGTTGAACTCGCCTTTGATGGTATCAAGCTGATCGCGCTCGGCCTCAATACGCTCGAACACTTCTTCAAAGCGGCTCATTTTGAATTCTTTGTCTGGGTAGATTTCACGTAGCTTATCCATCACCTCGAAGATGTCTTTTTGGATAGGCATTTGGTCATGACCGTTTGGTAGCAGGATGTCTTTGGTTACCGACGGCTTTTCTAGCACTGGGAAGTATTTATCTAGACGTGCGCGCAGACCTTCTTCGTCTTGCGGTAGGTATTTACCAATCGCGTAGCCCAGTGGCAGTACTTGCGCAGAGACTTCGCTGCCATCGTTTGATTGCCACAAGAATTCGGTTTTATCTGTGCCGTGACGCTCTGAACAACCACGCCAGAACATCGCGCGATTGATGCCAAAACCGTTGTAGATAGCTGGCAGCTGAGCGCTCATAGAGAATGAATCTGGTAGGTAACCAATCTTCATTGGCTCGCCTAGCGCTAGACAGTCGCGCAATCCGTAAAGCATGTTACGTACGATAGATTCGCCAGATACTTGCATCGTATCTGTTTGAGAGTACCAAGGACCAACAATCAGCTTGCCTGCTTGTACTAGCTCACGTACGCGCTCTTTATTTTCTGGCTTGATTGCGAAGTAATCTTCCAGAACTGCGGTTTGACCGTCTAGAACGTAGTATTTGTAGTCTGGATCGTTTTCCAGACGAGTCATGATTTCTTCCATGTTGTTCACTAGCAGAATGCGAGACTCTTCTGTAGTGAAGTACCATTCACGATCCCAGTGCATGTGAGGAGTAATATGAACGCGAGATGTAGTCATAACTTTTACCGTCTTAGGCAATAATTGCCGTTAATTTGTTTTAAATTTGATTGTTTTCTATTCGTTTTTGCGGCGTTTATGTTTGCCGACGAATATTTAGGGCGCAGAAATCCCACGCCCAAAGTTTGTGTTGAGCGAATCTATGAGTGATTCGAATTAATGTTGAGCAGCAGCCTCAGTGACAAATTTGCCCTTTTTTACTGCGTGTGCTCGCCACATGATGAGAGTGATGGTCGAGATAGTTGCACCAATCAGCGCAGCGCCAAACCAGATTGCCGCAGCAGTGAATGCGCCCAGACCTGCATCGTGTAGTAGGAAGATTGAGAAGATACCAGCCCCCGGAGTCGATAGACCTACGCCAGCAGCACCCACCATTGCGCCTGTTACGACAGAGCCAAGTAGGAATGAGCCAATAACGCGGATTGGGTCTTCGATAGCCATCGGAATCGCACCTTCAGTGATGCCCGCTAGACCAAGCAACCACGTTGATTTACCTGTCTCGATTTCGAAATCTTTGAACAGGCGAGGTGCAAGCATGGTTGAAGCCGTTACCGTGAACGCAGAGACCATTTTCACCGAACCGAAGATAGCGTATGGGCCGTAAACGCCGTTCGCCATTGCACCCAGACAGAATGCGTAAGCGGCTTTGTTTACTGGACCACCAAGATCGAACGATACGAATAAACCAATTACTGCGCCTAGAAGTAGGGCGTTGGTGCCAGACATGCCGTTTAGCCAGTCCGTCAAACCTTGGTTTAGCCAAGCAACAGGTTTACCGATAACGAACAGCATCAATGAACCAGCAACCAAAGTACCGATAACCGGGTATAGGTAGAAGGTTAGGAAGCCGTTGAACGCAGGGTTTAGACGTACGTTTTCTTTTACCCAACGCATGACGTAACCAGCAATCAAACCGCCGACAACACCACCAAGGAAGCCAGAGCCGATAAGGTTCGCGGCGATACCTGCGGCAAAGCCTGGACCAAGCGCTGGTTTATCTGCCAATGAGTAAGCGGTGTATGCCGCCAGTACAGGAACCATCAATGTACCCAGTAGACCACCACCTAGCTTGCGGTACATCCACAGCCAAGAGCCTTCTTCTGCATACAAATCTTGTAGGTTGAACATTTGTGCCAATAGCACGGCAACAGCAAGTACGGTACCGCCAGCGACGATAAGAGGAACGGCGTAAGAGATACCTGATAGCAGTGCTTGTTTCAGTTCAGTCTTAAGCGGTAGCTTCTTCGGTTTGTCATTGGTTGCAACCGCAGCGCCTGCGCTTCGACCTGCTTTACCTGCTTCAATCGCTTCGTTAAGAATGCGCTCAGAGTGTTTGATTGGCTCAGCAACTGGCACTTCTACACGAGGAATGCCTTCAAAACGTTCAAGTTCTTTGATCGCCACTTCTGCCGCAAAAACGACCGCTGTTGCACTATTTAGCTGTTCGGCAGTCAGACGATCTTCAATACCGTTCGCACCTTGCTTTTCAACATGTACGTTGTAACCCAGCTTCTTACCTGTCTTCTCTAGGTATTCTGCTGCCATGTAGGTGTGGGCAATACCCGCAGGGCAAGCCGTCACACAAACGATGGTTGGTGCATTTGTATCTAATTGGTCTTGTTTTTCTTCTTGCTCTGTTTGACCATCAAGCAAAGCGAAAATTTGTTCTACATTTGTAGCATTTAGCACTGCCTCACGAACATCGTCATCCACTAGGGTTGTGGTCAGTTCGGTCAACAGGTGCATGTGTGTTGAACCTGCTTCCGCATTTGGAATTGCGATTAAGAAGATCAGGTTTACGTCTTCGTCTTCATCCAGACCTTGCCACTTTAAGTCTTGCTTTAGTGTGGCTACGGCAAATGCCGCCTCTTTTACTGCATCTGTCTTACCGTGCGGTACTGCTAAGCCTTCGCCTAGCGCCGTCGGACCTTGCTCTTCGCGAGCAAACACTGCTTGTAGGTATTCTTCCTTGTTATGCAGTTTGCCTTCCTGGTTTAGCTGGTCGGCAAGTGCACGAATCGCTGCGTCACGACTTTCAAACGTCGTTTGTAGGTTTATCAGCGATGGGTTTGTAAGAGAGGTTAATTTCATAACTTTTGTCCCATTGTCACATTCGACATTGTTGTGCATTCAACAATGATGTGAATAATACCTTTTAAATACAAATGATCCGTGATCAGGATCGCAGTTGAATTAAAATATGTATCATTATTGTATTGTTTTGGCTTGTTTTTGTATGCCGATATGCGAACAAGTGCTTGTCATGTTGACCTGAATTCGTATTATAGAGTCTATAAACCAAGTCTTTCTTGCAATGATAGTTCACTCTGGTGTGTTCGGTTCTTGAGTTGTCTCAAACAAGCTCACTTGAACGATCATTTGTATTGTTTTTATAGAGGTAAACATGGCAAGACTGCCAATGTATCGCCAGATTGCGGATGCAATTCGTGAAAAGATCAGCGATGGCGAATACGAAGTAGGAACCGCTCTTCCTACCGAAGCCCAGTTACGCGAGGAATTCTCTTGTAGCCGAGTCACGGTTCGCCAAGCGTTAAAATTGCTGATTGAAAATGGTGAACTGGAAAGCGTGCAGGGTAGCGGTACCTATGTGAAAGAGAACAAGGTTAACTACGATATTTACCAGCAGACCAGCTTTGCAGAGAAGTGGGCGCATTTAAATGCGGTGACGCACAGTGACGTGGTTGCGTTCGAGATCACCAAAGCATCGTTAACTATGGCTGAAGCTCTGAACATTAATGAGAATGACAAAATCTTTTACGTGAAGCGTGTTCGTTATCTTGATGACAACCCAATTACAGTAGAAGAAACCTGGCTACCAACAGAGATGTTCCCTGATCTCACCTACCAAGTGATGCAAGGCTCTAAGTATCACTTTATCGAGAAAGAGAAGGGCATGGTGATTGATCGCAGCGAACAAGAAATCATCCCGGTATTGCCGCCGCAAGACATTGCAGACTTGTTAGACATCGACCCAGCACAACCGATCATTGAGAAGCGCACACGTGGTTTCTTACAAGGTGATGTGGTGTTTGAATACAGCCGCAACTATTTTAAATCGACCGACTATAAGTTTACGCTGGTGGCGAAACGTCATAAGTCGTAAGTGCGATACAACTCACTTCTTCTCAAACCCGCCACTCGGCGGGTTTTCGGTATCTGCTATTCACTATCTACTTGCTATTCATTATTTGCTGAAACTAAGCAACGTTTCGATTTCTTTTCGCAAACAAGTGTGATGATTGTCCCTGTTCGAAACGTGTTGGCACCGAATCAGTGGAAAATGAAGTTTGAATTTAATCACGATAAATAGTGAGTCAAGACTCGTAATGTGATCAAGGTATGTTATTGGTAAATTTTAGAAATGTTTGGATTAGTGCGTGGGTTCAAACTATGCCTATTGACATGTTGCTTAAAGAAAATTTGTTGCTAATTTTCTTTGTCTATTTTTGAACTACGTTGATTAAAACAAATTGACAGCTATTTAATTGTGATTTGTTGCACAAAAGGAGCGTGGTTGCGTGGTTTAGCTACTCTTATTGATAATTAACCCATCGAAACCGAACTGTTGATAGGGTTTAAAAATGCTGTATGAATTAATCGACCACGAACTAGTAGATGTTATTAATGACCGCGCTTACCAATGGCAAGACGCAGTTAAAAAGACAACGCAATACCTAGAAGACAAAGGTTACGTTTCTCAGCAATACGCGGATGCCATCATCCAATCGACCGAAGAAAATGGTCCTTACTATGTGTTGTGCCCAGGACTGGCAATGCCACATGCTCGTCCAGAAACCGGTGTGCTAAAAACGGGCTTGGGCATTCATATCTTCCCTTCACCAGTTGATTTTGGTTCGGACCTTGGTCCTGCCAATATTCTTATTACCCTAGCTGCAAAAGACTCTGATACCCACATTGAGGTGATTCAAGCGTTAAGCGAGATGTTTGTGGACGAAGAGAACATTGCAAAGCTGGCACAAGCCTCATCTAAGGAGCAAGTGCTAGACATAATAAAAGCATACTAAAAAGGAATATAACGTGAAACCAAACATGCGAGCCAATGTGCAAGCCTTCGGGGGTCATTTGACCGCCATGGTGCTGCCAAATATCGGAGCCTTTATCGCTTGGGGCTTTATTACTGCACTCTTTATTCCAACGGGTTGGATGCCAAACGAAGCATTTGGTGAACTTGTTGGTCCAATGATCACTTACTTATTGCCGCTGTTAATTGGATATACGGGCGGTCAGATTGTTGGTGACAAACGCGGAGCGGTTGCTGGTGCCATCGGTACCATGGGCGTTATTGTTGGTGCTGACATTCCAATGTTTGTCGGCGCAATGATTATGGGTCCGCTCAGTGCTTGGGTTGTGGTGCAAATGGATAAACGAATCCAACATCGCATCCCTTCGGGCTTTGAGATGGTGGTGAACAACTTCTCATTGGGTATTGTGGGCATGATTTTATGTCTATTCGCCTATGAGATTGTTGGTCCTGCAGTAACGGCGGCTAACTTATTCGTTAAATCGGGCATTGAAGCTTTGGTTGCAACGGGATTCCTTCCTTTGCTTGCGATCATCAATGAACCAGCGAAAGTGCTGTTCCTTAACAATGCCATCGACCAAGGGATTTACTACCCGTTAGGTCTGCAGGCAGCAGCTGAAACAGGCAAATCTATCTTCTTTATGGTGGCATCTAACCCAGGTCCGGGTCTTGGTATGCTGTTGGCTTACGCGAAGTTTGGTCAAGGTCTGTCTAAACGTTCTGCGCCAAGTGCCATCATCATTCACTTCTTTGGTGGTATTCACGAGCTGTACTTCCCGTACGTGCTAATGAAGCCAATTATGATTGTGGCAATGATTGCAGGTGCGGCGACTGGTATCGCAACCTTCAACCTACTGGATGCAGGTTTGGTAGCAGGTCCAAGTCCAGGCTCAATTTTCTCTTACCTAGCTCTTACTCCAAAAGGCAGTTTCCTAGCGACCATCGCAGGTGTCACAACAGCAACAATAGTTTCCTTCCTTGTCGCAAGTGCGATTCTGAAGATGAGCAAAGCAGAAAACAAAGAAGACGAGTTTGAACAGTCTGTCTCTGAGATGAAAGACATGAAAGCGGAAGGTGCAATTAAACCTGCAACACAACAAGTAAACAAACCAATTTCATTTGTCGCATTTGCTTGTGACGCTGGTATGGGCTCAAGCGCGATGGGGGCTTCAACCTTCAAGCGCAAGTTAGTACAAGCCGGGATTGATATTGAAGTGAAGAACTTTGCCATCGAAAAAGTGCCAAGTGAGGCCGACATTGTCGTGACACACGAAAGTTTAGAAAGCCGCGCAGTAAACGCAACAGGCTTGCCTGTCGTGACAATTAAGAACTTCCTTAATGACCCAGCGCTTGACGAGCTGATGGATAAGATTAAGCAACAAACGGTCGCGACTGAGCAACCAGCCTAACAATGCAGTATGGGGTGGAACATTCCGCCCCATGTAGGAGAGAAATCATGGTACAAACAACGGCAGCAGTTATCTGTGGCGAGAAAGACGTTCAACTAAGAACTTTTGATTTGCCAAACATTTCAGCCGATGAACTTCTGGTTAAAAACATTTCAAACAGCATCTGCCTTTCCACTTACAAAGCGGCATTGCTAGGCAGCAAACACAAACGCGTACCTGAGAACATTGATGAAGTACCGGTGATGACGGGCCATGAGTACGCCGGTGTGATTGTTGAAGTCGGTGAGAACCTAAAAGACCAATACAGAGCAGGCGACTACTTTGTTCTGCAACCTGCAATGGGTTTGCCTACTGGTTACTCGGCAGGCTACAGCTATGAGACTTTTGGCGGCAACGCAACGTATTCTATCATTCCTAAAATCGCTATCGACTTAGGTTGCGTTTTGCCTTACCACGGTGACTACTTTGCAGATGCGTCTTTGGCTGAGCCAATGTCATGCATCATCGGTGCTTACCATGCTAGTTACCACACTAAACAATACGTGTACGAGCACGATATGGGCATCAAAGAGGGTGGTGCGTTAGCGCTGTTAGCTTGTGCTGGTCCAATGGGCATTGGCGCGATTGATTACGCGATTAACGGACCAGTGAAGCCAAAATTGATCGTGGTGACGGACATCGACGCCGCACGTTTAGACCGAGCAGAGTGCTTAATTCCGGTTGAGAAAGCAAAAGAGCAAGGCGTTGAGCTGCATTACGTGAATACAGCCCAAGTTGATGATCCTGTCACTTATTTGAAAGCGCTTAACGACGGCAAAGGCTACGATGACGTGATGGTATACGCAGCAGTATCGCAAGTATTAGAGCAAGCCGACGAGCTGTTGGGTAACGACGGCTGCTTGAACTTCTTCGCAGGACCTACCGATAAGAAATTTAAAGTACCGTTTAACTTCTACAATGTGCATTACGAGTCAACGCATATTGTGGGCACGTCTGGTGGCTCAACTGGCGACATGGTGGAGTCTATCGACTTGTCTTCACAAGGTAAGATCAATCCATCGTTCATGATCACACACGTTGGTGGTCTGCAAGCTGCGCCACATACGATTTTGAATCAGTTGGATATTCCGGGTGGTAAGAAGTTGATTTACCCGCATATTGACCTGCCGTTGACCGCGATTGATGACTTTTTATCGTTGGCAGACCAAGACCCGTTCTTCGTCGAATTAGACGCAATTTTGAACGCAAACAACTATGTGTGGAATGCTCATGCAGAAAAAGCGTTACTTGAGTTTTATGACGTGAGCTTAACGGTTTAGTTGCAACGAATTTGTGTGGTAGCCTCTGTGCTGCCACATAATGGAGAGGTCATAAGACGTTGTCACGTGAAGATGAATTACTGGAGAAGCTGGACGAGTGCGAAAATGCCACTGCGTTTCTTCAGGTTTCTAACAAAATAATTAACCTCAAGTTAAAAGCACTGCTTCCGAAAGTGTTCGTTCAAGACGACCTCGTGAAGGAGTATGCTGTGGATCCTTTATTGAAAGAAGATGGTCCGTTAGCAACAACCGATGTGGTGTCTAAGTTGATGTTTGCAATGGGCAAGATCTCACTGGAAACTTACGCTGACATTGGGTTGTACGATCAGGTGTTGGAGTTCGTGGTCACTCAGCCGGAAAAGGTAGAGTTTGCCGATGACGTGATTTACGACTTCATCAAAAACCAATCAGTACTCTCTTCCCAGCAAGACAGCTTTTATCTTGAGTCGATCAATCAGCTTAAGTTCTCTTCGTTTGAGTCCTTTTCGCAAATGAGATACGAAGCGCTCATCAAAACAGTATTAAAGCTGTCGTGCGAAATGTTGATAGAAAGAATCGAAGGGGAGATAAATCAATAAGGGTTCACCATGAAAGTGAATTTAAACGTCAGTGGTTTTGAGACCGAAGCTACCTTTCCTGAAGCCGACGTAAAGCGAATCCATCAACCTCTTATCGAAAAGTTTACCCGCCTTTATCACGAGAAGCAGGAGCGTATTGTTGTGTTCTTGTGCGCCCCTCCGGGTAGTGGAAAGTCTACGCTAGCAGCCTTTTGGGAATATTTATCAGAACAAGATGAAAACCAAGAGCCACTTCAGGTTCTGCCTTTTGATGGTTTTCACTACCCGAATGAAATCCTCGACAGCAACACCATTGAGCGTAATGGTGAACGTGTTCCACTGCGCAGCATTAAAGGCTCTTACGAGACGTTCAATCTCACGGAGCTTATCGACAAGCTGAAACAACTGAAAGTGAAAGACAGTAAGTGGCCTTACTACGACCGCAACTTACATGACCCAGTTGATGATGCCATTCAAGTTAATCGCAACATTGTCGTTGTTGAAGGTAACTGGCTGCTGCTTGATGAACCAGTATGGAAAGAACTGCATCGTTTGGCAGATTTTACGGTGTTTATTGATACCCAAGCGGAGTTTCTACAAGATCGTTTGGTCAATCGTAAAATCCGCGGCGGTACAGACCCAGAAGCGGCATTGGAGTTCTATTTACGTTCTGATGCGGTCAACGTTGATAAAGTTCTGAATCATTCGGTTCCTGCTGACTTATCTTTGTTCCTTAATCAAAACGGCTCGTTCGAAATTCGATAGTTCGTCCACAATCTCAGGAGGTTGCCATGGATATTGTGATTGATAGCCACACCCATACTATTGCCAGTGGACACGCTTATAGCACAATTTTAGAGAATGCGTTGGCTGCCAAGAATAAGGGGCTAAAACTTCTTTGTACCACCGATCATGCTCCTGAGATGCCAGGCGCCCCTCACTACTGGCATTTCAATAATCAAAGAATTTTGCCCCGCTTTTTACATGAGGTTGGTATTCTTCGTGGCGTCGAAGCCAACACGCTGAATGTGAAGGGGGAGATCGATTTACCGCCTTCTTCTGATCAACATCTTGATTGGGTGATAGCGAGCTTTCATGAACCCGTGTTTAAGCCTGCATCGGAAGTTGAGCATACCGCCGCTCTGATTAATGCAATCAAAAGTGGCAGAGTGGATGTTCTCGGTCACTTAGGTAACCCGAATTACCCATTCGATATGGAGCAGGTTCTGCGTTGTGCAAAAGAGCACAATGTCGCGGTAGAAGTAAACAATACGTCTTTGACAGGTAAAAGCCGTAAGGGCAGTGATAGTCGCTGTGACCGTATTGTGGAGCTAGGTAAAGAAATTGGCGTTTACTTCACCACAGGATCGGATGCTCACTTCAGTGAAGAGATTTCCAAGTTAGAGTTGGCCATTGCTTTGCTGGAAAAACATGGTGTTGAAGAAGAGAAAATACTCACTACATCAACGAGCCGGTTCTTGAACTTCTTACTGCTGAGGGGCAAGGCGAAAATTCCAGAGTTCGAAGCGCTGTATTGAGAAGCGATTGATCCAAATGGTTATCGGCTAAGAGACATAAACCCGCAGCGTGCGGGTTTTGTTTGTTTAGGATGAAACAAAAAGCACTACAACGGAGGCTCTACCACAACAAATTTGCGCTCGGCTCTGAGTGGTGCAAACCAAGTATTTTTATATTTGAAATAACTTTGCCCGTTAACGACGACAGTTTCTTTAGTGTGAGGCAGCGAGTCTACGATTTCACCAAGTTTATAGGGGCTTGGCTCAGGCTTTGGCGCTGGTGGTATTGGACTCACTCTTGCTGTGTTTGAGCTTAATGATGGCGAAACGATCTGCCTTGAAGGCGGAGTATCATTGGTCGTCGATGATGTTATCACACGGTCATCGCGCAATATGGTGTAGTTACCACTTGGTGGATAACGAACGTACACATAGCGGACACCATCACGACGGTAATAGGAATCCTGAACAATGGCATAAGTAATACCAGCGAAGACAGCAAAGGTCGCAATGTCTACTAAATCACTATGATAATAATAGTAACGTCCACGATAAGGTGGATACCAATACCCCGGTCTTACATAGATAAACGACGAATGATAACGGGGTGGTCTCACGACATAATGAGGTCGATGATAGTAGGGTGGTCGGTAGTAAGGCGGACGGTAATGGTGCGGTGGCTTAATGGGACGGTAAGGGCGGTTTACTGGGCGTAAATCGTGTTTGTTACCCGGTTGAGTTATCGGTTTTACTGCTGGTTTCACCTGTGACTGTGCAGAAAGGTTTGTTGACCCAACCAAGCAGAGAATGGTGGTGGCGATTACCCAGATGCTTCTCATAGTACATTCCCCCATAATTTGGAGTATCGAAGCGCTAGTCTTTAAGTTTAGCTCACCATAACTGTGTTTGATTCATGCGTCTAGAGCACTACTTTTGGGATGTCTTAGTTTTTTGCTCTAGCACTAAGAAGATAAGCTTGGTCAGCATAGATTGTGCTTCCGGGGGAAGTAATCTTGCCGCAGACGCAACGTCTTCTGCAGAAATGTTATCAACACCTCTTGCATCCAATGCGATGTCTAAATCGGCCAGGTTTAATGCACGCAAAATTGAACGGTATTGTGAGAGTTTTAAATCAGATTCGCCTCGCTCTATTCGCTGATACGTCTTTTCACTCATTCCGGCAATTTTTGCCATTTGTTCGCGTGACACGCCTTTCATTTTGCGTCGCCTAATCAGAACTTCAATCAACGGGTCTACTTGCATCGCTCCTCCTTAGTGGACAGTTTTGTCCTGAAGCACGCAATAACCGGACCAGTTTAACCACCCCATATTTACCCGAATGGATATAGTGATAAGAATGACGTTCCACAAAAAAATAACGTGAATTCAGTCAGTTTCAGAAAATGGAAAAATATCAGTTTTATAAATCAATTTCTGGCGAAGTTAATATTCGCAAAATGCAACGCATTTTAGATCAACTTCTTGATGAAATTCGCAATCGTAGCCGGGATACAAGATTAGATGTTACTTGGCTAACGCGAGAATCCCAAAAGCGATTGATGAACTATAAAGAGCTGTTTTTACATCGCAGTGATATTGAACAACAGGAGTTGGTTCAATCATATGAACACTTGAGTTTGATGGAACGTTCGGTTGCTGATTTGGGGATTGCTGTGCTGACATACATTATTGATGCGCTAGACAAGGAGATGTAATGCGTTGAAGGTTTGGTTCGTTTAACAAAATACGGACGAGCGAAATCCCACAAAGGCGTTTGTGTGAAATAAAAGCACTTGGAATAATTAACGAAAGGATACAAATGCTGGGGAACCAAACCCAGCATTCGGAACACTCATTTACCTATATTTTCGAACCGTAAATCAGTGTTTAGAGGTATGTGAACCGAAACATGTCGGTACGGAGCGAATAATAACGATATTGCTGAATCTAGGCTATGTTCCGGGTTTCTAACACCTTCCAACAAAGTGTACATTTTCATGTACACCTCAAAAATTGAGTGCCATCGCTCACTTTCTATTCTTTATAACGACAAAAGGCTAAATAAACGGCGGTTTTACAACATATCTGTTGCATCAACTGATAGTTGTTAAAATATATGGCTATAAGATGGAGCTTTTGCTTTTCAATCGTCCTATTTATGCCTTACAATCCTTTCGAACCAAATCCATTCAGCAGAGAATGGGATTGACGAAAAAGGATGCGCTGATTTTGCTTCGAACCCAAAGTGAGACGTTCCGTTAATCGAACTCTGCCCGGAAATGATTCCCTACACCCTTTATATGCTCAGACAGGATAGATCCGTCTTGAGTCTAAGCTTTTTGCATCCTGAATTCCGGCTTCGCGCTGAGTTCTGGGGCTGTAAGGTAGGGCGTTTCCGTAGATCGTACTTCGAACCAAAGTACGATAACTCACAATAAAACGGATTAAATTTAGAGGTATTAACCGTGAACCTAAAACTTGTCGGCAGCTCCCTGATCGTAGCAGGTACTGCTCTTGGCGCTGGTATGCTTGCCATACCAATGGTGCTTGCTCAATTTGGCCTTCTTTGGGGCACTCTCCTTATGCTGTTCATTTGGGCAGGTACAACTTACGCTGCACTTCTTCTATTAGAAGCAAGCTGCAAAGTAGGTGGTGGTGTCAGCATGAATGCAATCGCTCGCGAAACCCTTGGTAAAGGTGGTCAGCTTGTTACTAATGGTCTTTTGTATGCACTACTTGTTTGTCTGCTAATGGCTTACATTATTGGTGCGGGTGACTTGGTACAAAAAGTCACCACGTCAATGGGACTACCACTTTCTACGATTTCTAGCCAAGTTGGCTTTACTGTGCTGGTTGGTCTTATCGTATCAGCGGGTACTGGTGTGGTGGATAAGCTAAACCGTGGCTTGTTCATCGGTATGATTGTCGCGCTCATTCTAACGCTATTCTCTCTTGCGCCAAATGTGTCGTTTGAAGGTCTAAGTGAAGTGGTAAATGCAGACAAAATGGCATTGATCAAACAGAGCTCAGTTCTATTCACCAGCTTCGGCTTTATGGTGGTGATTCCTTCTTTAGTGACCTACAACAAAGAAGCAAGTAAGAATCAACTGCGCAACATGATCATTGTTGGCTCTACGATTCCTCTTGTGTGCTACCTACTTTGGTTGTTTGCAGTCGTGGGTAACCTACCTCCACACGAGCTTATTCAATTCTCTAACGTATCTGAGTTGATCTCTGTGCTTGGTCAACAATACTCGGGTCTAGAATTCATTCTATCGATGTTCACTGGTCTGGCGCTTCTAACGTCTTTCTTGGGTGTAGCAATGGCGTTGTATGACCAAAATGCGGACCTTCTTAAAGCTAGCAAGCCTGTGGTATTTGTGACAACGTTCATCCTACCGTTGCTTGGTGCCGTGTTTGCTCCAGAACACTTTCTCGCAATCCTAAGCTACGCAGGTATTATCCTCGTGTTCTTAGCAGTTTTTGTCCCACTATCAATGACGATGAAAGTACGTCGTGTGCCTGTGGATGATGACAATGTGTACGAAGCGGGTGGCGGTGCGATGGGCATGAGCGTGATCTTCCTATTTGGTTGTTTCCTGTTGTTTGCACAAGCGGTGTAGTATCCACTGATTGATTGACGCTTAAGCGACTCAAATTTTAAAAAGCCGTTTGCCTCGTGGGGTAAACGGCTTTTTTATACCTTTTGGCGAGTGATACATCTGTAACTCTTATCGGATTGGCCTTGGCTTGATAAATCGTGATGATATTTGACCATGGGATGAAATTGTCTCGCTAGCGGCTGACAAGAGCGATTGCCTCTCTTTTTATCATAACGCCCAAGTTATTAAGAAAAGGGGAATTGAGTGTCGAAGCGACTTTCTCTTACCATGATTGGAATGATGCTTTCGTTAGGAGTGTTCAGCGCTGATGTTTCCGCGCATCCAAAGCATCATCATAATAAACACGGTCATCATCACCATAAACACAAGCATAAAAAGGTCGTCGTGGTGAAGCACAAACGACCAAAACATTATTATTATCACTACAAGCGTATTCCACCGCGCAGTACGTATATCCAGATTGGGAACTTTACCTACCTGAAGGTGGATGAGCACTATTACAAGCGTTCAAAAGATCGTTATGTTCATGTGGTGTTGTAATCGATAAAAAAACAGCGAGCACTGTGCTCGCTGTTTTGCATTTGTAAGTAAGAGAAGTGTTACACCGTAAAGCGGTTAAGGATTTCGTCTTGTTTACGAACGTCTTCATTCTGCGCTTGCATTGCATCGTTGGTGCGGTTTGCAGAGTCAGCAACTTGAGTCGATAGATCTTTGATGTTGACCGTGTTGTTGTTGATCTCTTCTGCTACCAAGCTTTGCTCTTCAGCTGCCGAAGCAATCTGCAAGTTCATGTCCGAGATACGTTGAATTGCATCGCGGATGCGTTGTAGAGCGTCATTTGCGTGTCCTGCTTTTTCTACCGCTTCTACTGCGCTGCCTTTGCTTTGGTGCATTGCGCTAGCAACAGAAGATGCGCCTGATTGCAATTGCTCAATCATGCTGCGAATTTCGGTCGTAGACTCTTGAGTACGTTGTGCAAGAGTACGTACTTCATCGGCTACCACTGCGAAGCCACGACCAGATTCACCTGCACGCGCCGCTTCGATTGCCGCATTCAGTGCAAGTAGGTTCGTTTGGTCTGCAATGTCGTTGATAACTTTAAGAATAGTCTCAATGTTAGCTGTCGCAGACTCTAAACCTTGAACTTCTTCAACCGCTTGATCGATGCTGTCAGAAAGTAGGTTAATCGTTTCTGTCGACTCATTTACAATAGAAGAGCCTTGCATGGTCGCTTCATCCGCTTCTTTCGCTGCACTTGCTGCGCCTTGTGCGTTGTTAGCTACTTCGGTTGCCGTTACTGACATTTCGTGCATAGCTGTTGCAAGTTGTTCTAGCTCTTGAAGTTGAGTCTGAATCGCAGACGCAGAGTCACGTGCACCTTCAGCAGTAATTTGCGTTCCGCTGAGGATCTGATCAGAGATACTCTTCGATTCGATGATCTGGTGCTGCAAGTTCTCCATAAAGGTATTGAAACCTTTTGCTAGTTCAGAGAATTCTTGATCGGTATTGGTGTCCAAACGCTGCGTTAAATCGCCTTTGCCTGATGCGACGGCTTGGATTGCTGTGTTTAGCTCATCAAGAGGGCGCATCAAGGTACGGATAAGGATAGTCAGTGCGATGATAGAGGCAATCACGGCAATCAATGAGTAGATGATTGCACTATTACGCAGCTTACCTACTGCAGAATACGCAATGCTTTCGTCGACAAGCGCGCCTACATACCAATTTTCACCCGCAATGTGCGACAGGCTCGCCATGTATTTGTTGCCGTTAATCTCAATGTGTTGAGCGCCAGGTTTGATCTCGACTTGTGGCAAGTAGCTCGATAGCTTCTCACCATTGTATTTCGCTTCTGGGTGAGCAATCGTCGTGCCGTCTGCAGTAACGAGGAAGAGGTAGCCGGCATCAAATAGATTGACTTGGTTTACCAAGTCAGAAAGGGTGGTCAGCTCCATATCGTAGAACATCGCTGCTAGGAATCGACCGGCTTCGCGAACTGGCGTACCGATAGAAATAATGACCTTCTTAGAAGAGACATCAACATAAGGGTCAGTGACGATAAGTTTGCCCTGTGCTTTTGCAGAGACAAACCAAGGGCGAACACGAGGATCATAGTCGGCACTAGCTTCCCAGCCGTCATCGTTTTCGATTAAGGAACCATCGTGGTCGTATGCGTACCCGATTGCCAAGAAGCTTGATTTTGGCATTGGCTTTTCTAGTACATCTTTTACGTAATCGTGATCGCTTGGATTAATTTCCAAGATCTCGGTCATCGATTGAGCAAGATCTTTCTTCGCGTTCATTTCGGACTCTACAGTGTTCCCCACACTGGAGAGAATTTCGTTCACACTCGTATCAATGTTTTCTTCGATCTGCGAACGGATAGTCATAACCTGTTGTGTCGACAGCAATGCCACAGTAACAAGCAGTAAAATAGAAGAGGCAGTTACAACCTTATGTCTGAATTTCATACTTTTCCCTCTCGAGTCTCCCGGCTGGTTTACTCTGCTTTCACCTCTTCTTCCCTGGGTGATTTCGGCAGATGTGAACACAGAATTGTGTTTGTTATTTTGTTTATCGACAGATTTATCAGAAACCTGAAGGCTATTTACGGCTTTTATTGTCGAAACGGGATAAAAAGCCTAGATGAATTTAAAAGTTGTGACTTTGATCTGAATTGTTGGACTTCGTCATTAAACTGTTAAAAACATAAGAATGGTATCACTGAGCCTTATAGAAACAAGTCTTATCTTGGGTGTCTAACTAATTTAAATAGATGAATTTGAAATGATATTTATAAGTTATGTATCAAAAATGAGACGTAAAGAAAGCGAGGGTAGAACCAAAGAATATGGTAAATATGAGCTAAGAAAACAAACTGATGTTACAAATACAAAAAAGGCCCCGACAGAGCGGAGCCTTTATTAATTGCATCAAATTTAGAAAATAAGATGAGCTACACCTGCAATGACTGGTAGCGTAATCAGCGTGCGTAGAATGAAGATTACGAACAGTTCTACGATGTTCACTGGAATCTTACTACCTAGAAGCAGAGCGCCCACTTCTGACATGTAGATAAGCTGAGTTACTGACATTGCTGCAATTACAAAGCGAGTCATTTCGTTATCGATAGATGCCGCTAGGATTGCTGGGATAAACATATCTGCAAAACCAACAACGATAGTTTGAGACGCTGCTGCTGCCTCAGGGATCTGTAGCAACTCTAGGTAAGGGATAAATGGTTGACCTAGGATCTCAAATACAGACGTGTATTCTGCAATGATTAATGCCACGGTACCAAGGCCCATAACCACAGGAAGTACGCCAAACACCATGTCGATTGCGTTATGTACGCCTTCTTTAAATACCGACTGTACAGAAGTCACTTGACCAGCGCGTTTTAGCGCAAGATCCATACCCCAAGAAAAAGTCGTGTGACCAGCAGGTACTGCGTCCGCATCTTTTTTCGGTTCGCTGCCATCCATGTAACGGTCTTTCTTTAGGCTCAATGGTGGTAGGCGAGGGATGATAATTGCTGCAATAACGCCAGCTAGACAGATTGCGCCGTAGAAAGGCAGGAATAGGTGCTCTAGTTGAACCTGAGCAAGGACAACCAAACTAAAGGTAATCGATACTGCTGAGAAAGTTGTACCTACAACCGCAGCTTCACGTTGAGTGTAGAAGTTGTTTTCGTATTGTTTACTGGTTAGTAGGATACCCACACTACCATCACCCAACCAAGAAGCCATACAGTCGATCGCGCTACGACCTGGCAAGTTGAAGACTGGGCGCATTACTTTACTTAGTAGGGCACCGAACAGTTCTAATAGACCAAAGTTAAGTAATAAAGGTAGCAATAGACCTGCAAAAATAAATACCGCGAATAGCGTTGGCAGCAGACCAGTAAGAACAAGACCGCCTGTGTTTTCTTCCCAAATTGCTTTTGGACCCACTTGGAAGAACGTCATCAGCACCGCTGCACCGCCAATTAGGCGAACCAACAACCAAAGTGGAGACGGATTAAATAGACCGTTCAAGAAACCGTTACGTAGGATTGCTGCTGGCTTGAAAATTTTGCAAAGAACAGAAGCTAGCGCCATGAAAGCAACAATAGCGGTTACGATAGCAATTAAAGTATCGCCAAGAACTGCAGGAATGACTTTTGCCATTACCGCGACAGGGATTGTCAGACCACCATCGTAAGAGATTGGTGCCATGAAAAGTAGAAGACCGATTAGGGATGGGATGAAGAACATCCAAAAGTTGCCCTTAGGCGCTTCAGCAGCATTAGTGTTGTTATGCATTGTTTGTCTCGTGTTACTACTAGTCAATACTCGCCATATTCCATGACATAAATATTCACTAAACATCCGTATTTAATCACAGTGTGCGGAGATTACCCGCAAACTGCATCCATTGCAATACTATTCATTAAATACATCTAGTTATTCAGCCGTTTTTTCGGCTAAAAGTACTAAACCTAGAATCTTGTATATGAATTTGTTGCTCGTGTTAGAAAATTGTAGCACGTAAGCTGCTCAGTGCAGAGTGTTAAGGGGTACAGTGTGACTAGAGCAATAAAAAGCCTAGCAAATGTGATTGGGATCTCAAGCCAATGACAGCGTTTTCTGTCAGTAGATAGGGTTTATAGGCTAACCGAGTGACAAGAGAGATAAGACGGTTTAAGTCGAATGCTTAAACCGCCCTTAAACTAGGCGGTTTGGTTGCGGCTCTGCAAGTAGAGGTAACTCCAGTATGCAATGGCAATTATAAAAGCTAACAGAGCCGGGAAGGCTAATGCGTACAGCTCATAAACGTTAAATAAACCTGCACCAGCTGTACCGCCTAATAAGAAGCCAAGGAAGATAAAGATAAACAGCTTGGCTTTACGTCGGTCAAACTGACGTCCTCGCAAGCTCTCTCCAATCATAATACCGAGGTCAGTAATAATACCGGTCATGTGAGTGGTTCGGACGACAGCTCCGCTGAATGTTGTGATCATCGCATTTTGTAAGCCACAAGCGGCAGAGGCAAGGTATTGACCATAAACATTACCTTGTACCAGAAAGCCCAAGCTGAGCAACAGCAGGCTACCCTCTATGCAAAGAGCTACACCATAGCGACGACCAAGCTTGAGCGCGCTGCTTTCGATAAAGAATCCACTAAATGCAGAGCCAATCAAAAAGCTAAATACAATAAGGAGCAGGTGAATGGTTGTATCCACACCTGTTAGCAAGCTGTTCCCTAGCTGAGTTACGGTTCCGGAAAGATGCGTTATCGCTTGATGTTGAAAGCCGAGAAGACCCACGGCATTGACGCAGCCTGCGAGAAGAGCAAGCAGAAAAGCGCCATATTCCACCCAACGAGGAAGTCTGGAAATCACAATAAAGCCTCACCAAATGTTAGGAGCAGATTATAGCGCTCGTGGCGCGGAACGAAAGTACTTACGCGATTACTTGGTTGATCATTCTCAATAAAGTCTCAACTATTGTTGAGCAAACTCAAATGTTGAGAGAGTTCAAATTCTACATAACAAATATTTATCTAACGTGTTCCATGGTGCAATCAAAGCTGACCCATCCCTGTTTTCTTTGCTCATAAATGGAAATAGTGGGTTGTGGAAACTCTTTATTGTTAAACAATCCCATTGGGATCACCACGTAGTCTGGGACGTCTGAAAGCAGTAAGCGCATTGTTGTACCGCATGCCGGGCAAAATTCGTAATGCACTTGATTTCCTGAATCGGCGATACGAGTATAACTGGTGGTATCGCCATCTAATATTACTTGGTCTTTGTGAAACCGAGCTTGAACACCAAACACACTCCCCGTGCGCTTTTGACATTCGAAACAGTGGCAAATAGAAGTGCGAATGGGCTCCGCCGTGCAACGCAGTTGGACTAAGCCACAGGCACACTCGCATGTGTGGGTGATTTTTGTCATCGTTATTACCTATTGGTTGCCCACCAAACAGTTTAGTTTAATTTTGAAACACTTGAGTCAAAATGAACGGATAGGCAGAGCGGTCTTCGCTCTATAAATGGTATATACTCCGAACATAATTCAGAGAACAAGAACACAAGGAAGTCTTCATGACTCGTAAGAGAATCCTACCTATTCCCCTCATTCTCCTGATCCCAATCGTACTGTTAGCTGTGGTTATTATTGCGGGCATTTACCGGTTTAGCCTTTCTGATGATGAGATCATGGCAAAGTTTCCTCAAGCGCAGGCACAATCTAATTCAATCGTAGCGGAAGTACTGGGTATTCAGTCACGAAATCCGTGGACTGTTCAAGTTCCAGAGCAGGGTGCGGTGACTTTTCTTGATGAGTGGGATAAAGAGCATGGCTTTTTAAAAGGTCAGTATGATGCTGGTGCAACAAAAGGCGAGGTGCTGGTACCTACCGAGTTTATTGCGCAGCGTAACGTAAGTGAGACCCCTTGGATTGTGGCTCCTGTGATCGTGACAACACAAGGTTCTGGGGCGTTTTACTACATCGGTTTATTTAAGTTTGATGCTGTACCAAGCCGTGTTGTATTGCTTAACAGCGTTTTCATTGGTGATCGAATCAAGATGTCTTCATTGAAATGGAACAGCGATACACAAATTTCGCTTTCATATCTTCAACATGGAGAAGATCAAGCGATGGCAGAACAACCAAATCAATTGATTACAACCACTCTTAAACGTGTAGGTAATAACTTACATATGCAACAGTAATGAATTTTTTTGTCTTCTGTAAAAAATAAGTGTTTTCTGCGCTAGATCTCGTAATTTCATAGTGATTTCTTATGCGGGAATGCATAAGCTATGAGCCTTGTTATAAAGGAGATAGTAATTCCCGTGTCTACAAATGAAATTACAACAAGACGGTTGCCGAATCTGACAAGTCGTAAAGCGCTACTGTTGTACTCCTTGCCAGTATTAGTTGCGATTGGTGTTTCCAACTCTCTCAAAGAGTCTTCCCTTACTAAAACCATCGCCCTTAACTTGCCTGAATCGCGAGTTGTAGAAAATATTCTTGAGGCGACAACAGCAGAAGTTGTCTCTCCCCCAAATTTTGAATACCAAATCCAAGCAGGTGACAACCTGAGCTCCATTTTTAGCCAACTGGGCTTCGGCTACAGTTCGTTGATGAAAGTGATGGAGACGGATTTGAACTTCCTTGCTCTTGATACTTTAAAACCCGGCAACACATTGCGTTTTTGGCGTGATGAGTCGACGGGTGAGTTGGAAAAGATGGAGCTTCAATTTTCTATCGCCGACAAAGTCGTTTATCGTCGTAATGCTGATGGCAGCTACGATTTCTCGGACATCTCAATCCCAGGTGTTTGGCATCAAGAACCTTTAGTTGGCGTGATTCATGGTAGTTTCTCGTCATCAGCAAATCGTTTGGGCTTGAGCTCAGCGGAAATCAGCCAAGTGGTGAACCTACTAAAAGAGCAGGTTAACTTCGGTAAAGACTTACGCGCAGGTGACCGATTCGAAGTGGTTCGTCGTTCTCAAAGTATTGATGGCGTACCGACTGGCAAGAACGAAATCGAAGCAATTAAGATCTACAACCGTGGTCGTGAAGTGACTGCTTATCTTCATACCGACGGTCAATTCTATAATGCGAAAGGTGAGAGCCTACAGCGTGCCTTCCAACGTTACCCTGTTAGTCGAGGCTGGCGTATCAGCTCAGGCTTTAACCCGAAACGTCTTCATCCTGTAACGGGTCGAGTTGCACCTCATAACGGTACTGACTGGGCTGTGCCTATCGGTACACCAGTAGAAGCAACGGGGGATGGCACGGTTATCATGACACGTAAACACCCATATGCGGGTAACTACGTAGTGATTGAGCACGGCAGTAAGTACAAGACGCGCTATCTGCACCTAAGTAAGATCCTAGTGAAGAAAGGTCAGAAAGTTTCTCGTGGTCAACGTATTGGCTTATCGGGTAAAACGGGACGTGTAACAGGTCCGCACCTTCACTACGAATTGATCGAATACGGTCGTCCTGTTAATGCAATGCGAGCGAAGATCCCGATGGCAAGCTCTGTGCCTAAAAAGGAAATGGCGAGCTTTATTGCTACTCGAGACGAGATGGACAAACTGCTTAAAGACAAAGAACAAGCCGTTTTATAAATCACAAAAAAGACCAAACATTGTTTGGTCTTTTTTTAAGCGCTTTTCATCTGCTTTTCGTTGATGATGCCAATTAGCTCGTCAACATTGTGTGGTCTCGAATAAAAATAACCTTGAATATGGTGGCAACCCATTTCAATGAGCTTTTGCAAGGCTCTGTCATCCTCAACCCCCTCAGCAATAAGATCAACCTCAAGCAACTGAGCCAGTTGAGCGATCAACAAAACGACTTGTTCTGACGTCGTATTTGAGAGCATGTTGCGTACAAATGTCGCGTCGATTTTGATGCTATCGATAGGGTAGTTGTGAATGTAGTTTAAGCTTGAGTAGCCTGTGCCGAAATCATCTAATGCGACCTTAAAGCCTAGATAGCGTAACGAATTCAATACCATCTGTTCTCGACCACTTTGTGACAGCAAGACTGTCTCTGTAAGCTCGATAACAAAGTCTGTAGCTTGGTGATGGTATTTTTCTAGAATCCGAGTAAGGAAGTTCATGTAGCGATTAGAATCAATAAGTTCATGAGCTGAACAGTTAATTGAAAGCTTGACGGTGTAACCCAGTTGTCGTTCTAAGTTTTGTTTTGCGCGGCAGGCGAGTTCCACGATGCGCTCGCCTAGCTCAATGATTAACCCTGATTGTTCGGCGGCTTCAATAAATTCCACTGGCGAGACGTTGCCATAAACGCTGCTGTTCCAACGCGCGAGGATTTCAAAGTAGTCCCAACGGTCACTGGTGATGTCAACAATTGGCTGGACTACGACATAAAGCTCTTCATTTTCATCAATGCTTAAACGAAGCTGCTCACGCAGTGCTTCAATCAGTTGTGTCTGGCGATGGTAAAGTGCACTTAAGTGGGTGTCGTAATGTTGAATACGGGTATCTCGGCGTTTTTTACAGTCTTTTAGCGCAAGGCTCGCATTCAGTATTAAGTCATCACTATTCAGCATATGCACAGGCGCTCTCGCGATCCCGATACTGACAGTGAAAGAAATACGATTGGATTTGTCTGAATAGCCTGCTTCGATTTTATCGAGGATTTCTTGGCAGACGCTAACAGGATCTTCGTCATAGGTAATAAAAGCAAACTCGTCACCTGCGACTCGAAACGCATTGTTGGGCGAGGTTAAGCTTTGTTGAATCGCATTTGCAGTGAACTTAATGATTTGGTCACCGATGTAGTTACCGTTGATGTCATTGATGGATTTAAAGTTGTCGATATCTAGATACGCAAGACTAAAAGGGCGAGTTGCCTGCTGAGTTAAGGTCTCCAACGTATCAGCTAAACAACTGCGATTGAGCAGCCCTGTTAGATTGTCATGAGAGACTTCGTAACTGAGTTGGTTGAGAAGTTTGTCTGAGCGTTCACTGATCCACTTTTCTCGCAAACTATGGATGATGATGTTTGCATAAAAACGGTGATGGAAGATGATTTCTTCGGCTTCAGCTTCACTGATGGAGTGAGTAAATGTTGACACTAAGATGCCTAACACTTCACCTGTATGTGTTTTTAAAGGAAGTCCGATATACGCTTGAATGCCAGCGTCCTGAAACATTTGGTCTTCAGGAAATAGCTTGTAAACTTCATCTTGATAGAAGATGAGTTCGCCAATGTCTTGTGCGACTTGCTCACAAGGAGTGCCTTCTAATCCGTAACACATGCTGTCTGCGATGGTTCCGCCACTAGAGTTGGAAAGTGTCACCGCACAATGTTGTAGGTGTGCTATCTCAACTACGCAAGTACAGTAGCTTTGAAATTGCTGATGGAGCTCAAGCGTTACTCTGTCGAGTAGTGCGCTACCATTGAGCTTTAGAATTTCATCAAGTAACTGGATACTTTTTTGTTCATGATCCATTGAACATTTCACCCGACGTTGTGTTTACCCATATCGTGTTTGTGTTGGCTTTATTACACGATCTTTTCTCATTTAATCGATATGCATCACGTTAACTATTGTTTACTTCAGGTGATTTTTCAAACTCAAGATACGTTTTATTGGTGATTTTCAACCATAGGGTGAGGTGCTAGGGGAGCTAACTCTCATCAAAGTGGTAGTCGCTTTGGAGAAGGCTAGTTACTCTCTAGTACTTGAAGCACCAGAGAGTCAAAAGTTTAGGCACGTTTCTCTTCTTCTAAGCGCGTTTTTAGATAGTCGAGAAACAGTTGAGTTCGGGTGTGTTGATAGTCCAGCTTTGGGTAGTAGGCATATACAGTCGCTTCATCAGCGGTCACTTCCGGAAGAATGGGTACTAAAGCGCCGGATTTTAGGTCTTCTTTGATCATCACGTTATTAGACAGCAAGATTCCCATGCCTCGTTTAGCACCATGGAAGAGGGCTTCTGGGTTCGTCGTGGCGAAATTTCCCGATAGGCTGACACGTTTTCCACGATTGGTCTTGATTTCTCGTACTGGTTTCTCACCCCAGATTAAAACGTTATGCTGCGACAATTCTTCGATTGTTTTTGGTGTACCGTGTTTCTCTAGATAACTTGGCGCAGCATAAAACTGAGCTTTGTGCTCGAACAATGGGCTGGCTTTAAAGCTGAGGGAATTGAGTTGCTCCAACTCACGGCTGATAAACAAATCTAGGCTAAGTTCTGGTATCTGACCTGGTAGCGTGGTGATCAACTGAAGTTTAATATCAGGGTATTTTTCAAGAAAATCATCAAGATAATGTACTAAAAATTTAGAGCCTACCGCCAAAGTCGCACCAATTTTAAGTAGTCCTGCTGGTGATTGGTTAACAGAGCGGGTTTCATCTAAAACGGATTGCCAAGAGTCGAGTTGGACTTTGGCTCGTTCATAAAACAAAGCGCCTGCTTCAGTTTGGCTGATCGAGCGAGTGGTTCGCTTTAATAATTGAACACCAATCTTGTCCTCTAACCATTGGATACGTTTACTGATGGCGGAGCTGGTGGTGTTGAGTTTTCTCGCTGCTGCGTTAAAGCTACCTTCCTCGACTACGCGAATATAGCTATTAACGCTCTGAATCCAATCCATCTTATTCCATCCTCAGGGGAAATAATCCCTTTCCATTTTGGTTTATTATCATCTTTGAGTATCAAATATACACTGTCTGTCGTGAAACTGTCATGATGTAAGGAGGGTATATTGCGTAAAACACCATTATTGTTGGCGATGATGATCATCGCGACTGGTCAAGTAGGCGTCAGTATCTATCTTCCCTCTTTGCCTTTGATTGGTCACGATTTGAATCTTCCTCAGCATACGATTCAAAACTTGGTTACGCTGTTTCTTGTCGGATTTGGTGTCTCACAGCTAATTTATGGCCCTTTATCCGACGCAATTGGTCGCCGTCCTGTATTTATCTTGGGACAAAGTGTGTATCTCGCCGGAACCATCATCTGTATTGCCTTTGCGGACCACATTTTTGCACTTGAGACCGGACGTCTACTGCAAGGTCTTGGGGCTGGGAGTGCCTCTG
Source organism: Vibrio sp. MM46 (assembly GCF_027587135.1). NCBI lineage: Bacteria > Pseudomonadati > Pseudomonadota > Gammaproteobacteria > Vibrionales > Vibrionaceae > Vibrio > Vibrio sp. MM46. The sequence goes on from NZ_JAPPTO010000004.1 coordinate 237,004, forward strand.
TTCTTGGGCGCTCTGTGTTGCGAGATAGCTATGATGGAGTGCAGCTCACCAAGGCGTTGTCATACATCTCGGTGACTGCTTCTGTGATGCCGATTGTTGCGCCTTTGTTTGGTGGATGGATTGCTTATCACATTAGTTGGCATGCGGTTTTTGTCTTCGTTCTTATTTATCTTACGGCGATCTTTACCCTTGGCTTTATTGTGCTGCATGAAACGTTGCCTTACCCCAAACGCCGCTTTGAGCCAAAACGTGTGATGCGCAATTACTTTGAGTTGTTGACCAACAAACAAGTAATAGGCAGCGCAAGCTACAACTGGTTGAGTTACTTATCAGCTTTGGTGACACTGTCTCTCTATCCGTTCTTAATGCAACAAGAGCTTGGTCTCACTGCTGCCGATTACGGTACCTTAATGATTGTGCCTTCGGCAGGTTTATTGATGGGGAGTTTAGTTCTCAACATCATCAATGCTCGATACAAAGAGCAACAGATCCTTTTGATGAGTTTTGTCATTGTTGCCTTTTCGGGAGTGATGCTTCTTATATTGCCGTTTACAGCAACATCTTTGCTCATTGCCTTTACGTGTTTGAGCTTCGCGCAAGGCATGTCTTTCCCTGTTTCGATCAGTTTACTGCTATCGCCTCATAAACAACAGGCAGGTGCGGTATCTGCATTGTCGGGTTCTATTCAGATGTGTTTAGCAGGGCTATTTGGCGGCTATTTGGTAGAAACTTGGGTAACAACTCAACATCAACTCGGCGTCTTTTATATTTCGATTGCAGTGATTTCTTGTTTGGTGCTGGTGGTTGGACAGTTCCGTACCCCTTCTGGTGGTTTAGTCCAACCAGAGCGTTCTTAGTTGAATGTGGTTGCAAGGGCATGTTGTCCTCTCTAAAATGCGCAACCAATTATTGTGTCGTTATCTACACTTGGTTAATAGTGGCATATCGACAACACCCGTTCATTGTTAGGTGAAATCATGCAACAAAACGAATTTGAAGCTCTACTGAAAGAAATCGGTCAACAAGAAAACCTACCTCAAGCGCTAGAGCTGTTAAAAGCATCTGAGGAAGAAGAAGTCGCTCAGGCTGCTGAATCGCTAACAGGTCAATTCGGTCTTGCTGAAGTAGAAGGTGAAAAACGCATTTACCACATTACGGTTCAAGCAGATGAGTCTGGTGAAGAGAAAGAGTTCGTTGAGCATGTAATGAATGAAGGTGACCACCTGATCAAGTTTGCGGCTTGGTTCTTCGAGACTTTCTTTGAAATTAAACCGAAAGACACCTACAAAGCAGCAGGTAAAACATACCAGCAACCTAAACGTTAATTACGTTTCTTATTCGCTAGGATAAAAATCTTTGTAATTAAATTACAAAATAAATGTGACCTATGTCTTGTTTTGTGGTTTATGTGGTGTAAAATTACAACATAAACCAGTTAATTGCTTCTTAGGAGAAGGTCATGGGTTACGAACTTGGTGGTGTTTACTTTGGTCAAATGATGGCTAAAGACGCGATGCACAAAGCGCTTTACGGTAAAGCGAAGAAGAAAAAGCCTTCTATGTTTGCTCGCGTAATGAAAAAACTAGCGAATTAATAAGAAAAGCCCCGATGTCATATCGGGGCTTTTTACATTCTGGCTCTGGGTATCTCAATCGATATATTTAGGCAGTTTGACTTGGGATCTCGACAACGTTATCTGGCACGCTATCTAATCCTTTCTCAGCCAACCACTTTTCCAGATTATCCGCGCCTCCAATGTACTTACCGTCTAACCATATTTGTGGCACGGTCACTGGTGTTTTTTCACCAATGATGGCTTTCACTTCAGGGATCATACGATATAGGGCTGCGCTGTCTTTCACTACATCGTGATATTTGTAGTCAACGCCAGCTTCATCAAGCAACTTTTTCGCTTTAACACAGTAAGGGCATGTCGCCTTACCATAAACGATGTTGCCTTTAAGCTGATCTCGCTTGGTCCATTCAGCAATGACAGATTGAACAAGCACGCCTCGGTTTAGCGCTTCCCCTTGGCTGACGACTTTGCCTTCAACGACTAGGATAGGGGCATGCCATGCTCCAAGTTTTAATGGCTCCCACCAATGAGACAACCAATCTTTCACTTCTAGCTCGACTGGCACATCTGCTAATTCATTTTCAAATGTGTCAGCAAGAATATCTTTGGTTAATGTACATTCCCCGCATGGGATATTGACTTTGAATGGTCCCCAACTGCCGGCCCAACGATACAATGTAATTTTGATTGGCTGTGTCATAAGATGCTCCTCATTTCCTTTCCTGAAAATATAGAACTCAAAACCGAGAAATTTCTTTCAAATTACTTTCTTTTTTTCGCTTCCCAATGAGTAATGAAAGCAATGGAGCCGATAATGATTGCAGCACCAAGCCATAGTCGACCTGGTGGCACCCAGTTGAATACTAGCCAGCCTGCAAAGACATTTAAGGGCAGTTTCGCGTGGTCGAATGGTTGTACAAACGATGCATCAGCGACAGCGTAAGCTTTGACTACTGCCCACTGGGCTAGTGCCGTAAGTATGCCTGCGGCGATTAAGATTCCCCAAATGTTCCAGCCTTCAGGCATTGCAAATTTAGGTGCCGCCAGCAAAATATTAAAAGGCGTGATTAAGAGCAGTAAGTAAACCACCATGGTTGATGGTGGATCGTTCACCGACAGCTTTTTCACCATTAAAGAATAAGATGCCCAGAAAAAAGCCGCGCCGACAGGCAGTAACGTTGCCCAGGTAAAAGAGTCTGACCAAGGCTCAAGAATGATCATTGCGCCAATAAAGCCAGTAAGCGTCGCGATCCAACGAGCAACACCTACTTTTTCCTTCAGAATTAAACCTGAACCTACCGTTGCAAACAACGGTGAAGTCATAAGCAAAGCGATGCCTTGCCAGATAGGAACCGGATAAGCGAGAGCCCATAACCAAAGCTGGATACCGATAACCGCCAAGAAGATGCGCAATGCATGCCACCCAAAGTGGTTAGTACGTAGAGACTGACGAATTCCTAATGTTCGCAGATACGGCAAGATAGCGAAAAAGGCGATAGCGTATTGGAAGAGTGCAAATGTCGTGGATGACACACCAAAGTGAATACTTGCGATTTGAGCAAAGCTATTAACGATGGCAAAAGCCAAGCCTGCGGTAAGCATCCAAGATGCTCCTTGGACAGGATGATGATTCAATTGGATATTTCCGGTTTTAAACAATAGATAGGATCATACGTTCTAATGTTGGGGTAGCCAATAAAAAAATGCCTCCCAGAGGGAGGCGACATTACCAATTCAAAGGACGTGCCTACCGAAGTAGGTACAAAGAACGAGAAGCACAAACGCTGCCATGCATTTGCTCGTTTTTAATATTGCAGCTAGTGTGCCAACTTTTAACGTGTTGATTTTTAAAGGGTGAGAAGGGCGTGTCTAACGGCTACTAGAGGAATTGCACTAACTTCGGGAGTAAATGCATTAAAAGAGGGCAGTTAGGTTTAAGTAGAAAAGCTGTCGGTCTTATCTCAATAAATAGAAAATGACCGACACGAAGTGCCGGTCAAAAACTTGCTGCGATGCTGGCTTGGGCAGAAGCCGCAATTAGAAGTCGTAGCGTACGCCAAGACGAAGTGTATCTTCGCCTTCGGTTACTTTACCTTCCGCGTCTTTCGCTTCATCAAGTTGGTTCATGTAGTAAGAAAGGTAAGTGCGGAAGTTGCTATTCAGTTTGTAGTATCCCACAAGCTCAAAACCTTCAACTGCATCGTACTTTACAGCGCCATTTGGATCGTTTTCTTGGAAAGTGTAAAGACCAGCGACGGTAAACTTACTTGCGATCTTGTAGCTTGCAACTAGCTCATAAGCGGTAAAGTCTTCAGAATCTGTCAGTGCACCTTGTGAGTACGTACCTGCAAGGTAGAGGTTATCCAGTGAGTAAGCGATACCACCAAGGATTTGGTCTTCTGAATTGTCTTTGTCTACATCACCGCCTGAGTATGCAAGACCTAGGTCAAGACCGATTGGTAGAGAGTAAAGACCAGAAATGCCGTATTTATCTTGGCTATCCTCGGAGTTAGCTTGGTAAGTGGCTTGAACTTGTAGAGCATCGAATTCACCACGGTAAGCGAAAACGCTATCTTGCTTATCCGAAGATGAGTCAATGACTTGCTGAACGCCAGAAAACTCGGTGATATCCGTCATGTCTGAGATGATAACGGCAGCCATGTCTTGACGACCTACAGAGAAACTACCTGCATCTGCACTTACTCCTGCGTACATGTAGCGGTTTTTAAATTCGCTCTTACCGGTTTTTTGTTCCGCTTCGTAAACACCAAATGCAGACAGACCGTTACCGATGTCAGCCTTACCTTTGAGGTTTAGACGCGCACGTGACTTATCTTCCATAGAACCGTCTACTTCAGCACCGCCTGAACCAATAAAGTCACCACGAAACTCGACGCGACCGCCAACCTTCAATTCAGTGCCGCCATCTTTGTACACTGTCGCCGCAAAAGATGGTGCTGATACCAATGCTGTTAACACTGCAGTAGTTAGTGCTGCCTTTTTCATTTTCTTATTACCCTAGTTGTAATCGATGAGCTTTCTTGCTCGATGTATTGATGACGCTAAGGTAAACCGAGAAAATTAAAGATAGATTTCTATTAAGTTATGATTTGTTTGCATATTTATTTCAAATGTATGAATACCTTCTTATTTATGAAAATAAGAGAAAAAGGGGGTTTTATGTTTTTTTATGTTTTTCTAATGACTACCGAACGACATGTTTTTAAAAAAGATCCTAATCATTTTTTTCTTCTCGAATTGTAATTCAAGATTTCATGTTTAAATTTTCATTGTTTGTTTTAACAATGATTTAGCTGGATTTTTTGTTGTTACATGTAAGCATTTGTTTCCAATTTGGGTGTATTTTTCAGAATTTGTATAAAGAAAAAAGGTAAACGTTTGCGATTTTTCTTTTTTATTACATCTTTTCACTCTGCTCTGGGGAACTTCTGAAATACATTGATTGGCAGTTGTTAATCAAAAGTGACGCACATTGGTGGAGAAGATGCCCCAATCTACTTTTGTATAAAACTGACTTATAAACTAATGAATAAATACATGGATTTTATAATGAACAAAAAATTCCTAGCAGCAGCGATCGCAGCAGCAACATTCGGTACACAAGCAGTAGCAGTGGAGCTTTACAACAACGATGGCACAACGTTCTCTGTTGGCGGTCACGTATCTATTAACGTGAACGGTTCAGAGCAAGGTGACACTGATGTAGGTACTAACTCTCCACGTATCAACTTCACAGCAACTCAGGATCTAGGCAACGGCTTTACTGCTGACGCTCGCGGTGAATGGGCTCTTAACTACCTAGATGGTGGTGACGAAACATTTACTACTCGTCTTGGTTACCTAGGTCTAACTCACGATGTTTACGGTCGTGCAGTTGGTGGTACTCAGTGGGCACCTTACTACGATGTAGCTGGCGTTGCTGATATGCCTATCGCGTTTGCGAACGACTTTATCTACGACGATCACGGTAACCTAGGTACAGGTCGTGCGGACAAGATGCTTTCTTACCGTAACGCGATTGAGCTGGGCGAAGCTGGTGCAATCAACTTCGGTCTAGGTTGGCAAGGTTCTCAAACAGACGCTGATACCTCTCTAAACTACGATGACCGTGTTCAAGCAGCTCTTTCTTACGAAATCATGGGTGCTAAGATCGGTTACACATACACTGGAGGCGACATTAAAGATGGCGTGAGCAAAGAATCTGCTGAATCTCACCTAGTATCTGCAGCGTACGGCTCATACGGTCAAGGTCTATACATTGCAGCAGTTTACGGCTCAAACGAGAACATGAACTTCAGCACTACTGGTGATCGCTTAGTTGATAGCGATGCGTACGAAGCGCTACTAGCTTACGCACTACCAAGCAGCCTTAACCTAAGCATTAACTACGAAATGGTTGAAGGTAAAACATTTAAGAACTCTAAAACTGAAACTGCTCGTGAAGAGATGGCTGTACAGGCTGAATACAACTTCACTCCTAAGTTTGTTGGTTACGCTGGCTACCAGTTCGACCTAAACGATGCAAACGATCGTAAAACAGATGACAAATGGGCACTTGGTGCTCGTTACTACCTATAATAGTAACCTGTCCTAGTTACTATGGAAGCCAGCTTCGTGCTGGCTTTTTTTTGTCTGTGGTTCTTACCTTATCGAAGCTCAATTTAGTGATGATTCACTCAAAACGGGCTGAATGTCTTGTTTTTAACACCTCGAAACGAGAACTAGTGTCAACAACGTAACGTGTTGGATTATTATGCGTTTTTTGTTTTGCAGGGAAGAGCAATGAGCGTCGTTCAGGTTGAAGAGAAGAAAATCAAAGTCGGCAAAGTTCTGTGCGTCGGGCGTAATTACGTTGAGCATATTCAAGAGCTAGATAATGCCGTACCAGAGCAAATGGTAGTGTTCAATAAACCGGCGACTTCCGTTTCAACCAAACTCACCTCATTCCATCAAGAGCCTTTGCATTACGAAGCCGAAATCTGCTTTGTGATCAAAAACGGTCAATACTGCGCGGTTGGGCTCGGCTTAGATCTGACCAAACGCGGTTTACAATCTAACCTCAAAGAAAAAGGATTACCTTGGGAACGTGCCAAAGCGTTTGATGGCTCAGCGGTATTCAGCCGTTTCCGTTCTCTTCAAGGTGTCGATATTGACGATCTCAACTTAGAGCTTTTGATTAACTGTGTTCATGTTCAAAAAGGGCATGTTAAGCAAATGCTTTACCCACCGATGAACATTCTCGATGAGTTGAAGAGCTACACAACGCTAGAAGATGGCGATGTCGTGATGACAGGGACACCAAAGGGCGTGGGTGAAGTGCATCAAGGCGATGTCTTCCTTGGACGTTTGAAGTGTGGAGACATCACCTTATTAGAGATTGAATGGTTGGCTGTTTAGTCGCGAGCTTATAGCCAAATTCGAAGCAGTAAAAACGCGACCATACTTACGATGGTGGTGAGCAATACATTCTTTGTGAGGTATGCAATCGCAGCAGCTAATAGGGCAGCCAATAGAAATGGGTTTTGCCATGTGACGCTCAGTTCACCTTCTGGCATAAACACGATAGGAGCCCAGATCGCGGTGAGCACTGCAGGGCTTGCGTAGCTTAATATCTTTTGAGTTCTTACCCCCAATTTAAGCGGCAATTTTGGTTCGAGAAATAGATAACGGCTAGTGAATACCAAGGCTGTCATGGCTAAGATAGACAAAAAGATCATTGGCGTTCCTCCGGTGTATTCTCAATGTTTGGGGCTTTCGTCGTAAACTGTTCAACCAAATAGCCCGTCAACATGGCGAGAATACTCGCGAACATCAAGCTTCCTTCCACTTGGTAATAATTCAGCGTCACTGAGCTAACTAATGCTACCAATACACTGCATAGCACGGGAATGCTTTTTATCGTTGGCACCACAATCGCGATAAAGGTGGCAGCAACGGCAAATTCTAAGCCGAGCTCATTTAATTCAGGTATCAAACTGCCAGCGACAATGCCAGCAAGTGTTGCGAAGTTCCAAAATAAGTAGAAGCTTAATCCAGCGCCAAGGGCGTACCATCGATCAAATTGCTTATCGGATTGGTGCCCGACGATGGCAAATAGCTCATCAGTGAGTAAGAAGCCAAGTGAAAGACGCCACTTTAAGGGCAATGGCGAAATTTTACTGCGCATCGAAACACTATAAAGAAAATGGCGAGAGGTAATGAAAAAGGTCGTCAGCAACATGGTGGTTAAGCCTGCACCAGCTTTAATCATGCCCATGGCAACAAGTTGTGCGGAGCCAGCAAACAGAATGGCGGAAAGCGCCTGACCTTCTAGCGGGTGTAAGCCAGTATCGATGGCAAATGAGCCCGCAAGTAATCCCCAAGGCAGTACGGCGATGCTTAATGGCATCATTGCGATGGTACCTTGTAAAAAGAGTGAGAATTTTGAGTCTTGATGAGTTGGCAAAGTAGTATCCATAACTTCAACTTGAATAGAAAAACATGCTGTTAAGGTAGGCTGACCTAAGCATGCTGCCTTGTACAAAATTGCTAACAGTGCTTGATGTACTGCCCAGGCGTTACCCCCATGGCTTTTTTAAAATGACGATGCAAGTGGCTTTGGTCGTGAAAACCACATTCTTGAGCAACATCGGAAATCTTTTGTCCTAGCTTGAGCAGCTTTTTCGCCATTCGTAGTCTCTGTTGAATCTGAAATGCGTGCGGCGGAAAGCCAAACTGCTTTTGAAATTCACGCAACAGGTGGAAGGGGCTCAACCCTGCTAACTTCGCCAGTTCTTCTAAAGAGACATCGGCTTGAGGAAAGTCTTCAAGAAACTCTTTGACCAGATGTACTTGCTTTTGCGCTTTTGTCGTATCTTTAAGGGGAGCTCGATGTGTACTGTGCTTGCTGGCAAGTTTGATCAGTGTGCCGTAGACAAGTGTCTCTCTTAGCAAGCGATTATCGGATTTCTCTAGAGTATCGAACACTAATCGCAGTTGGTTTGCGAGCTCTGGATCGTAAACGACGGGCTGCGGGAAGTAGGGCTGCGCGACATTGGGCGCGCCAAGTTCTTTCCCAAGCGTTTGAAACTGCTCAGGTACGGGATACATGGCTTTGTATTCCCAGCCACCTTCTGACGCTGAGTGACCATTATGCACCTCATCAGCGTTTACAAGAATGATACTGTCTTGCGGTGCAATGTGGTTGCCACCGGTACGAAAGAATTGCTGTGCGCCTTTTTCAATCACACCAATGGTGTAGCCTTCATGGCTATGGCGAGAGAAGTTTTGTTTTTCGTATTTTGCATCGAGCAGCTCTAACCCGCCCAATTCTTGAGCAATCTTGAAAGTCGCGATTTCCTTATTCTTTTCTTTCATCTCGGTCCAAATAGCTCAAGCGTAAACAGTAGCACCACATCATTTGGAGTCTACCGGATCCATCCTGCTTATTTTTGTACATAATTGCTATTGGTATTAAAAATAAACATCAAAAAGGTTAATTGTTTTTAAATTGAGCATTAAACCTTTTGTATTTTCTGAATATTGCTTCGTAGAAAGATATTTGGTCTGGTTGTTATCTATTCATTGGTATAAGATCCGCCGCCTGTTTTAGAAAGCCAGTTCCACCATGATCGATTTATCTGTACTCCCTGTTTATCTCACCGCTGTTATTGCACTTCTTTTGTTGCCTGGACCTGACATGTTGTTGATTGCCAGCTCTAGCATGAGTTATGGCAAAAAAGTTGGTCTGTTTGCAAGCTTAGGCAACGCGACATCCGGCGTGATCTTAACGTTATTGGCAGCTATGGGTGTGTCGACCTTGATTGCCATGAGCCCAATCGCATTAAAAGTGCTTCATCTACTGGGGGGCGCGTACTTGCTCAAAATGGGGTGGGACTGTTTACGAGCGGACGTTTCTGCTGCACCAGAGCTTGACCAGAAAAACAAGATGGCATCGACTTACTATCAACGCGCTTTGATGAGTAACCTGCTGAACCCGAAAGCCTTGGTGTTTTTCGTGATGTTTTTGCCTCAGTTTGTCTCTAGCAACATTACCGCATCGTCGGGTGAGCAAATGCTCGCGCTTGGTTTGCTGCTAAACGTATTAGGCTTGCTATTCAATATTTTGTTAGTTGCATTGGCGGGGACATTAGGCAAAGGGTTGCTGGAAAACGATAAATTCCGCATGTACCAAGGTAAGCTAATGGGCTTGGTGTTCGTTATCCTTGCGGTGTGGATGCTCAGTAGCTTCGCGATGTAATGTGTAGGAACAATCAGATTTTTGAACAAAAGCCAGCACTCGCTGGCTTTTTGTTTTAGTATCACACTGATTTTCCAAGGAGTGGCAGTATGAAACTTGAATTTAAACTCAATCCAGAACAAAACGATCTCGATTTTATCCGTGATGGCATCCGAGCTTATAACAACATGCATCTACCGGATGGGGACGTAGACGCCATTGGCTGTTTTGCTCGTAATGACGAGGGTAAGGTTGTTGGCGGACTCACGGGAGAAATGTTTAATAACACCGTGTTTGTTGAATACCTATGGGTTGATGCAGAGGCACGCACTTCGGGATTAGGAAGCAAGCTGATCGCTCTACTGGAAGAGCAAGTGAAACCGCGTGGAGTCACGCATTTGTATCTCGATACCTATAGCTTTCAAGCGCTCGATTTTTACTTGAAATTGGGTTTTGAAAAAGTCGGGCAATATTCAGGCTACCCAGCAGCAGGCATTGATAAACATTTTCTGCAAAAACAGATTGCTTGATTTGGTTTGAATTAAACAAAAAAAAGAGGCGCTCGATGCGCCTCTTTTGCTATTTGTGGCTGTCACAGAATCGATGTTTCAAACTCGAATTACAAGCTTTGTTGATGCGCTTCGATAAGTGCGTTCATTTTCGCTTCCGCTGCTTGGTTAGCTTGCGCGTAATCCATCTCTGCCGGGAACTCGCTGATTACCTCGTAGTAACACTTCAACTTAGGCTCAGTACCAGAAGGGCGAACAATCACACGTGATTTGTCTTCTAAGTGGTAAACCAGTACGTCACTTGCTGGCAAGTTAATCGCTTCTGTTGGACCATCGGTCACAAAGCGAAGTGATGACTTCAGATCTTCAATCACTTCGATACGTTTACCCGCAATCTCTTTCGGTGGGTTTGCGCGAAGTTTGTCACCGATTGGTGGTGATTTAGGGTCAAGTGCAATGCTGCGCTGCGCGTTGAAGTAGAAACCGTGCTGGCGGTATAATTCTTCTAACTTATCCCACAGCGTTTTGCCTTGTGCTTTCAATTTACCTGTCAATTGAGAGAAAGCGACCAGTGCTGACAAACCATCTTTATCCCATACCTTATTACCTACTGTGTAGCCTAGTGCTTCTTCGTAAGCGAATAGGAATGGGTTCGCTTCAGTTTCTTGTGTCATTGCTACGTTAGTTAGCCATTTAAAGCCAGTTAACGTTTGGTAGTATTCTGCGCCGTGTGCTTTCGCAATACTGCTCAATAGACGAGAAGACACAATGGTATTCCCAACAAGCGCATTTGGTTGACCTTGTAGTAAGTAGTCACCAAACAATGAACCCACTTGGTCACCTGTTAGCATCTGATATTCGCCATCTGGGCGTTTTACAGCCACAGCAAAACGGTCTGCATCAGGATCGTTCGCGCAAGCAATGTCCGCATCGACAGATTTACCCAGTGCCATCACCATGTTCATTGCGCCTGCTTCTTCAGGATTCGGGAAGTTTACGGTAGGGAACGTACCGTCCGGTTCACGCTGTTCTGGAACGCTTGCGACTTTTTTAAAGCCAGCGTCTGCGAGCAACGTTTCTGCCATGTCCGCACCGACACCGTGCATTGCCGTGTAAACAATCGAGATATCTGTGTTGCTGTCCGGTGTTAGCAGGGCATTGTCGTTCATTGTTTTGCGATAAGTTTGGTAGTACTCGTCTTCAAGCCAAACTAACAAACCTTTTTGTTTTGCATCGTCCAGTGACATCAGAGGAAGCGGTTTTGTTGTTGCTTCATCGATTTTCGCAGCAATACCAGAATCGTGCGGTGGAATAATCTGTGCGCCATTTTCCCAGTACACTTTAAAGCCATTGTATTCTGGTGGGTTGTGGCTTGCGGTAACAACGACAGCCGCAGCTGCATTTAATTCACGAACACCAAAAGCAACAATTGGTGTTGCCGCTACTTTATAGGTTAGGTAAACCTTGATGCCCAAAGCAGTAAGTACAGAAGCTGTATCGTGTGCGAACTGTTTAGAATCTGGGCGACCATCGTAGCCAATAACAACACCGCGAGACGATGCGTCTTTCACTTGTTCAATCAGATAGTGACCGAGACCTGTTGCTGTCTCTTGAATCACTAAACGGTTCATGCGATTTGGACCCGCACCGACTTTACCGCGCAGACCTGCGGTACCAAATGCTAAGCGTGAACCAAATCGATCTGTCAGTTCTTGTTCGTTATTTGTATCGACTAGGTGTTGAAGCTCTTCACGAGTTTTTGGATCTGGGTCTCGTGCTAGCCATTGAGTAATTTGTGCTGTCATATTCGTCTTTCCTTAGTAGGGGGAGCCTACTTGTTTAGACACTTCTTTGCTTAAAAGCGTCCCAATGTTTTCTTTTAATTAATGTAAATGGTTCTCAATTACATTTCAAAGAGGGCAATCGATAAACCGAATTTATTTTTCAGTCTGTACGGAATTTATTCACAGTTAATTTCTTGAAGAACTATTGAACTATAACTAGCCTTTTAACATAAATATAACAAAGAGTGCTGAAATCGTAGTTTTTGTGATTTTTCGTAAATTTGTTCGATATTTGCATCGGGAAGCAAGGAAGCTCGCGCAAGCGCAGCGGCTGAGCAGAGGAGAGATCTTTTGAAAAGATTAGCAACTACTCTAGCCTTATTAACGAATGTGATTTTTATCACGTTTTCTTCGTCCAGTTGGTCAGAGCAGAGTGATTACAACATGACGCGAGGTGTTACGGGGATCAGTGAGCAAGTGTATGAATTACATATGCTGATCTTCTACATTTGTTGCGCTATCGCTTTTGTTGTATTCGGTGTGATGTTCTATTCCATCTTCAAACATCGCAAGTCAAAAGGGGCAGTTGCCGCTAATTTCCACGAAAGCACTAAAGTGGAGATCATCTGGACCGTTATTCCGGTCATTATTCTTATCGCTATGGCGATTCCTGCGACCAAAACGCTGGTGGCGATGGAAGACACCAGCCAATCTGACCTTACTGTGAAGATCACCGGCTCTCAATGGAAGTGGCACTACAGTTATTTCGGCGAGGATGTCGAATTTTTCAGCCTACTTGCTACCAGCCAGAAAGAAATCGATGGCATCGAAGCGAAAGGGGCGCACTACTTGCTCGAAGTGGATAACCCGCTGGTTTTGCCTATCAACCGTAAAGTTCGCTTCTTAATGACTTCTGATGACGTAATTCACTCTTGGTGGGTACCTGATTTCGCTGTTAAGAAAGATACGATCCCTGGTTTCATTAATGAGGCTTGGACCAAGATTGATGAACCGGGCGTATATCGTGGTCAGTGCGCGGAGCTTTGTGGTCGAGCGCATGGTTTCATGCCAGTTGTTGTTCATGCGATGGCGGAAGATGATTTCGACCAGTGGATGGCAGACAAGAAACAAGAAATTGCCTTACAAAAGGCGGCTGCCCAAGAAGCATTGACGCAAGACCTTTCAATGGAAGATTTGATGGGACAAGGCGAGTCGGTTTACACCGCGCGCTGTGCTGTGTGTCATCAAACGAACGGCGAAGGCATTCCGGGCGCGTTCCCGGCAATCAAAGGCAGCGAGATAGCCAAAGGTCCGGTTGTTGCTCACATCGATGTATTGGTGAACGGTCGAGCTGGCACCGCCATGCAAGCTTTTGCTAACCAACTAAGCGATCAAGAAATTGCCGCTGTAATTACCTATCAACGTAATGCTTGGGGAAATGATACTGGCGATACCGTTCAAGCATCCGATGTTAACGCCTTTAAGGCACAAGACAGTGCCAAGGAGGAAATATGAGTAAGCCAATTGAAAAAGCGGTGAAGTCTGCTCCTGCTGAAGCGCAAACTACTGCAAACACGACCATTGCGATTGAAGACGACCACGATCATCATCACGCACCAAAAGGGCTAGCGCGTTGGCTTTATTCCACCAGTCATAAAGACATCGGTACGCTTTATTTATGGTTTAGCTTTGCTATGTTCCTCACTGGAGGCGCGATGGCGATGATCATCCGTGCGGAGCTATTCCAACCAGGTCTGCAATTGGTTGACCCTCAGTTCTTTAACCAAATGACGACCGTACATGGACTAGTGATGGTGTTTGGTGCCGTCATGCCAGCGTTTACTGGTTTAGCCAACTGGATGATTCCAATGATGATTGGCGCTCCAGATATGGCTTTACCACGGATGAACAACTTGAGTTTTTGGATCTTACCTTTTGCGTTCCTCATTTTGATCGGCTCTTTGTTCTTACCGGGTGGTGGTCCTGATTTCGGTTGGACTTTCTATGCGCCGCTTTCCACAACTTATGGTCCTGATAGTACGGCGTTGTTTGTTTTCTCAGTCCATATCATGGGTATCAGTTCCATTATGGGTGCCATCAACGTTATCGTGACTATCGTAAACATGCGTGCACCAGGCATGACTTGGTTCAAGCTACCAATGTTTGTTTGGACTTGGTTAATCACTGCATTCTTGTTGATCGCGGTTATGCCCGTATTAGCCGGTGCGGTCACCATGGTTCTGACCGACAAATACTTTGGTACAAGTTTCTTTGATGCCGCTGGTGGCGGTGACCCTGTGATGTTCCAACACATCTTCTGGTTCTTTGGTCACCCTGAGGTATACATCATGATCCTGCCTTCGTTCGGGATTATCTCGGCAATCATTCCGGCTTTCAGTGGCAAGAAACTGTTCGGCTATCATTCGATGGTTTACGCAACCTGCAGTATTGCATTGCTGTCATTCCTAGTGTGGGCACACCATATGTTTACGACGGGGATGCCAGTATTCGCCGAACTCTTCTTTATGTACTGCACCATGTTGATTGCAGTGCCAACTGGCGTGAAAGTGTTTAACTGGGTGGCGACTATGTGGCGGGGCGCAATGACGTTTGAGACGCCGATGTTGTTTGCCATTGCTTTTATTGTCTTATTTACAATAGGTGGCTTCTCAGGCTTGATGTTGGCGATTGTACCTGCGGATTTCCAATACCATGACACTTACTTTGTTGTTGCGCATTTCCATTATGTCTTGGTATCCGGTGCGGTGTTCTCGATTATGGCCGCGGCGTATTACTGGCTACCGAAGTGGACAGGCAATATGTATGACCACAAGCTGAGTCTATGGCACTTCTGGTGTTCAATCATTTCGGTCAATGTGTTGTTCTTCCCAATGCATTTCTTGGGCTTAGCAGGGATGCCAAGACGCATTCCTGATTACGCTATCCAGTTTGCCGACGTTAACCAAATCGTATCGATAGGTGGCTTTGCCTTCGGTCTGTCTCAATTGATCTTTCTGTGGCTAGTCATCAAATGTATTCGTGGTGGTGAAAAAGCAACGGCAAAACCTTGGGAACGTGCAGAGGGTTTAGAGTGGACGGTACCTAGCCCAGCCCCACATCATACATTCACAACTCCGCCAAAAGTCGATTAACCGAAGAGTGAGGTGAGTGAGATGCCAAGTAATTCATCCAATAAGAGACTCACTATCAAGTTGCTGCTAGCGACAGCGCTGATGTTCGGCTTCGGTTTTGCTCTTGTGCCACTCTACGACATCATGTGCGATGCATTGGGCATTAATGGTAAAACCAGTGATGTGGCCGCAATTCAACCGACGGGTATGCAGGCGGATATTACCAGAACGATTCGTGTGGAATTTATGGCGCACGTTAGCCCGGACATGCCTTGGGAGTTCAAACCAAAAGTCGTTTTTATGGATGTTCACCCTGGTGAAGTGATTCAAACCGAATATCTTGCTTTTAATCAGAGCGGTGAAGATTTGGTAGGGCAAGCTGTGCCATCCGTATCGCCGGGTACTGGTGCAGCTTACTTCAATAAAATCGAGTGTTTTTGCTTTAATCAACAGCCATTGGAAGGTAAGCAGCAAGCGAGTATGCCTTTGATTTTCTACATTGAGCCGGACGTGCCGGATTCAATTCATACGTTGACCTTGTCTTACACACTCTACAAATTTCCTCCTCAATCGGGCGAGTCTTCAACAGCTAGCCTCTCAGGGAGTGAGAAACAGGCCTTGACGCCGCAAACCAAGGCGCGTCTGTAAGGAGAGAACTTATGAGTAACAAGCCTGAGACCTATTATGTTCCCGCACAAAGCAGTTGGCCAATTGTAGGAGCTTTTGCGCTGTTCCTCGTTGCTGTCGGTGCCGGAATGACCGTTCAAGGTACTCAAAGTGATGGCGCGGTTGGTACGTTAGGCGGCATCATTCTCGCCATTGGTATGTTGTTTTTGCTCTATATGCTGGCAGGGTGGTTCAGCAACGTCATCACAGAATCTCTTACCGGAAAGTACAGTGCGCAAATCACGCGTTCATTTCGACAAGGGATGAGCTGGTTCATCTTTTCGGAAGTGATGTTCTTTGGTGCTTTTTTTGGTGCTCTTTTCTACGCAAGAATGATTTCCGTGCCTTGGTTAGGTGGTGCAGATAATAACTTAATGACACATGAGGTATTGTGGCCGAGTTTCGAAGCAATCTGGCCACTCACCACCACGCCGGGTGGTGATACGACCCAAGCAATGCCTTGGCAGGGTATCCCATTAACCAACACCATCTTGCTGCTATTGTCATCGATTACGTTACATATGGCACACATCAGTTTAGAGCAAGATAAACGAACTGCACTGATTGTCTGGTTGGAAATCACCATCGTCTTGGCGGGCTTCTTCCTCTATTACCAAGCCGTCGAATATGCACACGCTTATCAAGATATTGGGCTGACGTTGCAGTCCGGTATTTACGGTAATACCTTCTTTATGCTCACGGGCTTTCACGGTTTGCACGTTTGTCTCGGTACCATTTTCCTCATTGTGCTGTTATTCCGCATCGCCAAGGACCACTTTTCTCCGAAAGACCATTTCGCATTCCAAGCTGGCAGTTGGTATTGGCACTTCGTTGACGTGGTTTGGCTATGCTTATTTGTTTTCGTTTATGTGCTGTAAAGCTAGTAAGGACGAGGATTTGGGGCTATCCATCCTGCCCCTAACGCTACGAGAAGGAGAATCACGACTAACGCAGAAAACATGACACGACGACCGAGATAGTGGCTCATTGGTTTGCCTTTCTTCGATGAATCCTCTGGGTCTTCGCGAACCATTTCGATAAGCGCTTTTGCGAGGTTAAAGATGATGAAAAGCAGCAAAAGGACAAGCGTTAACTTAAACAGAAATACGGTGGACATGGCACCTCCGGTTTCGTCGTCGATATTATCGAAATGGGTTTGGGTTGCTGTATTTTTAACTGTGGCTGTGTTTTCTCTATTGGTCAAACTGGGCTTTTGGCAATTGGAACGTGGTAATGAAAAGCAGCTTTTGGAACAAGCGATTTTAGCAAGGGAAAATACCTCTTATCAGGACATATCTGAAGTACTGGAAAAGAACGATTGGCGAGAAGAAAGTGTTATAGGGATTAAAGTAAAAGCAAATGTGACGCCTGAATCACTCCCAATTATTTTATTAGATAACCAGACCTATCAGGGTGAAGTGGGTTACCTAGCGTTTCAAATCGTATCGATGTCTCATGATCCGGCGACTCTGACGCTGCTTGAACTTGGATTTGTGAAGGGGAAAAGATCCAGAGCCGTACTTCCGAAGGTTGAATATCTGACAACGCCATATGACATCACAGGGCGTTTGTATCGTAAATCTACTAATCCACTAAGTTCAGACCTAATGGCTGAAATGGGCGATACGATAAGAGTGCAAAACCTCAACATTAATCAACTTAGCCAACTGCTTAATATTGAGTTAATGCCTACGGTCATTCAACCTGACAATCTAACGCAATGGTCGTACCCATTTCCTTGGAATCCCTTACCGTTAGCCAGTGCAAAGCACTTTGGTTATTCTTTTCAATGGTTTGCTATGTCTGGCGTATTTTTGTTTATCACAATCCTGATTTTTATTCGTTGGATTCGACAACCACGCTCACAAGGAGGTGAGAAATGACAAATGCAGTCACGAAAGGACGAATTGTATTGGTGTCTCTGATTTGTCTATTTGCGCTCCCCGCGATTATTGCCAAGGTTGTATTGAGTCAAGGTTGGTACGAAACGGGGGTAACCAATCGAGGTGAATTGGTTGAGCCATATATCACGCTCGAACAATTAGGTCAGCCATCACCATTAGACGAAAAAGGTTGGCAATTAGCGTATGTGTTGCCTCCGGAGTGTAAAGAACAGTGCCAACAACAAATACATTTGATGCAACAAAGCCACATTGCATTAGGTAAATATCAGGAGCGTGTGGTGCCAGTTATCTGGACTTCGGAAGAGACCAATAATGTTGCCCAGAGCAAGAGCATTGTGGTGATGCAAATGAATGATTCGTTGTCATCGAGAGTGAAAGCAGGGCAGATGTTGATCGTCGACCCTCTCGGGCAGCTAGTTATGTCCTATACGCCAGAAGCCAACGAGGATTTGGTGCGGTTAAGTAAAGATGTATTGGCGGACTTACGAAAGCTATTGAAGTTATCACGCGTAGGCTAGGGAGAGTGCAATATGACGTTAAGTCGTTTGGTTAAGTTCAGCCTGTGTCTTACTCTTGTAGTCATTATGTTGGGAGCATATACACGCTTGGCTGATGCGGGGTTGGGATGTCCAGATTGGCCTGGTTGCTATGGTCAGTTATTTGTACCCCAAACTGAAGCTGAAGTTACTAAGGCAAATGCTCTGTTTCCGGAGCGAGCAGTGGAGCAAGGAAAAGCGTGGTTAGAGATGATTCATCGTTACTTCGCTGGAACTTTAGGCTTAGTCATTCTGATGATGGCAATCATGGCGGTGAGAGCAGAGCGAGTTGATCCGACAATTCCGGTTTTGCTTTGCGTTCTTGTTTTGGGCCAAGCGGCATTAGGAATGTGGACGGTAACGTTAAAGCTGATGCCAGTGATAGTTATGCTTCATCTACTTGGCGGCTTTACGCTGCTTGCACTTCAAGCGCTGTTCTACTGCCAATTACAATCTAAAAACAGCCTCTACTTTTCTCCTTCTTCCAAGAGCGTGAGAACGTTCTCTTTGATGGCTTTTGGTGTGGTGTTGTTGCAGGTGTTGCTTGGCGGATGGACATCATCAAATTATGCCGCATTAATGTGTACCACTTTGCCAATATGTGAAGGTAGCTGGACAAGCTATTTGTCTTGGAAAGAGGCATTTTCGTTTTGGCAGACAGGTTTTGATAACTATGAGTTCGGTGTCCTAGATTACCCTGCCAGAATGACTATTCATGTTAGCCACCGTATTGGTGCCATTATTACCGCATGCGTGGTGTTGATTTACTGCATCTTACTATTAAAACAAGATTCACATCATTCCCAACGCCTCGGTATCTGGATTGGATTCACCTTGGTGTGTCAGATCTTATTGGGCGTGAGTAACGTTGTGTTCCAGCTCCCTATTTATGTTGCGGTGGCACACAACCTCGGTGCTGCCATTATGCTTACACTTATTTGCGTTAGTCAGTTCTACCTATGGCAGGGTAAAGCTTGTTGGGGTCATCAAGCGAAAGGAGTTCGCTATGAGTAAAGAGATCGCGCTACCTCTAGAAAGTGGTAAGAGAAAGATTGGGTCAACCTATTTAAAACTAACAAAGCCAAAAGTCGTCGCTCTTATGTTGATTACGGCTATTGTTGGGATGAGCTTAGCTCCGGTTGCTGACTTTCCTTGGTTACAAGCTGCTATTGGTCTTACTGGTATCGGCCTAATGGCAGGCTCTGCTGCAGCGTTTAATCACCTGATTGATCGCCGTATTGATGCGCGAATGGCTCGCACGCACAAGCGACCTTTGCCTTCCGGTGATACTAACCCTTTGTCTGTTGCGATTTTTTCTACTGCTCTGGGGGGAATTGGGTTTGTGTTGCTTCATGCATTGGTCAACCCACTGACGGCATGGATGACCTTCTTAAGCTTGTTAGGTTATGCGGTGGTTTATACCATGTATCTTAAGCGAGCAACCCCGCAGAATATTGTGATTGCAGGGATTGCAGGCGCAATGCCGCCACTACTCGGTTGGACGGCGGTAACTGGAGAGTTACACGCGCATGCTTGGCTATTGGTAATGATTATTTTTATTTGGACGCCGCCACATTTCTGGGCGCTCGCAATTCACCGTGTCGAAGACTATCGCAAAGTGGATATCCCAATGCTTCCAGTCACTCATGGCATTGAGTACACCAAGACATCAATTCTTTTGTATACGATTCTACTCACGCTTGTCTGTATTTTGCCTGTGCTGGTGGGGATGGTCGGTTCTGTATATTTATTCTCTTCATTGCTCCTCAATGCTGGCTTTATGTATCACGCGTGGAAGTTAAAGTTTTCACCGGAATTAAATAGCGCAATGGAAACGTTTAAATTCTCCATCTATCACTTATTGGCGCTGTTTGTTGCGTTATTGGTGGATCACTATATTGGTGTGTTTTTATGATCTAGAGCCACACAAGGGCAAGCTCACAACTGCACCGAACTCCGGTGCAGTTTTTGTTTGTACGGCGCAATACTAGGGTCTGCTGCCGTAGTTCCCAATAATGTTTATACCCCAGTCAACTCGTCCTTCGGGAGCGTTTGATTGACCCGATTACTGTGTCAAACAACATGGAAATAACTGGCTATGACACGACCTTGTTTTCCTTACTTACTTTCGGTAATCAAGGGAGCGATGACAATGCTCTGAATTCGGCGTCGTGGAATCACTTGGGTATATTGGTTTTGGAACCAAGAGCGATGAACTATGAGTCTTTGAGAAAACTGCTACTTTTCACCAAACTTGAAATCAAATATTTAATCGAGCGTACCGTCAGGTCGCCTTTAGTATAAGAGTCGGAACCAGATAGGATGGAGAAGGGCGAACAGAGAAACTGAATGAGTTTGATAAAGAGTGAAGGGTAAAGCTGAAGCAAACAAAAAGGGATGCCGAAGCACCCCTTAGACTAGATTAGAGCGGGAACTCTTATTCTGGTTGTACCAATTCTTCGTATTGGAACTCAGGTACGACAACTTCAACACGACGGTTCTTCTCGCGACCTTCGTGAGTGCTGTTGTCTGCAACTGGGTTTTCTTCACCCATACCAGTAACTGTGAAGCGGTCTGCATCGATGCCTGCTGCGATTAGGTAATCCGCAACAGATTGAGCACGACGCTCAGACAGTTTTTGGTTGTAAGCTGCTGGACCAGAGCTATCTGTGTAACCAGTGATTTCAACTTGAGCTTGTGGGTACTCGTTCAAGAAGTTTACGAAGTTGTCTAGACGCTCAGATACTGAATCAGTTAGCTTCGCACTGTCGAATTCAAACGTACCTGTACCGTACTCTTCTTTGTGCGTCTTCGTCATCATTACTGGTTCTGGCTCTGCAACCACTTCTTCTGTTACTACTGCTGCAACAACAGGTGCTGCTGCGAACTTGTAGTTAACACCGATACCAAAGAAGTTTGCATCCATATCATCTAGGACATCATCAGAGATATCTTGGTAACGTTGGTATTCAGCACGAACACTCCAGTTTCTATCGATAGTGTATTCAGCACCAAGCGAGCCTGTAGGAACGAAATCTTTTTCGTCACCCGAAATCATGTAAGCACCACCGATTTTCGCGAATAGATTCCACGTATCGTTTAGATGCCAGTTGAATTTAGGCGCAAGCGTTAATGCCCAAAGATCACCGTCGATCGTATTTACTGTATTAGCCCCTGACTTGAAATTAGCTTCGTAGTCACCTAAGTAATCAACACCGTACTCAAGGCCAATGATATCGGTAAAGTCGTAACCGATGTGCATTCCGGCACCGAAAGCATCATCATCACAAGGGCTGTTTAAATAGCAAGCATCATCTAGCGTAGTCATGCCCACTTTGCCCCCGATATACATTTCAGCTTGAGCAGAGTTAATTAAACCACCAGCTACCACTGCTGCTACTGCAATTGCTACTTTGTTCATAATGTTTCCTTGTATTGATTGCATATTAGTTTCTACTTTGTTTTTACAACTTGAGTAAAACTAGGTAGTTATAAGAAATTAGTTTAATAAGAAATAAGTTTAATATTCATTTAAATTAACATCAAGCAACAATATCTTAGATCTTGCTACACTTTTCGTCGCCAAATACCTCACAAACTTCTGATATTTCTTACATTGTAGACAAGATTTTCAAAGTTACAGGAAAATATATGATAATTTTGAACTTTCCGTGTACATAAAAATTTACGCTGTGTTTTGTTTTGAACATTAGTAGTTAATTTGCATTTTTTTAAAAAAAGTGATTGCAAGCGGTCGGCGAAGTCGATAAGTTACTTGCATTGACACGATTAAATGAGCCCACAGCCCTTACTATTGCTTGCTTTGTGAATAATGTTGCAGTGAGTAAAGTTTGAGCAAAATAGCGGGACTTGGATAGTAATTAGGAAGTAGAAGTAATGTTTCAAACTGATGATGTAAGAATTAATAAAGTAAAAGAGCTATTGCCACCTGTTGCAGTGCTTGAAAAATTTCCGGCGACCGAAACTGCTTCCACAACTACTTTTGAATGTCGTAACGCCATCCACAATATTCTTGAAGGTAAAGACGATCGCCTACTAGTGATTGTTGGTCCATGTTCTATTCATGACCCAGAGGCGGCGGTAGAGTACGGTAAAAAACTGAAAGTACTTCGTGATGAACTCGGTGAGCAACTAGAAGTTGTGATGCGCGTTTACTTTGAAAAACCACGTACTACGGTAGGTTGGAAAGGTCTGATTAATGACCCATACCTAAACGATACTTACAAACTTAACGACGGTCTTCGCATTGGACGTAAGCTTCTGCTTGATCTAACTGATATGGGGCTTCCAACGGCAAGCGAGTTTCTAGATATGATCACGCCGCAATACGTTGCCGACCTGATCAGTTGGGGGGCGATTGGTGCTCGTACAACAGAGTCTCAGGTTCACCGTGAGCTTGCGTCTGGTCTGTCTTGCCCTGTTGGCTTTAAAAACGGTACAGATGGCAACATCAAGATCGCAAGTGATGCAATCCGTTCGGCAAGCGCATCTCACCATTTCTTGTCAGTCACTAAGTACGGTCATTCTGCTATCGTTGAAACGGCAGGTAACCCTGATTGCCACATTATTCTGCGTGGTGGTAAGGAGCCAAACTATAGCGCATCTCATGTAGGTCAAATTAAGGATGAGCTGGATGCTGCCGGTCTGCCTAAGAAAGTGATGATCGACTTCAGCCACGCGAACAGCTCTAAGCAATTTAAACGCCAAATGTTAGTTTCTGATGATGTGTCAGAGCAAATTTCTGGCGGTGAAGATGCTATTTTCGGTGTGATGATTGAGTCGCATCTTGTTGAAGGTCGTCAAGACTTGGTTGATGGCAAAGTTTCAACTTACGGTCAATCGATTACTGATGCATGTATCGGCTGGGAAGATACGGAAACAGTTCTACGTCAGCTATCCGACGCAGTAAAAGCGCGTCGTGCCAAATAAAAATTGAGCGAATAACACTCACAAAAAGCCAGCTTCTCGCTGGCTTTTTTAGTTTAAGTAGAGAGTAGTTAGCTATGTCATGGCTTAACCTGTCGCACATAACCCATGTGTTTTAGCCTTAAATCCGTTAAGGTGTCTGGGTAGATTAAAAAACACTCAAGGAATGAGATGAATAGAAACGTCTGGCTATTATCACTTTGCCAAGCCTTATTGATGACGGGAAACATACTTCTGATTTCTGTCATTGCGCTTATCGGTAAACAAATTGCGCCTTCTTCAAGCATGATCACTTTGCCAGTAGCGTTGCAGTTTCTCGGATTAATGTCTGCGACGATCCCGGCGTCCTTAATTATGGGAAAGCTGGGACGCCGTCTGGGTTTTAGCTTAGGTAACATCATAGGTATAGCTGGAGCGTCGTTGGCAACCTATGCGCTATCTCTGCAAAACTTTACTTTGTTTTGTGCTTCCACCTTTTTGCTAGGGGTAGGGATTGGCTTTGGTACTTTATATCGATTTGCTGCGATAGAAGTGTGTGATGAATCAGCACGGCATCGAGCGATCTCGATTTCTATGGCAGGTGGCGTGCTAGCTGCCGTTTTGGGACCAAACCTCGCTATCTATTCGCAAAAGTGGTCGACAGATGGGCTTTATATTAGTGCTTTTGCTGTACTCATTGTCTTGTATATAACGGCATTAGTTTTACTACAGACGATACGATTTCCAGCGGCGCATACGCAAAATTGCTATGCAAAACCAGACTCTCTCAAGGACATTATTTATCGTCCTAACTTTATGATTGCGGTGTTAGCAGCGATGGTTGCCTATGCCGTGATGAATATACTAATGACAGCGACACCGTTAGCCATGATTGGCTGTGGGTTTGATTTCACAAGAGCTGCTGGGGTTATTGAATGGCATGTATTGGGCATGTTTGTGCCTGCTTTTTTTACTGGTCGGTTAATTGAACTATTCGGTGCAAAGAAAATGATTTTAGCTGGTGGTGTGCTGTTCATCGCGTGCATAGCAATTAACATGCATGGGTTATCTATATGGCACTTCAGTACGGCGTTGATCTTACTTGGTGTTGGATGGAATTTTATGTTCATTGCCGCAACCAGTTTGTTTAGTCAGAGCTATGAAGTGAAAAATAAAAGCAAAGCGCAGGCGTTCAACGAGTTCTTCGTATTTAGTTGCGTCACCATTACTGCACTTTTGTCTGGTTGGTTGGAGTCGACAGTAGGGTGGCAAAATTTGAATTTGTACGTCTTACCTTTTGTCTTATTGGTGATGGCAATCTTTATTGTTAAAACGAATAATAATTCTGAATCTCAAATTGCATAAACTGAGTTCAAAATTTTATAAGACCCAGCTATTAAGGCTGGGTCTTTTTTGTCTATCAGCTCACAACCCGTAACATTATTGATTAATTATTGTTATCTAAGTGAGTTTTTTGGGCTTTAAATGTCGCATCGGTAAGATTTTTTCTCTAGCATTTTGTAATAAATATAACAATCGTGTATATATCCTGTCGCAATTTAATAAAAACTATAGAAGTCTCATCTATGTCAGCCTCAACTTCCAATAAAGCTCAAGAAAATCTCGTAGGAGATTCTGACGAACTGGTCTCCACCACCGATCTCAAAGGTGTTATCACTTATTGCAATGATGCGTTTTGCAGAATTGCTGAATACAGTCACGATGAACTGCTCGGACAAAACCACAATATCGTTCGCCACGGAGATATGCCCAAAGCCGCTTTTGGTGATATGTGGGCTCGCCTAAAACAAGGTAAAGCGTGGCGCGGAATTGTAAAAAACAGTACGAAGTCGGGTGGTTACTATTGGGTCGATGCTTACGTAACTCCAATTTATGAAGGTCATCAAGTTGTGGGTTATCAATCGGTTCGTGTTAAGCCCAAGCGAGAGTGGGTGGATATCGCTTCTAAAGCGTACCAAGGGCTTCTAAAAGCAGAGAAATCCGGTCGAGCGTGGGCGTTGAAGTTAAATGACACCTTGCGCTATGCAATTCTTCTTGGTGCGTTAGTAGCACCAGTAACGAGCTTGGCTCTGTCACTTGAAGGTCCTCTTGCTTGGTTAACGACATTGTTACCGGCAGGTGTTTTAGCTGTTCTCTTCCGCCAGGAACTTGTTGATACGCCTCTGCAATTTAAAAGGTTACAAGCGCAGTACGACAGTGTAAGTCGTCTGGTGTATTCCGGAAATAAACCATTCTCGATTGCAGATTTCCATATCAAGATGCTCTCTGCCCGTATTCGCACCGTGTTAGGACGTATGACGGACTCAGCTCTGCCTTTACAAAGTTGCGCGGAAGAGCTTAGCAGCACGACGGCAGAAGTTTCATCAGCGCTAACTCAGCAGAACATAGACATTCGGCAAGTTCGCGATGCGACAGAGTCGATGGAAGCGTCTGCAAATTCAGTTTCATCCAGCACTAACGACGCGCATCTACTGATAGACGATACGTTGCAGTCATGTCTGATGGCGAAAGAGACCATCGACCAAACTCATACCAACTTAGCGCAACTTAGCTTACAAGCTGAGAAAGCGACAGAAACGACTTATCAATTGAGCGATCAAGCGCAAAAGGTAAGCCAATTAATGGAAGAAATTGGCGGGATTGCCGACCAAACTAATCTGCTAGCACTTAATGCTGCAATTGAAGCTGCGCGAGCGGGTGAACAAGGTCGTGGTTTTGCTGTTGTTGCTGATGAAGTAAGAGCGCTCTCAGGGCGTACTTCGAATGCGACTGAGCAAATTAAAGCATCCATTGAAACCATGCTTACAACGATTCAAGGTTGGCAGAAAGACATTATTGCCAACAAAGAACAAACGGACACTTGTTCAAATGTTGCAGAGCAAAGTGCATTGCGATTATCTGAAGTCGAGCAGATGATGCAAACCATGAGTGGTTTGATGGTGAATGTCGCGGACTCTGCTAATAAGCAGTTGCAGCTTTCTAGCGACGTAAATCAGCACATTCATTCTATTGCTTCGACAGCAGAGCAGAACTTAGCGGCAACACATTCTGTAGAGCAAAACAGTAAGCAGTTGAAAGAGCAAGTCCAAGATTTCTATCGACTAGCTATTCAGTTTGAAGAGAAGTGATTCCAACCAGTTAGCTGAATCGTTGTTGAAAAATGATTAGATAAAATAAAGCCCCGCCGAAGCGGGGCTTTTCAGTTTTCAAATTCGCAATAGAGAAAACTGATAATACTAAGCGATTAAGCTAGCAGTTCTTTTGCTGTGTTCACTACGTTTTCTACAGTGAAACCAAACATTTCGAACAGTTGGTCAGCCGGTGCAGATTCACCGAATGTTGTCATACCGATGATACGACCGTCGAAACCAACGTACTTGTACCAGAAGTCTGCAATGCCAGCTTCTACAGCGATACGTGCAGTTACGTCTGATGGCAGTACTGATTCACGGTAAGCTGCGTCTTGCTTGTCGAATGCATCTGTTGATGGCATTGAAACAACGCGCACTTTCTTACCTTCAGCGGTTAGTTGCTCAGCCGCTTTCACTGCTAGTTCAACTTCAGAACCAGTTGCAATTAGGATTAGCTCAGGCTTGCCATCGCTGTCTTTCAGGATGTAAGCACCTTTCGCGATGTCCGCTACTTGCTCAGCCGTACGCTCTTGTTGTGCTAGGTTTTGACGAGAGAAGATAAGTGCAGATGGTGCATCTTTACGTTCAATCGCCAGTTTCCATGCTACTGCAGACTCAACTTGGTCACATGGACGCCATGTGCTCATGTTTGGAGTCAGACGTAGAGACGCGATTTGCTCAACTGGTTGGTGAGTTGGACCATCTTCGCCAAGACCGATAGAGTCGTGCGTGTAAACTTGGATGTTCTGAACTTTCATCAGAGCAGCCATACGCATAGCGTTACGAGCGTATTCCATGAACATTAGGAATGTTGCACCGTAAGGAACAAAACCGCCGTGTAGTGCGATACCGTTCATGATCGCTGTCATACCGAATTCACGTACACCGTAGTGGATGTAGTTACCAGAGAAGTCGTTCGCTTCTAGAGACTTAGAACCAGACCACATAGTTAGGTTAGAAGGCGCTAGGTCAGCAGAGCCGCCCATGAATTCTGGAAGCATTTGACCAAACGCTTCTAGTGCGTTTTGAGATGCTTTACGTGATGCGATGTTCGCAGGGTTTGCTTGAAGGTCTGCAATGATTTGGTTTGCTTTTGCTTCCCATTCAGCCGGTAGATCACCGTTTACGCGGCGTTTGAATTCAGCTGCCAGCTCAGGGTACGCTGCTTCATAAGCTGCAAATTTCTCGTCCCACGCTGCTTCCTTAGCTGCGCCTGCTTCTTTCGCTGACCATTCTGCGTAGACTTCCTGCGGAATTTCAAAAGGACCGTGCTCCCAACCTAGTTCTTTACGTGTCGCTGCAATTTCTTCAGCACCTAGTGGTGCACCGTGACAGTCGTGTGAACCAGATTTGTTTGGTGAACCAAAACCGATGATAGTTTTAGTACAGATAAGTGTAGGGCGTGGATCTGCTTTTGCCGCTTCGATTGCTGCGTTGATCGCTTCAGAGTCGTGACCATCTACAGCAGGGATTACGTGCCAGCCGTAAGATTCAAAACGCTTAGGCGTGTCGTCAGAGAACCAACCTTCAACGTGACCGTCGATAGAGATGCCGTTGTCATCCCAGAATGCGATCAGTTTGCCAAGACCTAGCGTACCAGCAAGAGAACAAGCCTCGTGCGAGATGCCTTCCATCAGACAGCCGTCGCCCATAAACACGTAAGTGAAGTGGTCAACGATGTCGTGGCCTTCTTTGTTGAACTGAGCCGCTAGTGCTTTCTCAGCCATTGCCATACCAACAGCGTTAGTGATGCCTTGACCTAAAGGACCCGTTGTTGTTTCGATACCAGGTGCGTAGCCGTACTCTGGGTGACCAGGAGTCTTAGAGTGAAGCTGACGGAAGTTCTTAAGATCGTCGATAGATAGCTCGTAGCCTGCAAGGTGCAGTAGAGAATAGATAAGCATAGAGCCGTGACCGTTAGACAGTACGAAACGGTCACGGTCAGCCCACTCTGGGTTTGATGGGTTGTGGTTTAGGTGAGAACGCCAAAGAACTTCAGCGATATCAGCCATACCCATAGGTGCGCCTGGGTGACCAGAGTTAGCTTGTTGAACACCGTCCATGCTTAGTGCACGGATTGCATTAGCTAGATACTTTCGTGTTAGAAGAGAGCGATCCATAGTAGTTACTTCTCGATATTTGATTTAAATAGAGGGAACTCGTCGGAACAAGTTCAAATAGAATTTTTTGAATAAAGCGTTGATGCTAAAAGCGAGTAGGCTGGCTACTCGCTTTTGGTAAGCAATTAAAGCTTAGCTGCGATCATGTCTTCTAGTTTGCCTTGGTCAACCGCGAAGTTACGGATACCTTCAGCTACTTTCTCAACAGCCATTGCGTCTAGGTTGTGCTCCCATAGGAACTCAGCGTGAGACATTGGAGCTGGACGCTCTTTAGAACCTTTAGAATCAACTAGCTTCTCTACAACTTCGCCTTCAGCAGCTTCTAGCTCAGCAAGAAGAGCAGGAGCGATAGTTAGACGGTCACAACCAGCAAGTTCTAGGATCTCGCCGATGTTACGGAAGCTTGCGCCCATAACAACCGTGTTGTAACCGTAGTCTTTGTAGTAGTTGTAGATGTCTGTTACTGAGATTACACCTGGATCTTCTGAAGCTTCGAAGTCACGACCCTCTTTCGCTTTGTACCAGTCCATGATGCGACCAACGAATGGCGAGATTAGGAATACACCTGCTTCAGCACATGCACGAGCTTGTGCGAAAGAGAATAGAAGCGTTAGGTTACAGTTGATGCCTTCTTTTTCAAGGATCTCTGCAGCGCGAATACCTTCCCAAGTAGAAGCCAGTTTGATTAGGATACGGTCGTTAGTGATGCCTGCGTCGTTGTACATTTTTACAAGTTGACGCGCTTTAGCAACACTGCCTTCTGTGTCGTAAGAAAGACGAGCATCTACTTCTGTAGAGATACGACCAGGAATAGTTTTTAGGATCTCTTTACCGATGTTTACTGCAAGCATGTCACAAGTGTCTTGTACTTGTTGTGCTTTGTCGTTGCTTTGTGCTTTTGCGTATTCGATAGAAGCGTCGATTAGAGGTGCGTACTCTTCGATTTGAGCCGCTTTTAGGATAAGAGATGGGTTTGTTGTTGCATCTTCAGGTTGGTACTTTTTGATTGCGTCAATTTCACCAGTGTCCGCTACTACAGTTGTTAGTTTACGAAGTTGCTCTAACTTGTTGCTCATAATCGATCATCCTATATAAATGGGCTTAAGTGTGGTTTTGAGTACCACAGCTTGTGCATTTGCAAGCGTGTCGGCTAATCGTCTCATCATAATTAACGAGACATCTGCTCAGCCAACTACGGAAAATTTCGGTACCGAACATTTGCTTTGAACATTTGATCGGTAGCTGAGTAAATGATGAATCCATATTTATCCTATCCATGCTGAAAGTCAATCGTCGAAACCGACTTTAAGTGAAGTTCATCAACGTTTTTTTGCTGTGTGTTCAGAGCGTGACCCAAATAAACGTTTGCCCTTATTGTTCAAGGCTTGAGCAGCAGTGAGATTAATAAAAAGACATAGTGAGAAAATGTCATTGCAGTGAGCAAATGTCGCAGTAAAATTGGTAGGTAACATATGCTAAGTCAATGAGCAGATGCTCACTAATGCATACAATGTCGATCCTCTAAAAGGGCGAGAAAAATCATGAGCAGTTCTAACCAAGATATTTCTATTGAAAGTACAGACTTGTTGACGGAGATCTCCGTTGCTTATTATCAAGATGGTGCGACACAAGAAGAGATATCGAAAAAATTTTCCATATCACGTGCCAAAGTTGGGCGAATGCTGAAACAGGCTCGTGACGAAGGCATTGTTGAGATTACCGTAAAATATCACCCTGTGTTCAGTGCCAAGATAGAGCAGCGCCTCATCGAGCGCTTTGGTGTGAAGCGAGCACTGGTTGCTTTGGACCAACCTAATGAAGAAGCGCAACGCCTGCAAGTTTCTGGTTTAGTCTCTAATTACCTGACGAGTACTCTTAAGAACGGCATGGTGGTGACGGTAGGGCAAGGGCGTAACGTATCTTCTGTGGCTCACCACATTGGTGTTATTACGCCGCGCGATTGTAAGTTTGTGTGCGGTATCGGCGGGATTCACCCTCGTGGCGGTATGTTCAACGCCGACCATATATGCCGACAATTTGCCAAGAAATACGGCGGCACATCGGAAACCCTATACGCGCCTGCCTATGCTGAAAACCGCGAGCAGAAGGTCGCCTTTATGCAAAATGCCACGGTTAAGCAAACTTTGGACTTGGCGCGCAAAGCGGATGTAGCTCTTGTTGGTATCGGTGATATGAGTGAAAACAGCTAC
This sequence comes from Vibrio sp. MM46, assembly GCF_027587135.1. Lineage (NCBI taxonomy): Bacteria > Pseudomonadati > Pseudomonadota > Gammaproteobacteria > Vibrionales > Vibrionaceae > Vibrio > Vibrio sp. MM46. The sequence continues at coordinate 267,757 of NZ_JAPPTO010000004.1, forward strand.
ATGGTTGACCTTGGTTGGTTCACTCCAGATGAAGTGGTTCAATCTCGCTTGATGCAAGGTGTCGTAGGGGACTTTGCCGGTTATGACTTCTTTGACATTCACGGCAACGTAGCAAATACGGTGATGAGTGACCGTGTCATAGGCTTGGGTATTGAAGAATTTAGACCTATTGCAGAAGTGATTGCGATTGCAGCTGAAAACAGTAAGCCATTGGCGCTACTTGGAGCGTTAAGAACCGGAGCCATTGATGTGATTGCAACCAGCGTAAGTAACGCACTGACGGTTCTTAACTTGGATGAGCAGATGCACGGCAACAGTGCATCAGAGGTTTAGCACAAATAATATGCAAACTATGTAATCAGGTGATGAGGATTTATAAATGACTCGCAACCTGATTTCGTTTCCAAGTTAAAAATAATCCTCAGGAGTAATTTGTAGTTAATTACTCTGGAGGAAACGATGAAAAAGACACTTCTCGCAGCTGCTTTATTTACGGGGTTAACGGGCATAGCGCACGCCGAGCAAAAAGTCGTCGCAGGCTATTTTGCTGACTGGCAGTATGCAAACGCAGACAACCCTTATACGGTTAAAGATATTCCGGCTGATAACCTGACTCATATTATCTATGCGTTTTTGAGCATGTGTGGTCCTCACACTGGTGCCTCAGAAACCGTACAAAAACTGGTCGCAAAACAGTGTGAAGGTAAAGAGCCGTATACCGCGATTCTGGTTGATACCGAGGCGGCACTTGAAAAAGACTTTGGTCCGGTCTCTGTCGGCGTTCCATATAAAGGGCACTTCGCTCAATTAGCCGAACTTAAGAAGCAACACCCTGATCTGAAAATTCTCCCTTCTTTTGGCGGTTGGACCATGTCTGAACCTTTCCACGCGATGGCAAAAAACCAGCAAGCGATGGATCAGTTCTCTAAAACAGCAGTCGAGCTGGTTGCTCAATACGATTTCTTTGATGGTATTGACTTGGATTGGGAGTATCCAGGAGGTGGCGGCTTGACTACGTCTCCTTGGAACCCAGATACCAAGCTGACGGATGAGCAAAAAGCACAAGAGCGTGACGCCTTCACTTACCTAGTTAAGACTATGCGTGGTGATTTAGACGCGTTAGCGAAAAAGACCAAGCGCGAGTACGAGCTTTCAACAGCAGTGGGTGTTGGTCCAAAAGCCGCGGGCATTGATTGGAAAGCGGCGCAGCCCTACTTAACCAATATGTTTGCCATGACGTATGACTTCCTTGGTGGTTGGGGACAACAAACAGGGCACACAACAAACTTGCATGCCACTGACCGCAGTTGGTGGGGCATGGGCGCTGACGTGTTCATTAATCAAATGATTGAGCTGGGTATTCCTAGTGAGAAGTTGGTGATTGGTGCCGCGTTTTATGGTCGCGGTTGGCAAGGAACCAAAGATTTCTCCGGTGGTTTACCAACTCAAGATTTATTGTCAGAGAAAGGCGCGCAGTTTGGTACTGGTGAGAATGGCTACTTCATGTTTTGGGACCTCATGAAGAACTACAGCGCAAAACAAGGTTACGAATATAAGTACGATGAACAATCTCAAGCCCCTTATTTATGGAACCCTGAGAAAAAAGTGTTCATTTCATTCGAAGATCAACGCTCTATCAAAGCCAAAGCGGATTGGGCAAAGCAAACGAATCTTGGTGGCATCTTTACGTGGGAGCTATCAGGTGATCCGAAAGGCGAGCTTGTTGAAGTGATGTATAAGGAAATGCAGAATTAATCTGTAAAACGTCACATTATTGTTTGTTCTTAAAGCCGTCGTTATTCTGCGACGGCTTTCTCATTTTGGTTTTGCTCAGAGAATTCGATTAATTGTTTGAAAGGTAATGGCTTAGAGTAGTAATATCCTTGAATCAAGTCACAGCCACACGCGGCTAACTGATCACGTTGCTGACGAGTTTCTACGCCTTCCGCGAGAACTTTCATGCCAAAGTTCTTACCAATCGCAATGATGTTTTGCACCATGTTAAGTGCTTTTTCATCATCTTCGATATTATCAATAAAGCTCTTGTCAATTTTGACTTCATCAATCGGAAGTGCTCTTAGCATCGAGAGGGAAGAGTACCCGGTACCGAAATCGTCGAGAGATATTTTAAAACCGAGCGCATGCAAGCGTTCGCAAATAGGCGCAAACTTATCGAGGTCTTCAATGAATAAGTTCTCAGTGATTTCAAGCGTGATGAGGTGTTGATCGACTTTATATTTGTCTATTAACGCCACTAAGTCATCAATGAAGTTTATTTGAATAAACTGTTTTACCGAGATATTAATCGACATCTGAATTGGCTGCGCTGCCATTTCCGTAAGGCGAGCCATGTCGATCAAGCTTTTCTCGATAATCAACTCCCCCAATCTCACCATCAGACCTGAACTTTCCGCTACTGGGATAAACTCATTGGGTGGGACGAACCCAAGCTCTTCATCTTGCCAACGCACCAAGGCTTCAACACCATAAATTTTGCCATTAACGTTCAATTGAGGTTGATAAACTAAGAATAGATTTTGTCGTTCTATCGCTAGCCTTAAACGTTGTTCCATCTTCATCTTGTGAAGGTGTTTTGCCTGCATTTGTTGGTCAAAAATACTGTATGCATTGCGCTCTTTTTTTGCTTGATACATAGCGATATCTGCAGAACGAAGCAAGGCATCTAAGTTTTGACCGTGAGAAGGGTAAAGAGCAATACCGACGCTGCAACTCAACAGAAATTGGTTTTCTTGAACTAAGTAGGGTTCGGATAGGTAATTGATCAGCTCTTTTGCCAACGCTCTCACCGTACCTTCGTCGGTTTGGTTAACAAGCAGTATAAACTCGTCACTTGCTTCTCGAACGATCAGACGACCATCACAACCAAAGGTCTTTAAGCGTTGTGCGATCAGCTTCAATACCTCATCCCCAAATTCGTGACCATGGGTGTCATTCACGGATTTAAAGTTATCGATGTCGATAAACATCAGGCTAAATGGCGTGGCTGAGCCATTCACCCAGTGTCCAATATGTGCGCGCAGATATTCTCGATTTGGGAGTAGCGTGAGGTGGTCATGATGCGCTTGATATAAGAGTTTTCGTCGGGTACCCAATTCATTATTCGCAATGGAACGAACCAGCGCATAGAACCCACCTTGAATAAATAGGAACACGAGCGAGTATAGTGCGAACTGATCGAAAAAACCGCTCTGGATATACCGAAGATCCGTCGAAGACGATGCCCAAAGTTTATAATCTGGTAGGTATTTCAATGTGACCAGTTGATTAATTCTTGGGTCATCAGCAACAATGTTTACTGCGCTTGCAAGTGTTCTGACTGTATCTCGGCTCCATCCATACTTGTTTTCGATCTGTTCGAAAACGATAGCCTTGGTATGCCCGTCAGCAGGATGGCTGTAACTGTTGAGGTTTGCTTGTTCAGCCGAAGTAAAGGTTAGATAACCATCTTCACGATTTAATGACACTCGATTGTGTTCATTTGCGTGAACGTCGCTTCGAAAAACCAAAGAGGAGTTCATGTTGAAACCCGCCGTCATCACCGCGAGAACCTTACCATTTTTATCTCGAATAGCTTTTCGGATGGGGATAACAAGAGAGTCGAGCGCAGGCATAAAGTAAGTTCTACCAACCACCATGTGATCAGACTGTAGTGCGGCTTCAAACGTTCCTCTTGTTTGAGGATCTTGCTTCAAGTTACGCAGTTTTTGTAGGTCCAGATTCGAGCTTATCGCTAAATAATCGCCTTGTGGGTTTGTAAGACCAAATGCGGCGATCGCTGGGTGGATATCCATCAGCTCATCCAGAAGAGGTCGCATTTGCAATGAGGCGGTTCGAGTAAAGTCGTTCTGTTCAATCAATTGGTGACCGACAACTTCCAGTAAGGTTTCTTGTCCTTTAAACAGTGACTGTACAGATGAAGCAAACAGCTCTAATTGCAAGAGCTGCTTGTCTTTGTATTTATCGAGTATGGATTGATAATGATAATGACCAAACAGAGAGAACAAACCGACACTGATGGTAAAAAGTGTCAGATATAGCGTCCAAATGTTCTTCTTTAAGCCGATCATATCGTATTACTGCTCCTGATATTAATGCTCGATTGGTAGGGTTTCATCGGCACCCCACTCAGTCCAAGAGCCGTCATAGACTGATAAATTCTGCAGACCAATTTGATAGGCAGCGAGCAACAAAATGCACGCGGTCACACCGGAACCACAGCTAAAAATGATTGAACTATCACTGTCTAATGTTAATCGGCTAAATATCTGTTGCAACTCGGAATTTGGCTTAATGTGACCGTCCGTTAAGAGTTCTTGAAACGGCAAGCAAACTGAATTAGGAATGTGTCCACTGCGTAACCCTTCTCTTGGTTCAGGAACTTCACCTAGGAAGCGGGCTTTAGCTCTAGCATCGACAATATTTGCACTGCAGTTATTAGAATGGGTTAACACGGTATGCGCGCTTAAGAATGCATCTGGGTTTAGTTTACCTGTGAAGTTGCCAATCTCTGTTGGTTGAGACAAGGTATCGACAATGGGTAGTCCTGCTTCAACCCAAGCCGGAAGCCCCCCATTTAGAATGCATACGTTGTGATGCCCCATCGCTCTGAACATCCACCAAGCTCTTGGTGCGGCAAGAGTGCCGGAATTGTCATACACCACAACCACATCTTCGTTATTTAACCCAAGTTGTTGAGCACTGCTATTAAAGCCTTGCTCTGTTGGCATCATGTGAGGCAGGTTGGAGTTAGGTAGGCAAAAGTCGTTGTCGTAGTCAAAGCGCAAAGTGTTAGGTATCCATTTATCTTTGATCTTTTTGCCTTCTGATGGGATCTGAAAAGCAATGCTGGCGTCTAGGAGTTTGACATTGGGTTGGCTGATGAGCTCTTTGAGTTCATCTGTTGTGATCAGTGCTTGCATCGTCTTTAGTTTCCTCACAGTAGTATGGAATGTTTTGGCGTGAACAGCTTAAGCTCATTCGCAGTTTATAAACGTGAGCGGTTGCTCGAAGAGAGAATCAGTCGCTTGGCTAAATGTGACAATAGCACCTTCTGAACACTGAACATTTGTGGGTACTGCGACTCGTTTGAGCCCCAAAACGTCAGATTCTACTGTTAAGTAACGTCTTTGACCGTCCAGTGATTGCGTTAAGGTGTTCGATATTACTTCCGCTGTAATTAACTGTTTTTCTTCTGAGGACGTTAGCCATAGAGCCAAACACAACAGAGCAATGGCACTAACAAAAGCCAAGATGTAGGTTTTGGGGTTGTCCAACGTATTTTTCCCGCCGCATTAATAATCTTACTGTTTTACAACAAAAAAATCGCATGTTCAAAAGAACGATGCGATTTTTAAGTGTGAGTTGTTTTCTATCTTCACGTTTTCAGCTTGTTTTGGCTAAAGAATCCAATTGCTATCACCTGAAGAAATCACTTTCTGTATTGGGTCCGAGCCATCATAAAACCAGATTTCTACTAGAAGATTCCCTTGGCTGTCTGAGACGTTGAAGTCAAAGTTTGCGGTTCCGTTATTCAGAGGTACAGAGACCACTTTGCTCGGGTATTTTGCGTCATATTTCCCAGAACCACTCTCTTTGAAATCTTTGTAAACGCTTAGGTGTGCACGCTGTGAAGAGAAACCGCTGATATCCACATTTAATGAGCCTTGTACTACAGGGTCGTAGTTAAAGCCATCGGGCACTTCAAGATCTTGCATTGTAGGATCTTCATCTGGCACTGCAGTCTGTGTCGGTGGAGGGGGCGCACTCGTACCGCCTCCACCACCCCCGCCGCCGCCACATGCTGTTAAAGCTAATCCCATGATGATTGTAATTAAAGTTCTCATAATGTTCTCTCCCTATGGAATGTAGCACTTGTTTGGTGTTGGAGCGGTATGCCAATCTGTACCTAACTCGCCAGCAGATTCAGCCCATGTTTTGAACTGAGGATAAGCCTCAACCATATCGATACGTTCGAGTGGCCAATCCCAATCCTCAACGATTAATAGTGCCCAAGGTAGGTTGTTGGCAGTTTTAAAGTACACACCTTGTGAAGGGTTACTTGCGTCCACACCAACACCGAAGAGGTTTTGGTCATCAAATTGCTCTGTTGGCGCTTGGTCGGCTAAGTGAACTTCCCACTTACGTCCTGGTTGGAAAGTAATGCCGTCACCATGGTAAGTTCCTGGAGTCGCGAAGATGAACGGGTCGTAAGGCATCGCTTGTATGGATGAACGGTCAGAGCCTTCAGTAAAGTAGACGTTTAGAGTAAAGGTGAGAGACACGCTGTCGTCGCACCCAGCTTCTGTTCTAAAGAAGTTACAACCGCTCGAGGCATGTTGGCTCAAGTCTTCACTAATGATGAATATTGCTTCGTCAGAAATGCTTTCTAGCCCGTTGGACGCCTGCTCAATGCCATTAAAAGAGAGTGTTGTGAGACCATTTTCAATCGCGCTTCTCGAGATGCCCGGTAAGCGGATGGCGAACCCATTTTTGTAGTCTGCACCGTACGCAGCCAAGTCACCAGTGATTTGGATGTTCTCTACATGACCATCTAAGCTGGTTTCCGTGATTTGGAAGGTCACGACAACGTCATTCATGTCGTAGTCTGCTGTGTAGGGCCAGTTATCTTCATAAGCAACGGTGGCGAAGCTTTCTGCACTTGGGAAGTATTCAACAGAATACCCATTTCCCGTGATCGCAATAGGGTAATCTTCGACCTCACCAGATGTCGAACCACCGTCGTAATTCAACCCAGTTTGTTGGCTGAAGCGGAATCGACTCCAACTCGAACCTTCTGTTGCCGCAGTAGAAACAACGAATGGCAGTGGATTATTTCCGGCTGAAAGCAGTTCATCGGTAAAGACCTGTTCGCCTTCATCATCAAAGTCACCATCGCGGTTCCAGTCAAACCACGCAGACAGATAACCAGAAGTGGAGGCGGTGACATTCACAATGGAGCTTAAGCCTGGATCAAGCGCGGATACAAAACCAACACCATCCTCATCTGCTGTGCCCACGGAGTTATCATTTGCTTGACCGTCAGCGTCACCATCTGGGGCGACAGAACCGAGCCAAGTTACGTCGTCGACTTCGTGACGAGGTCCGTTAGAAGCTAGAGTTGTACTGTAACTATCGGGTGCATCACCAAAATCGATAGGATCGTCTTCATCAATAACAGGTGCATTTGCACAACGTGCACCATCATTCTGACTTGAGCTTGGTCCGTTTGAGACAAACTCAACTGCCGGAACAATCCCTGCTGAAATGTTAGCTGCGTTTTCTGAAGACAAGTTGATACGATAGATCTTACCGTCTTGGTTACGTGATACATAATAGTTGCCGTTTACATCGAAATAACCAGCGCCGAATGTGCCTGTCTCGCCAGTATCACCGATTGCAGTTGCATTGCCATTTGATGGATTGAACTGGTATAGGACACCAGAGTTGTTGTCGATACCATAAAGAGAACCGTCACCGGGATGGAACGCAAAGTCGGTAAGGTTGACAGTCGCCGTCGAGCTAATCTTTACGATGTTTAATGTTGCGTTTGGATCCGAGTCTAGTGGGGAGAGGTCAATGGAGAATAGACCTTTCCCTTTACGGTACAAATAGTAAATGTGATTGTAGACGTCACCCACAAAGAAGGTGTGATCGGTAGGTAGACCGGAAACGTTCAGTGTTTCTGCTTGAAAGTCTTTCCCTAATCGAACTATCTTTTTGTTCGTAGTGTCGTAGCCATAAATGTAACGGTCAGTGAAGTCAAAGCCCACGCCGTTAATACCCGAAGCTAAACCCGTGTCGTCCTCTAAAAGAGTAGTAGAACCTGTAACCAAATTGACGCCATAGATTTGAACTGGGGTTGATTGAAATAGGTATGCTTTGCTTGGGCAGGTGTCGAACGGCGTGGCTTGAGCATACGCACTTGCCATTAAAGTCCCAAGTAACAGTGATGTCCTTTTCATAATTCGCCCTCTCATTGGTTCGTGATATATGCAATGAAAGGAATGTGCCATATTTTAAGATTATGATTTTTAAATGATTATGATTATTAGATAGGCAGGTTTTAATTCTGATTGTCAAAATGAAAAAAAGCCCAACATTGAGTTGGGCTTTTTGGGAATGATTGAGTAGAGAGCTAACTACAAACCGGACAGGTTGGCATTTTCATCAGATTCATTTCTCGCCAAGACATGCTTAGCGCATCCAAAATAAGAATTTTTCCTTTCTTTGGCTGCCCGTAGTTAGCAATCACCTTGATGGCTTCCATTGCTTGGACTGCACCGACAATACCGACGACAGGTGCCATTACACCGGCTTCAACACAGCTTAACGCGCCATTGCCAAAGAGGGCGCTTAAGCACTGGTAACATGGTTGAGTAGGATCATCGTAAGTGAACACGCTTACTTGCCCTTCCATGCGAATAGCGGCACCCGAAACCAATGGTGTTTTTGTTTCAAAACACAAGCGGTTGAGTTGGTTGCGTGTATCTACGTTATCTGATGCATCTACAACGATAGTGTGTTGTTCGATGAGTTCTTTGAGCTCAGTATCACCAAGGCGTTTTGCAATGGTGTCCACGGCAATATGTGGGTTTAGCTCCCTTAGTGCCTCAGCCGCTGACTCGACCTTCTTACGACCAATATCCGCATCGTGGTGCAGCACTTGACGCTGTAGGTTAGATAGCTCAACGATATCATCATCAATCAATGTGATTTTACCTACACCGGCAGTCGCTAAGTATTGGCTTGAGGCGCAGCCTAAACCGCCAGCACCAAGCATCAATACCGATGCTTGCTTAAGTGCTTCTTGCCCATCAAAGTCAAATTGACGAAGAATGATTTGGCGGTTGTAACGCAACATTTCCTGATCGGAAAGAATATCCACAACGACTTCCTAGTAAAGGGTTGAGTTGAATAGTTGAATCTGAACCGTTTCGCCTATTTCGACGCGGCCGCGTTCACGCTCCAATACAACAAAACAGTTCGCTAGGCTCATTGATCGGAATGCACCAGAGCTTTGGTTACCTGTTGTTTCAACCACAAACTTGCCATCTTCTAAGGTATAGATGCCACGTTGGTAATCGGTACGCCCCGGTGCTTTCTTAAATGCTGTTTTGGTTGTCGCTGGAATAGACTCCGGAGCCTTCCACTCTGTATGTCCTGCGAGTTTTGCCAACATCGGTTGAACAAGCACGTACATGGTTAGCACCGCAGAAACAGGGTTGCCCGGCAGACCACAGAACCAAGCAGTACTTAGCTTACCAAAAGCGAAAGGCTTACCTGGCTTGATTGCCAGCTTCCAGAAACCGATCTCACCAAGTTCTTCAAGAATGTCTTTTGTGTAATCCGCTTCGCCAACGCTGACGCCACCAGAGGTAACAACGACATCAGCCAACGTTTGTGCTTTTTCAAAGGTCGCTTTGAGTGTTTCTGGGCAGTCGGGGATGATGCCTAAATCGACGGCTTCACAACCAAAGTTTTCAATCAACGGTTTGATGCCGTAACGGTTGCTGTCGTAGATTTGACCTTCTTCTAGCGATTCACCCAGTGGTTTTAGCTCATCACCAGTAGAGAAAAATGCCACTTTTGGTTTACGAACGACGGTCACATGGCTGACGCCAAGAGACGCAATCATTGGAATATCACGCGGCGTTAAACGAGCACCTTGCGCAAGTACAATGTCGCCTTGCTTGATGTCGTCACCTGTTGGGCGGATGTTGTTTTGTGGCTTCACGTCCGTTTGGTTGAACTGAACACCTGCATCCGTTACTTCGGTGTTCTCTTGCATGATAACGGCGTCACAACCCTCAGGGATTTTTGCGCCAGTCATAATGCGAACACAGGTACCTTGAGGCCATTCACCTTCAAAAGGTTGCCCTGCGAATGATTTGCCCGCCAAAGGCAGTACCGAAGACGACTCAAGATCTTGAATGCGAATTGCGTAACCGTCCATTGCTGAGTTATCGAATGGTGGCACATGGATAGGAGACAAGATGTCTTCTGCCAGTACAAAGCCAAGAGCATCAGCAAGTGGAAGAGAAAGAGTGGTTTGGATAGGTTTGATTCGCGATAGCATTTTATCCATCGCTTCTTCAATTGGCATCAAGCCAGGTGCGTCGCAGCAGCCCATTGAGAAAATCCTGTGTTCTTTTGTTTTGTGGCAACTTTACCATAAAAAGGGGACTGAGTAGGGTCTGTTAATCTTTCATGGTTAAATTTTGTTCGGATGGGGCGCCTAGACGAACCCTTTGGGCAGCGTTTGTTGGTCATTTCTACTTCGTTATCGACTTCTCATGAAGACTAACTACACATCAAAGTCTCTGCCTAGTATAAATGCCCAACAATTCGCTGCAAAAATCAGCTCGAAAGATCAACAGACCCTAAGAATGTCCACCTATAAAATATGGGTGTAATTATTCAAAAATCCGAGTATCCTTGTCAGCCATCCGAAAGGGGTAAAAAACCTGCGGAGCTCAAGAAAATCAGCTCAGTACCTTCATTTGATGTGACTTGGTGTAAAGACACGAACTGAGCAACTCAAAGCGAAAAGTATGAATGCAATTTTGGTTGGATTTGTACAATCGGCTGAAGTAACAAAAGAGGAAGTGGAATGTCAGGTCTTAGCGAGTCAGCGAAGTTAGTAAAAGAAGCGCTAGAGCAACGTGGTTTGGAAACGCCAATGCGCCCAAACAACGTAAGCCGTGAAGAGAAGAAAGAGAAGATCGAACACCACATGCGTGAGATCTTAAGTTTGCTTCAACTTGACCTTACTGACGATAGTCTAGAGGAAACGCCGCATCGTATCGCTAAGATGTACGTGGACGAAATCTTCTCCGGTCTAGATTACGCCAATTTCCCGAAAATCACTGTGATTGAAAACAAGATGAATGTAAGTGAGATGGTTCGCGTGAAAGACATCACAGTGACCAGTACTTGTGAGCACCACCTTGTTACGATCGATGGCAAAGCTGCCGTTGCTTACATCCCACGTGGCAAAATCATTGGTCTGTCTAAGATCAACCGTATTGTCCGCTTCTTTGCACAGCGCCCTCAAGTTCAAGAGCGTATGACACAGCAAATTCTTGTAGCACTTCAAACGTTGCTAGGTTCAGATGATGTGGCGGTGACTATTGATGCAACGCACTACTGCGTGAAATCTCGTGGTGTTATGGATGCAACCAGCGAAACAACGACGACAGCATTGGGTGGTATTTTCAAAAGCAACCCAGCGACACGTGCCGAGTTTCTCCACGGTTTACGCTAAGTAATCAAGCAAGTTTCTAAGAGGATGGTAAATGCCATCCTTTTTTTTATCTATCTGAAAGTCATAGATAAGATGGATTTGAGACGACAAAAATCATTTATCGAACTTCGTGTTGACAGTTATTTGAGTTGCCCTTAATATCCGCGCCCAGCAAACGGTTGCGAGGGTTTTCTCTCTTATTTGATTTGCTTATCTGATTCTTCAAGTTCAGCTGATCTCGGTCAGTTGTCTTTCTTTTTTCTAATAATAGAAAGGCAACAATATTGAGACTTGGCATGACCACACAAACTACCGTTCACTCTTCTATTCCGACTTCTGCACAAGCCTCGGAAATTAGCTGGCAAAAGAAAGCTATTCTTAGTGTCGCGTTCTTAATGGCGACTACTTCTGTTGGTCCTGGCTTTTTAACTCAGACAGCAGTCTTCACCAATATCTACAAAATCGACATGGCGTTTCCAGTCTTTGCATCCATGTTCATTACTTTCGGTATCGTGATGAACTTATGGCGCATTGTGGGTGTATCTGGCATGCGTATTCAAGACATTGCCAATAAAGTAGCTCCGGGCATGGGCTACGTGGTGGGTATTCTCCTTGCTCTTGGTGCGGTAGCGTTCAACTTTGGCAACGTGAGTGGAGCTGCACTTGGCATCAATGTGCTAACAGGGGTTGATACTACCTGGGGGGCTTTGTTTACCGGGGTTGTGGGATGCCTGCTGTTTGTGGTGCACAATGCATCTAAACGTATGGATCAGATGGCGCGCTATCTTGGTCTGTTTATGATCATTCTGATTGCTTACGTTGCAATGACCAGTTTGCCACCAATGGGTGAAACCTTGAGCGCAGCGGTGATGCCGACAGATATTGGTAGCTTACTGCTCCCAACACTGACCATTGTGGGTGGTGCCGTCGGTGGTTACTATACGGGCGCACAACGCTTGGTTGATATCGGCTTACAAGGAAAAGACAAGGTTCCGGCGATAAAAACCGCGGCTTGGGCGGGCATTTCTATTGCAGTGGTGATTCGTATTCTGCTGTTCTTAGCCGTATTTGGTGTGATTGCGACAGGCGCAACGTTGGATTCTGCAAACCCAGCTGCTGATGCCTTCCGTCAAGGTGCTGGTGAAGTGGGTTACTTCATTTTTGGCTTGGTATTATTTGTCGCGTCGATTACCTCGGTTGTGGGGAACTCGTACATGGCCATCTCCCTGATCAAAACTCTATTCCCAATCGTGGCTCGTAACGAGAAAGTGTGGTGCGTTGGCTTTATCATTATCACATCACTTGGCACAGTGACCATGAACATGCCGATTCTACTTCTTATGCTTGCAGGTTTGGTTAACAGCATTATTTTGCCAATTGTACTAGGCATGATGTTGGTAGCGACACGCAGAAAAGATATTGTGGGTGACTACAAGCATCCGGTCTATTTAACCTTTACGGGTATTGCGATTGTGGTGGTAATGGCGGCATCAAGTATGACCAACATCAGCAATTTTGTGTCGAAGTTCATCGGGTAACGTTGCTCGTTGAAGACAAAAGAAAACGGCCTCACAATGAGGCCGTTTTTTATGTTTGTTTCGATGGTGTCCTAACAAGCTCTGGCCAGTACATTTTGACATAACCAGCAGACACCCAAACCACGAGCACGGTTGCGATGCTTAGTTCTAGAAATCCAAAATCGTGTAACCAATGCCAATGCGGGTGAGATTCCGCGAAGAATGTGGTGAGACGATGCATTGCAATCGCACTGATCACGGAAGGAAAGGTGACCGCTGCGATAGATGGTTGAAATTTCAAACGCATCAAACGGAAATAACACAGATAAATTAACAAGGTCATCGTAATGGCGATGCCTGCCAGTGCGCCCGTCAGGATCGGATCTGGTTGCGCAAAGTTGACTAGGTACGCAGCCAGAGAAAGATTCACAGGCGCAGCCATGATCGCGAGTGTTGGTCGTGCTCGACGCGGCAGAGAGCCAAAGAATACCAAGCGATACAACACCAAAGGCAACATGAAGAAGTAAATGCCGATACACATCATCGCCAAAGTTTCAGAAAACACGTTGTGTCCAAACTGAGAGCCAGCAAGAGAAGAGCTGATCAAGCCCACAGGGTAAAGAAACCAGCTTGGCACTATGTTCGACATCTTGAAGTTCATGATTTGAAAACCAAAGAACAGCACCATCATCGTGAAATGCAGTAACACCGCCATAAACCACAGCGGGTAGGCAATGATTGGCGTTACCACGGCAAGATAGTCACACAGCATGAGTAACGCCATGCTCATTGGCGCCATTAAACTACCGCTCAGTGGGTGCTTGATGTCCGCCATAAACAGTCGAGGGCTGGTGGCGTATTTAAGTAGAACCGGGGTAAGAAGAAGAGCTCCGAGTGCAGCAAGGAATGGTCTTATTGGTTCTCCAATCTGTGGAATGTACAAAGCCCAAGCTTGTCCAAGCCCTATCATGCCTAGTGCTAACGCCGCTTGTGACGGAGGAACACTATAAAACTGCACAAGTCTTTTCCAGTTCAAAACGACTCCAGAAATGGGTTAATTGCTCTAATTTGAGGCGCAAATACTAACAAGTTTAACGTCTTCTTACCTTTCATTATGATAGGTAAATTCCAGAGAATGGGAATTTTGTGAGTTTGGTAGGAGATTTATGTAGAGACTTGCAAAAAAGTAGAATTACTGGCTCCAAAAGAATCTTAATGGCGAAAGATAATTTGGAGCCGGTATACCCAAGTACGTTGAAGTCCCTTGGGCATATTAGGTTAAGCTTGGTTTTCAGGCAGATCTTGTTGACGTAGCTTGTCATTCTTAAGCGTACGATGTAACAACTGGCTGTAAATTGGTTGTCCACCAAGTAATTGCGCCACTATTACTGCGCCTAAGCTGGTAATAATAAGTGGTAGGATCAGGTAGTAGTTATTGGTCATCTCGATAACCAGTAAGATACCTGTGATTGGCGCACGTACTGTTGCGGCAAATAGAGCCCCCATGCCAGCAATTGCGAAGACACCTGGTTCGATAGTCAATGAAGGTAACAGCATGTCTGCACTTGCTCCAAATGCATAGCCAAACAATGTGCCCAAAGCCAGCATTGGAGCGAAGATACCACCAGGTGCACCAGAACCAAAACAAAGTAGGGTAGTGATCACACGACCAACGAACAGCATAACTAAAATAGAAATTGAGTAGTTGCCGTTGGTAATGTCTGGAATCAAGCCAATACCGCCACCGGTTAGCTGAGGAACATAAAGCAGTAGCAAGCCAAACACACCGCCCAAAATAGTACCTGTGATCAAGTAACGTTTACGGTCGTTTTTATGTAGGGCAACAAAGCTGTCTTGCGCGATGGTGATTAGCTTATTGAAAATCACACCAAATACGCCAAACAAAGAACCGAGTAGCAAGAACAACCATAATGATTGTAATTCCGGTGATTGGTATTGCGGCATGGTGATTACCGCTTCTTGACCGTTAATCGCGCGAAACACAATGTTTGCCATGATCGCCGAAATGATCACTGCTCGAATAGAAATTAAAGAGTAGCGAAATTGAGGACGCATTTCCTCAACAACAAACATGATGCCTGCTAACGGTGCATTAAACGCCGCGGCTAAACCACCGGCAGCACCGGATGCTAATAGAGAGTGGCGAGTATCATCGTCTTTAATACGAAAGATATCGGTAACCATGCGACCAACCGCGCCACCCATTTGTACAGTTGGACCTTCACGACCTAAAACCATACCTGAGCCAAGTGCTCCCATACCGCCAAAGAACTTCACCGGGATGACACGCCACCAACGTACCGGGCGAATATTGTCCATTGCACCTTCTATCTCAGGAATGCCGGAGCCAGAGGCTTCTGGTGCGAAACGGTGCACAAGGTAGTAACCAATGAATGCTAATGCACCACTGATTAAGATTGCGGCCAGCCACAAAGGCAGCACGCTACCGATTTCGCTTTTTAACCACTCAGTACGGGTTTCAGAAACAAAGTGAACAGCAATCTCAAAGTAAGTGCCGACAAGACCTGCTAGCGTACCAACGATGGCCGCCATAAAGAGGACGGAAAATGAAGTTGGCGTTGACCCTCGAGAGACAAACTGGTTAATCGCATCTTTAGGTACGTGCGCTAACACAGATTTCACAATTCTCTCGCGTTTGGTCATTAACAGATTCTCCTGACTACAGATTGGAAGGGACGGAAGAAATTATACGCTCAGGAGAGTCTAGACCTAATCAATAAAGATGCAATTTAGCTTTCCACTATTGAGCGGTTCAAGTGTCGATTGTCTAAATATTGATAAACTTTGTGCTATTGATCTCATATATGGCACTATTTTTTTATCGGTAAAACTTGTTTTCTGAGCAAAATGAACCATGCTTTAAGTGTAAAGCAACATGACTGCTTCAGAAGGAGGGATGTGAGGTTTTACACACAATTTGGATGGATTCAAACCCTACAGAAATTCCTCGTTATTTGTTCGGGATGCATCAATAGACTTCCCGATTCGCATACTCACGATTGAGTCACGAGGCAGAGGCGCACGCATAGGTGCGCCTTTTTAATGCCTATTATCTTCCCCGTTACTTATTTTAAATAACCGTACGAAGTGTTGATAATTCCAGCTTGGTATGGCATTCTGTTTTCTCGTAATGGTTCTCGGCGTGATGGATTACGCGGTTTAGGCTTTATACAAAGATTGATGCGGGCTAGAAGGTCCGCTTTTTTGTGTCTGAAATTCGAGCTGAGTACTTGCTTATCTTAGGTATAGGGGCAAAGATAGCGTTTTCGATAACATCAAATTTAATCGTCAAGTAATACCATGTCGCGCTTTTTTCTTTGTTTGCTCATCTTCTCAGGGTTATTTTCTCAAACTACATCGGCTCAAGAACTATGGTGGCAGGCGATATTATCGAGTGCTCCTGTTGAACAAATTCAACAAGCGATAACGACAGGTGGAGCTTGGTATCGATGTGAGACACAAGATAGTACCGAAGCGTTTTGTTTGGATGATTTTCACTACTACCATCAGCATCTCTACGGAGAGTCAACAATAGAAGATCGTGAGGTCTATTTGTCTTTTCTTACCGAGTACCAACCCCAGAGTTTGAGCGAACTGATTTTAAATTTGAGGAAAGATGGGCTGGTGATGCAGAAGGTGGAGATTGAAGGGCAACAATATGATATTTCTGAAGCGATGAGGCACGCCACGCCTGAAGAGGTAGATAAAGATCTGATCGTCTTTATTAATCGCTATCCACAGCAAGCGCCACGTAGTATCGATTGGGTGTTAGCACAAGAGTTTGGCACGCCAACGCCAAGATTAAACGTCATGTTAAACAGCGATGGCGAGATGATTGAACTAAAGGTGATTCGTTTCTAAAGTGTTATGCTTTAGATGTCTGAAGCCTCAGTTTTGTTTTCGTGATGGAGAGCCAAAAATGTCGCCATCGCAGATTCATCCAAAAACCCATCCGACTTTTTATGCGCGCGTAGATACTGATAACCCGCAACCAATTTGCGGTGCTGCGCTTCTTCTTCCCCAGAAATTACACCATTCATGACATGTTGATAGGCGAGTTTGTAAGCCTCCATATCCACTACTTCGGCTTGGCGATATAAGTAACCACAACCCGTCGCTAGCCATTCTAGTGAGCAGTTTGCTCGCATCGCTATTTGGTTCGCTTTGGTTAAACTTGGCTCACTTCCTTTGAGATATTTCCTGATCAAAGCTTCAGATACATCGACGCGTCGAGCGAAGCCGCTGACGCTTTCTTCGCCTATAAGGGTGGCGAGTCGTTGGGCAAAAGACATATTTCGTACTCCAGTTCGAATTGCGAAAGTTTACCCGTTGAGCGAACGGTAAAACAAGACTAGGATGAAAGCAGATTAAGAAAAGGAGAGAAACCCATGGTTGCAAAAGTAGTGACTGCACCAAACGGTCCAGAGTTTTCTGAGCTGGTTCAAGGATATTGGCGTGCAGTAGATTGGGGCATGACAGCGCAAGAACGTTTGTCATTCCTAAAGCAACATATTGAGTTAGGTATTACGACTGTCGACCATGCTGACATCTACGGTAACTACGAATGTGAAGCGCTGTTTGGTGAAGCATTGGCGTTGGATAAAAGTGTTCGTGAGCAAATCCAGATCGTGACCAAATGCGACATTAACTTGTGTGGTGATAAAACACCTGAGCGTAAGATCAATCATTATGATACTAGCGCGGCGCATATCTACCAATCCGTCAACAACTCACTTGAGCGTTTAAATGTTGATGAGATTGACGTGCTCTTGATTCATCGTCCTGACGTTTTGATGGATGCAGATGAAGTGGCAGAAGCGTTTTCGGAGCTTCATAAAGTCGGTAAGGTGAAGCACTTTGGTGTTTCTAACTTCACACCTCGTCAATTTGAACTTTTGCAATCGCGCTTAAGCAAGCCACTTGTGACTAACCAAGTGGAAATCAACCCCCTTAACTTTGAAGTTGCACACGATGGTACGTTAGACCAGATGCAAACTTTACGAGTGCGCCCGATGGCATGGTCGTGTCTAGGTGGTGGTTCAATCTTTACGGGTGATACGGAGCAAGCGGTTCGTGTTCGCAACGAGTTAGAAATGATTCGTGAAGAAGTCGGTGCGAACAGTATTGATGAAGTGATTTACGCTT
Source organism: Vibrio sp. MM46 (assembly GCF_027587135.1). Lineage (NCBI taxonomy): Bacteria > Pseudomonadati > Pseudomonadota > Gammaproteobacteria > Vibrionales > Vibrionaceae > Vibrio > Vibrio sp. MM46. The sequence continues at coordinate 285,724 of NZ_JAPPTO010000004.1, forward strand.
GGGTTCGTCGTTTACCATCGAAGCCAATGCCTATTATTGGTTCGGGTAAGATTGAGCGAGTTCACTCGGCGGTTAATGCACTGAATATTGAGTTGACGCGTGAGCAGTGGTACCGAGTTTGGGTCGCTTCAAAAGGTCACGGTGTGCCATAGAAAGACCGAAAAGTTTTATCTTCTTAGGCACTCTTGATATCCAAGTAACCACGCATTTCGAGGTTAAAGGATATATAGGGTGCCTTTTTGCTTTCTAGATTATCTTTTTCATTCTAATTGCTAAGAGCAACCCTTTGCGTATCAGGCTTTGTCGAAGTTTTAATCACACTTGCGCAACATCACTAAATGTATAGGGAATTGCGTTTTTTATTGGTTCACTGGTTCACTCATCTATTCATATTGCGTATGCTAGTCCGGTAAACAAGAAATAATAAAAACTCCTCGTCAGTTTTCTCGTACTTTGTGCTGCAACAATCTGTTAGACTCCTGCGCAGATTGTTGAATATATAAAGGTGGTAGAATGTCTTTTCCTGTACTCATCTGTGATGACTCTGCGTTAGCACGCAAACAGATGGCAAGATCACTGCCGGCAACATTAAATGCAGACGTGACATTTGCCATTCATGGTAAAAACGCGCTAGAAGAACTAGCGCAGAAAGAATTTAAACTGATGTTTCTTGATTTGACCATGCCAGAGATGGATGGTTTTGAAACATTGGAAAACATGAAACGCTTAGGCATTCAAACCCCAGTTGTGGTTGTGTCTGGTGATATTCAACCCAAAGCAAAAGAGCGTGTATTTGCACTCGGTGCGAAAGCGTTTATTCAAAAGCCAATTGGTAAAGACGAGCTTAAAGCGACGTTAAAAGAGCTGATTGAGCCTAATGATCGTCCACAGGTCATCACTCCTACAACGATTGAGCTGCCTATTCTGCGTCGTCGTGATATTTACATGGAAGTGGCTAACGTGTCGATTGGTCGAGCGGCAGATGCCTTGGCGCGTCACTTTGATGTTTTTGTTCAACTTCCACTTCCAAACGTAAATATCTTCGAAGTCAGTGAGCTTCATATGGCATTGAGAGATTTAGCATCTCATGACAACGTCTCAGGTGTTTGTCAGGGGTTTTGTGGAGAAGGCATTGCGGGCGAAGCACTGGTTATCCTAAGTGACTCAAGTGTCTCTGACTTGAAGAAGCTAATGAAGGTGCCAGCAGACAGCGAAGAGTTAGAAGAGCTCGAACTGCTGATGGATATCTCTAATATCTTGGTAGGCGCATTCTTGAATGGTTTAGGTGAGCAATCTGAGGTGCGATTCTTCCAGAGTTCTCCTGTATTGCTCGGGCAGCACATCTCCATCGATTCAATTATTGAATCAACCACGGGGGCATTTAGTCGAACCATGACATTTGAAGTGAGCTACAACATTGAAGGTACATCAATTCGTTGTGATCTTCTGTTTATGTTCGTTGACGAGTCGCTGCCTTTGCTAGACAACAAATTGTCATACCTAATGGAGGACTTCTAATGCTGAATCTACCTGCAGAATTTGAACAATTCCATTGGATGGTCGACATGGTTCAGAATGTCGACATGGGTTTGGTTGTGATCGATAAAGATTACAACGTACAAGTATGGAATGGGTTTATGACCCACCACAGTGGCTTGCAATCTCACGAGGCAATTGGTCGCTCCATTTTTGATATTTTCCCAGAGATCCCACAAGAGTGGTTCAAGCTAAAAACCAAGCCGGTTTATGATTTGGGTTGCCGAAGTTTTATTACTTGGCGTCAGCGTCCGTATTTGTTCCGCTGCCGTAACGTGCGTCCTGTGACACAACAAGCTGAGTTTATGTACCAGAACGTAACGCTGAACCCAATGCGTACACCTACAGGAAAAATCAATTCCTTGTTCTTGTCTATTCAAGATGCGACGGCTGAAGCGTTGATGTCTCAGCAACACAACTAAAGGTTGATTAAATAACGATATTAAAAGCCGAGGTTCGCCTCGGCTTTTTTGTATACTTAAATCGTGTCTTCAAATGCGCAGAATAATCATATGGACTTTAATCTCGCTCTCAAGCTCTACACCGCTGAACAAGTCAGAAATGGAGAAGTAATGGCAGCTCAATTGGCGGGGGTATCAATGTATAGCCTTATGCAACGCGCTGGAATGGCTGTGTATGAGCGTTTTCTTCATCTTTATCCCAGAGCACGAAATGTGTTGGTGGTGTGCGGTAAAGGCAATAATGGTGGTGATGGTTATGTGTTTGCCACTCTAGCAAAGCAGGCACAGCTGAATGTACGCGTGTTTCAGTTGGGTGACCCTTTAACCTTGAAAGGTGATGCTCTGAGAGCGTTCGAAGATTGGCAAGCTAGCGATGGAGAGAGCAGTGCTTGGGATGATTGGCACACTGCATTGTTAGAAGCTGATGTGATTATCGATGGCATGTTAGGGACAGGGTTAGTGGGAGAAGTCAGAGCCGACTCTCGTCGCTATATAGAGCAAATCAATCAAGTCCATTGTCCTGTAATCGCTATTGATGTGCCATCGGGTCTAAGTGCTGATACTGGCGCCGTTTTGGGAGAGGCTATTCGTGCAGACCATACCGTGACATTTATTGGTGTAAAGCAAGGTTTGTGCACGGGGCAAGCAAGAGATTACGTTGGAGACCTACATTTTTCCGGCTTAGGTGTGAACGTCGAGTTCGAGTCGATTGAAGAAGAAAGCGCGTTAGGTATTGATCATCAGATTATCGGTAGACTGCTACCGGAAAGGAAAGCCACTGTCCATAAAGGCGATAACGGGAAACTCCTCTGTGTAGGAGGTAATCAAGGTATGGCAGGCGCGATTCGATTATGTGCTTCTGCCGCAGCGAGAACAGGGGCGGGTTTAACTGCAGCGATTACCTATCCAAGCTCGCTACTACCGTTACAAGTGGGAGCTCCAGAAATAATGAGTCGAGGCATTACACTTGATGAGCTCAAAGACACCGATAACGAGCTGGTTAAGCGTAGTCGTTGGGCTGATGTTCTCGTCTTTGGTCCTGGTTTTGGGCAAGATGAATGGGCACATCAGGCATATCAATTCTTATCTCAGAAAAACAAACTCAAAGTGGTGGACGCTGACGGACTAAACATCCTTGCTATGCTCAATCAGAGAAATGATGTCGTGTTTTTACGAGACGAGCAACGCGTTATGACACCGCACCCCGGAGAAGCTGCACGCTTGCTCCATGTTTCAACAAAAGAGGTAGAGCAGGATCGTTTTGCAGCGGCGAGGCAGCTTCATGAACGCTACGGTGGGGTTGTTGTACTCAAAGGCGCGGGCACTCTTATCTATGACGGTGTCAGAATGTATGTTTGTCTCGCGGGTAACCCTGGGATGGCGAGTGGGGGAATGGGAGACGTCTTGTCTGGTGTGATTGCTGCGTTACTTGCAAAAGGACTTCCTATTGCTGTGGCGGCTCGTTTAGGCGTGATACTTCATAGTCATGCAGCCGATATTAATGTCCAGCAAAGTGGTGAAGTTGGCTTGTTGGCGAGTGACGTTATCGAATCTCTTCGATGTGCCATCAACACACCAAAGAACTGAACAGAGCTTTTTTAGCTCATTCGCTTTCAAGAAGAGGCAAAAAAGTGATGTTGGGCATGAAAAATTTGAAGAAATATTTTTTGAAGAGTCGCAATAACTGGGTTCGTTTGGCGTTATTTTGAGCGTTTATGAGAAGTTAAACGGTAACCTACGATGAAAATGACGCAAAGGTTTGCGCAAAGGATAAAATAATCGAGCGTTTTAACTGTTTGATATTGTTAATTAAGTTGCGATTTTGGGAAGAGGGGAGGTGTTTTTGATATGCGATTTCCAAGATGGTATCACAAAAAAAATTCAAATATCAGACTTGTAGGAAATAAATCACAGCCTATAATGCTGAAAACCGGAGCGTCTGCCAACGCTCCGGTTTTTTTGTGTCCGAAGAACAGTGAACTCGTCTGCCAACGATTCCACTACGCACTCTGAGATGACACATATACTTATGAATCAAGGAATTACACAATGCGTATCGAACAAGAACTTAAGTTAGGTTTTAAAGATGTACTGTTTCGCCCGAAACGTTCTACCCTTAAGAGCCGTTCTCAAGTAAATTTAACCCGCGATTTTACATTCAAGCATAGTGGTCGTCAATGGTCTGGCGTACCAGTAATTGCGGCTAACATGGATTCGGTTGGTAGCTTTGCAATGGCTAAAGCGCTAGCAGAGCATGGTGTAATGACCGCTGTTCACAAACACTACACAGTTGAAGACTGGGCAGAGTTTGCGAAAACAGCAGACAAAACAACGCTAAACAACGTGATGGTGTCAACGGGCACGTCTGATGCAGACTTCCAAAAAACTAAAGACATCATGGCGATTTCTGATGAGTTCATCTTCATCTGTATCGACATCGCGAACGGCTACTCAGAGCATTTGGTGGAGTACGTACAACGTGTTCGTGCTGAATTCCCAGACAAGGTTATTTCTGCTGGTAACGTCGTAACTGGTGACATGTGTGAAGAGTTGATTCTTGCTGGTGCAGACATCGTGAAAGTAGGTATCGGTCCTGGTTCTGTATGTACAACTCGCGTCAAAACCGGTGTTGGTTACCCACAACTTTCTGCAATCATCGAATGTGGCGACGCAGCTCACGGTCTTGGCGGTATGATCATCGGTGATGGTGGCTGTTCATGTGCGGGTGATGTAGCGAAGGCATTCGGTGGCGGTGCTGATTTTGTCATGCTAGGTGGTATGCTTGCTGGCCACGAAGAGTCAGGCGGCGAAGTCATTGAGAAAGACGGCGAGAAGTTCATGAAGTTCTACGGTATGTCTTCTAAGAGCGCGATGGACAAGCACTCTGGTGGTGTTGCTGGTTACCGTGCAGCTGAAGGTAAAACCGTATTATTGCCATACCGTGGCAGTGTTCACGGCACTATCCAAGACATCCTTGGTGGTGTTCGCTCAACATGTACTTACGTAGGTGCAGCAAAGCTTAAAGAGCTAACCAAGCGAACTACGTTCATCCGCGTGCAAGAGCAAGAAAACAACGTATTCGGTAAAGAATAAGTCGACTGAATATCGGAAATTTCTAATAGTTAAGAGCCGCTAGCTAACAGCGGCTCTTTTTTTTGCGTAAATTGTGTTGTTAAACAAAGAAGTAACAGAACTGGTGGTTTGAAGATCATGCTGTCCAAGTTGATGTTGATAAAGAGACTAGAGAAGAGCATAACGACACGTTTTCGGGGGGGAAGTGGTCAAAGTTGGTAACCCCACGAGATTGGAAGGTGTGGCAAATTTATACTGTACCGATCATCTCAAGTCTTTATGCGAACAAAACCAGCTCGATGGCATCGTATTCTCTTCCGAGTTAACTGACTATTTTAATTGAGTTCTTTTCATCAAAATTTGGTTAGTGGTGAAACTTATAGTTTGCTCGCTGTTGCACCTCGACGCATTTATTGACTTCATTAAGATGAGGGGTGAGGGCGGCGGTTAGCACCTAACCAAACTTTCTCGCCATGCTTTAAGTTATCTCTCTAACTTATCAAGTCACACCTTACTTAGGGTCTTATGGTGACTACTTCTGTATATATCTTTATATTGTTGTTGCATAGCAACAGTGATTTGATTTAATTGCTATATATCAACATCAGTGCTTTTTCATAACATACCTCTGTTGCAACGGGGAACGTTGTAAACCTCAGAAATCAATGGAGTAAGATATGAAAACTACAAAGTTAATTGCCCTTTCATTAGTTGCTAGTGCTGTTTTAGGTACAACATCTGTAGCAGCAGAAACCTTCTTAGGGGCTGACTATCATGATGGTAAGAATAAAGTTGCTTTCCTTAGCGAAAATGTTCGTATTGCTGGCAATGTGTTTCTACCGCCAAATTATGATAAGAGCAAAAACTATCCAGCATTAGTGGTCATTACGCCAGCTAGCGGTGTGAAAGAGCAAACGGCAGGTATTTATGCCGAAAAAATGGCAAAGAAAGGTTACATTACCTTAGCTTTTGACCATCGTACTTATGGTGAAAGTGGCGGCTATCCACGTGGTATGGAAAATGCGCCAATGAAAGTTGAAGATATCAAAAATGCCATTACATTTTTGAGTCATTTCCCAGGTGTTGACTCTCAGCGTATCGGTGAACTGGGGATCTGTTCAGGTGCTGGTTACAGCTTGCAAGTTGCGATGCAGGATACCCGCTTAGATTCAGTCGCGACAGTTAGCGGTTTTGTTGACTTTACTGACTACGGCATGGGTGGTGCAACACAATATATGGACCAACTTACCGGTGATCCTGTTGAACAATATCGCCAACAAATTCAAATGGCTAGTGATGCGCGCCAGAAGTATTACGAAACCGGCGAGGTTGTGCTTGTTGATGGAATCCCATCGGCAGAAAAAGCCAAATCGATGAATGAGTTTTGGGTGCGTGCTGCAGATTACTATCGTAACCCTGCACGTGGCGGTGGTGCGGAAAACTACTCACCTATGCGCGCTGCAATGTCACTAGATACGCGCTATGCCTATAATCCATCAGAAAATATGGCATTACTGGGAGATACACCTTTCTTAGCCATTGTTGGTACAGAGGCGCTATCAGCATACTTCAGCGAAGTTGCAGTAAAACGTGGCAAAGATGCTGGTATTGACGCTGAATTGTTTAAGATTGAAGGTGCGCAACATTTCGACTTATATGATCAAACCAAGTATGTTGATCAAGCTGTCATTAAGCTTGATAAGTTCTTCTCAACAACGTTGCTATAACTTACTTGATGCTTTTATAGAGGCGAGTGGACATCACTTTTGTAGATGATCATCAACGAATAAGAGAAGACAGTCTTTAGTAAAAATTAACTCTTTGTTTTTAAGAGATTAAAAAGACTAAGAGCCGCGATGAGCGGCTCTTTTTTTATCCTGTTTTTAGAACAGCAGCTTGTACAATGAGGTCGCTTTTACTACTGCGCTAAGTCAGCAATAAAAGTCTGTTTTTTGCTTACGCAAGTCTGCAGTTCACCTTTGATCCATTGGTTAAACAAACCAAAGTCAGAATGCACCGGCCAGAAAAGGGAGGCGACAACTCTCTTGCCAAAAAAGTCGGGATGGTCGGTAATGATCTTTAGCTTATTCTCTTTCATGTTCTTCTCAATAAGAAATTCTGGTAAAAATGCCATGCCTCTTTGAGCTTTGCATAAATCGAGAATCGTGCCTAAATCGTCCAATCTCCACAAGTTATATGAGGCAATGTTCGATAAGTTGAGCAACTCTTCGCATCCATCCATAAGAAGAACACGCTGAGAAGGGTTACTGGTCACTGAGGCTAAATCTTCATGTGCAACCCACCAACAGTTAACGTGAAACAATTCGTCAATGTTAAAGTCGTTGTTTGTTTTGTGGTATGGGTTCCCCAAGGCAAGATCTATTTTTCCCTCGTTGATGTAATTTCCCAAAATAAAGCTTGGCTTGGTGACTACTACCAAATCGACATTTGGAAAGGCTTCCGAGAAATCCAACAGTGTTTTTTTTACATCTTTATTGAATACCAATGGATCGATCCCGACACGGTAAACAATTTGTTCTGAAATATTCATTTGTATCGCTGTTGTAATCAATTCTCGGTACCTTGATACAACGGGTGCGGATAAATGAAATAGACGCTTCCCTTTCTCAGTCAACCAGACTTTTGAATTTTGCCTATTAAATAAATTGAAGCCTAAGTCTGACTCAAGATTCTGAACAGCAGTGCTAACAGTAGATTGGGATTTTCCAAGCTTACGAGCAGCGGAGCTAAATGAACCTTCCTCAACTACAGCTACGAACGAAACAATATTTTCGAATTGTAGTTTCATGATTCGACCAACCTTTTAAAAGCAAGCAAATTATAGGTTTTTGATTTGTAATTTGTATATTTGCAACACAATAGCGTGATGAAACTCGTATTTCAACTCGTTTTATAAAGCAAAATTAATTATTGGTGCTAAATTCAACGTAAGTATATTCCTACATTGCATAAACAATCATCACATTTATCT